>JBBSPE010000139.1:0-11233 GCA_038259155.1 Gemmatimonadales bacterium
CTCGACACGTTCGAGGCCCGCGATTTTGCCACACTCGAAAAGCTCGCGCGTCGCGTGGCGTGGCGCACCGTGCTCGCCGCCGGCACCACGGCGGAGATCGTCGTCACCTGCCGCAAGTCGCGCCTGTACCACTCCGACGCGGTGGCCGAGCGGGTGGCCCGCGGCATTCAGGAGAGTGTGCCCGGAGTGCTGATCTCCCGCGCGGACTCCAGTCGCGACGCGAATGACGAGCTCGCAGACGAACTCGAAGACGATCTGGAAGTCGAACTTCGTGATGCACGTGGTGACGAACGCCCACGGGAAACGCTGGCCGCTCCGCCGCCGAGTGTACCGAATGGCACCCGCGTGCAGCGCATTCTCGTACGCCTCGATCGCGACATCTGCACCATTTCCGCGGATAGCTCCGGCGAACTCCTCCACCGGCGCGGTTGGCGGCTTGACTCGGGCAAGGCGCCCCTCCGTGAGACGCTGGCCGCGTCCCTGCTGGTGGCGAGCGGGTGGACGGCGGACGCGCCGCTGGTGGATCCAATGTGCGGCGCCGGCACCATCGCCATTGAAGCGGCGCTGTGGGCGCGGCGGATCGCTCCCGGCTTGAGCCGGTCGTTCGCCTGCGAAGCATGGCCCGGCGCCGACCCCAAGGTCGCACAGGCGGTCCGGGACGCCGCGCGAGAGGCGGTGTTGCCGAACGCGCCGTGCGTGATCGTGGCTGCCGATCGCGATGCCGGCGCCATGGAAGCCACGCGCACGAACGCCGAGCGTGCGGGCGTGCTGGCCGACCTCACGCTGCTGCATCAGCCGGTGTCGGCGCTCGACCTGAGCGCGCACGGCGACAGGGGGTGGGTCGTCACCAACCCCCCGTATGGAATCCGCACGGGCAATCCCGACTCGTTGCGGGCGCTCTGGGGACGGCTGGGCGCGGTGGTCAGGCAGGGCGGGACAGGCTGGACATTGGGTGTGGTGGTTCCGGATCAGGCGCTGGCGCGCGAAGTTCGCCTGCCGCTCGAACGGGTCGTCGCCACCACCACCGGCGGACGCCCGGTGGCCTTCGCCCGATCCCGCCTGCCCAATGCGCCTGATGCCTGACCTGCGACCACCGCATTTCCTGACCCGCCGATCCACCGTCCTGTCGCTGCTCGCCAGCCTCCCGCTGCTGGCGACGTGGCCCTCCGTTACCTCCGCACAACCCACAACACCCACGGCGTCCGCCACGCGCGCGGCAGTGGACGGCTGGCGTCGCGCACACGAGCGCGAGATTCTGGACGAGGCGTTCACGCTGTTCGCGCTTCCGAACGTGTCCAGCGATTCCGTCGCCATTCGCGCCCTGGCCACGCACCTCGTGCGCTCGTTCAGCGCGCGCGGCTTTGACGCCACGCTGCTCGAATCACCCACCGGCGGTCCACCGGCCGTGCTGGCCGAACGGCTGGTGCCCGGCGCCACGCGCACGATCGTACTGTACGCGCACTATGACGGGCAGCCCGTGGCCGGCGCGCCCTGGGACGGCGATCCGTTCAACCCGGCGCTGCGGCGCATGGAGAACGGCGTCGCGGGTGAGACCGTCTCCTTGCCCGCGCGCGGCGACACCGTCAATCCGGAGCTGCGCATCTACGCACGGTCCGCGAGCGACGACAAAGGCCCCATCGTGGCCTTGCTCGCCGCGTTTGACGCGTTGACGGCCCTCGAGACAGCCCCCACGGTCAACCTGAAAGTGTTTCTGGAGGGCGAAGAGGAGGCCGGATCGTCGCATCTGGGCGACATGCTGCGGGCACACAAGGACCGCCTGCAGGCCGATGCCTGGTTTTTCATGGACGGTCCCGTACACGTGAGCGGCGCGCCGGTTGTGGTGCTGGGCGTGCGAGGTGTGGTGGGAGCAGAAATCACGCTCTTCGGCCCCAACCGGCCGCTGCACTCGGGACACTATGGCAACTGGGCGCCCAATCCGGCCATCGCCATCGCCCACCTGCTGGCGTCCATGCGCGATCGGGACGGCAGCATTACCATCGCTGACTTTCACGACGACGTGCGGCCCGCCACCATGGACGAGCTCACAGCCGCCCGCGCGCTCTCGGCCACCGACGACTCGGTGCGTCGCTCCATCGGCATCACGCGGAGTGAAGCGGACGGCGTGGCGCTCGGCGAACGCATCATGCGGCCCGCGCTCAACGTGCGCGGCCTGCGTTCGGGTGGTGTGGGCAGCTCGGCCACCAACGCGGTGCCCACGTCCGCCACCATGTCGCTCGACTTCCGGCTCGTGCCTGACCAGACCCCGGAACGCGTCCGCGAGGTGGTGAACGCCCACATTCGCGCACAGGGCTACGAGATCATCGACGACCCCGCCGCACTGGGCGTCCGTACGGACCGTGAGCGCGTGGCGCTTGTGCAATGGGGCGACGGTTATCGCAGCGTGCGTGCCGGATTTGACGAACCGGTCGTACACGCTCTGCAGCGCGTGGTGGCCGGCGTGTACGGACGCGCGCCGTTCGTGGCGCCCACACTCGGCGGCTCGCTGCCGCTCTTCCACTTTGCCGACGTCTTTGACGCGCCGCTCATCACGCTGCCCACCGTGAACGCCGACAACAATCAGCACGCCCCCAACGAGAATCTGCGCGTGCAGAACCTGTGGGACGCCATCGCGCTCATGGCGGCGCTGGTCACGGAGCTGCCGGCGGCGTGGCCGGCCAACGCCGTGGTGCCCTGAATCGCACGGTGGCAACGGGTCGGCAACCCGGACTGCCGTATCAGGAAACACCGGCTCGGCATCACGTCGCTGGCCGGAGAGTGCGACGGGGATTCCATTCCGCGCTTGGAAAGCGCAACATTCAGGGTGAGCAACCCCGAACCCACTCCCGGTTTCGAGCCTGAACCCCTGTCGGGGGAGTTCGAGATTCCGTACCCCGGCGACCTGCTGGAGCACGATTCCGACGTCCCGCCGCCAGGCTATCCGGCCGACCTGCCGTTTCCGCCGCGGCCGCGCACCTGGGAGCAGGCCTCCCGCTACGGGCATCGCCCTCGGGCCATTCCGGCCGATGCGCTCGCGGAGATTGAGTCATTCCGCGACATCGCCCACAGCCTCGCGGCGGGTACGGACTCGTCCACGGTGCTGCGCGTACTGTGCGACGCGGCCATGGATCAGGGGCGGGCCAGTGGTGCGATGGTCGCCGAAATCGCGTCCGATGGCGGGCACTTCGTAGCCTGCACGGGCGCAGTCGCCGACTTGGTGGGCGGCTCCTTCCCGCTGGCCGGCTCGGTGACCTCGCGCGTGGTGAAGCACCGACGCGCGATCGCCGTGGAAACCATGCGCGAGAGCTCGCCCTTCTTCGAGTCGCTGCTTGGCGACCGCGGCGTGGGCCCCACGCTCGTGGTGCCGCTCATCGCGCACGAGGCGTTCCTGGGCGTGCTGATTGTCACCCGGCGCCTCGACACGCCGGCGTTCGATGAGCAGGACGAACTGCGACTCTCCACCGTGGCCGACCTCGCCTCCCTCGGCCTGTGGAAGGCGCGCCTGCTCGAAGAATCGCGCGCCGCTGACGCGGCCAAAACCGCGTTTCTGGCGACGCTATCGCATGAACTGCGCACCCCAATGGCCGCGGTGGAGGGGTACGGTGAGCTGCTGGAGGACGAGATCCTGGGTCCGCTCGCCCCCGCGCAACGGGACGTGCTCACCAACCTGCGCACGGTCAGCCGGCACCTTGGTGCGCTTATCGAGGAGATCCTCACGTTCGCGTCGCTCGAGGCCGATCGGTTGGTGCCGCGTCTGTCCCCCGTGCATCTGGACGAGCTGCTCGACTCCGTACATCCCGTGGCGGCGCCGCTGGCGCGCGAGAAGGGCATCCTGCTCCGGGTTGTGCTGGCGGATGCACTGCCCACGGTGCGCACCGACGAAGACCGCGTACGCCAGATTCTGCTCAACCTGATCGCCAATGCCATCAAGTTCACGGAGCAGGGCGAGGTGGTGGTGACGGTTGAGGCGGGAGTGGTCGCGGCCGACGGCACGCCGTCAGTCGTGTTCATTGTGCGGGACACCGGCATCGGGATGGAGGACGCCGATATGGCGCGGCTCTTCAAGCCGTTCTCCCAGCTCGACGACGGCCCCGCACGGCGTCACAAGGGCACCGGACTGGGCCTCTACGTGTCGCGGCGACTTGCCGATCTGCTCGGCGGTCGCATTGACGTGCTGTCGCGACCCGGACACGGCTCAACCTTCACGCTTGTCCTGCCCGTCGGTAGCTGACCGCGTGGCAACGCGCATGGCACGTGCCTCCACGTTAGATTTGGTCCCACTATGCGAGCGCATCCCACTACCAGCGCGTTCAACGACGGCGTGATTGCCGAGCAGTTCGAGCGCTACCGACACGATCCGTCCAGCGTCGAAGAAAGTTGGCGCCAGTATTTCCGCACCGCCGAGTCGCTGTTCGGGCCGGCAGACGGCACGGCGGCCCCGCCCGCTGCGGCTCCGATCGCGGCCTCCGGCGAGGTGGACGTGGCCTATCTGCGCAAGGTCGCCGCGGCCGCCTCGCTCATGCAGGCGATTCGCAACTATGGACATCTCGCGGTGCAGGTGGATCCACTCGGCTCGCCGCCCAGCGGGGCCGTGGAACTCTCCCCGGAATTCCATGGCATCACCGAGGCCGACCTGCGCACGATTCCCGGCATGGCCATCGATGACGAGCGCTTCGCGAACGTCTCCGCCGCCGAAGTGGTCGCTCGCAAGCGCCAGGTGTATCAGGAATCGATGGGCATCGAAGTGTGGCACATCGAAAACGACGATGAGCGCAACTGGTTCCGCGCGCAGTTCCGGTCGGGCCATCTCGTGCGCGCCCTCACGGACGACGAAAAGCGCGCTGTGCACCGCCGCCTCTGCGAAGTGGACGGGCTCGAGCGATTCCTCGGTCGCGCGTACGTGGGCTACAAGCGGTTCTCCATTGAGGGCACGGACGCGCTCGTCCCCATCCTCGACGAGATCATCGCTGAGTCGGTGCAGGCTGGCGCGGGCGAGGTGGTGATCGGCATGGCGCATCGCGGTCGGCTCAACGTCCTCACCAACGTGATGGGCAAGCCGTACGAAGCGCTGTTCGCCGAGTTCGAGGGACGGCACCAGACGGGCGGCGAGGCCGGCACCGGCGACGTGAAGTACCACCTCGGCTACGAAGCGCTGCGGCGCCTCCACGGCCGAGACGTGATGCTCCGCCTTGTGCCCAACCCGTCGCATCTCGAAGTGGTGAACCCGGTGCTTGAGGGCGTCGCCCGTGCCAACCAGCGCGTGAAGGGCGGCAAGCCATACACGCGCGATGATTTCTCTGTGGTGCCGGTGTGCATTCACGGCGATGCGGCGTTTCCGGGCGAAGGCGTGGTGGCCGAGACGTTCAACATCTCGGCGCTCACCGCGTTCGGTACCGGCGGCACGATCCACGTCATCGTGAACAATCAGGTGGGCTTCACCACCGACCCGTCCGAAGGGCGCAGCACCTACTATGCGTCCGATCTGGCCAAGGGCTACGAAGTCCCCATTTTTCACGTGAACGGTGACGACGCCGCTGCCTGTCTCAAGGCGGTGCGACTGGCCTGCGCGTATCGCACGCGCTTTCGTAAGGACGTGCTCATCGACCTCGTGGGGTACCGCCGGCATGGCCACAACGAGGGTGACGAGCCCACGTACACGCAGCCGGCACTCTACAACCGCATCAAGGCGCATCCCACGGTGCCCAATGCCTGGGCGCAGCGCCTCGCCGACCAGGGGGTGCAGACGCTGGAGGCGTCGCAGGAGGTCGAGCGTGCCGTCATGGAGGCGTACGCTGAACGCCATGCCGCGTTCAAGGCGTCGCTGGCTGGCCTCGAGACGCACCAGCCGTGGCCCGAGGACGTACCGAACGAGGCGCGGCCGGTCACCACGGCGGTCTCGGCGGAGCGGCTGGTCGCGCTCAGTGACGCGCTCCTGCAGTGGCCCGCTGACTTCACTCCCCACTCGCGTCTGGCCAAACAGTTGGAGCGCCGCCGCGAGGCGCTCGGCCCAGAGGGCGGGATCGACTGGGGCAATGCCGAGGCACTCGCGTTCGGCTCACTGGTCAACGAGGGCATCTCCGTGCGTCTCACCGGGCAGGACGTCGAGCGGGGCACGTTCTCGCATCGGCACGCGGTGCTCAACGACGTGGAGACAGGCCGGAAGTACACACCGCTTGCCCATCTGCCCGGCGCCACCGCGGCGTTCGAGGTCTACAACTCGGCGCTCTCTGAAATGGCTGTGCTCGGTTTCGAGTATGGCTACAGCACGGCCGCCGAAGACACGCTCGTGCTCTGGGAAGCGCAGTTTGGTGACTTCGTGAACGTCGCGCAGCCCATCATCGACCAGTTTCTCGTGGCCGATCGTGCCAAGTGGGGACAGGACTCCGGTGTGGTCCTGCTGCTGCCGCATGGCTACGAAGGCCAGGGCCCGGAGCACTCCAGCGCCCGGCTCGAGCGGTTTCTGCAGTCGGCGGCCGAGGGCAACATGTCCATCGCGTACCTCACGTCGCCGGCCCAGTACTTCCACATTCTGCGCCGACAGGCACTCCGGCGCCCGCGGCGTCCGCTGGTGCTCATGCAGCCCAAGTCCATGCTGCGATTGCCGCAGGCGGCCTCGCGATTGGAAGAACTCTCGGGTGGCGCGTTCCAGCCGGTGATCGACGATCCAATTGCGTCGCAGCGTCGCGACGATGTGCGGCGTCTCGTGTTCTGCACGGGCAAGGTGTACTACGATCTGGCCGGCAGCGACAAGCGGCACGGCGGCGTGGCCATCGTGCGGGTGGAAGAGCTGTATCCGTGGCCGCACGAGGAGATTCAGCGCATCGTGGATCTGTATCCGGCCATCGAGGAAGTGGTGTGGGTGCAGGAAGAACCGCGCAACATGGGTGCGTGGACGTTTGTGCAGCCGCGCCTTCGCGTGTCGGCCGGCGCGGCCGTGGGTGTGCACTACGTGGGCCGTCCGGAGCGTGCCAGCCCCGCCGAGGGCTACGCCGACGCGCACATTGCCGAGCAGGCCAGAATCGTGAGCGCGGCGCTCGTCGTGCGCGAGTCGGCCGCCGAGCCGCGTGCGCAGCAGGTGCAGGCGGGCCAGTGAACGTCGGCCCCGCTCAGCGCTCTCGCAGTGTGGTACCCAGCGCCGCGGCTCTTGCCGCGGCGCTGGTCGCGTGGAGCCTCACCGCAGGCAGTGCCAGCGTGCTCGCGCAAGGCGGCTCGGCAGGGCGCGCCTCTGCACAGGGCACCGCCGAGGCACGATTCGCCGCTCCTGCCGCAGGCGAACCCGTACAGCCCGTAAACCAGCCGATCGCGCTTGGCGCCGCAACGCTCGCGTCCACCCTCGAATCCATCGGCACCGTTGGTCGCGTGCTCATGATCGGCGCGCACCCGGACGACGAGGACACGCAGCTCATTGCGTGGCTAGCGCGCGGGCGCCACGTGGAAACGGCGTATCTGTCACTCACGCGCGGCGACGGCGGACAGAATCTGATCGGCAACGAGCTCGGCGACATGCTCGGCGTCATTCGCACGGAAGAGTTGCTCGCGGCGCGGCGCATCGATGGCGGGCGACAGTACTTCACGCGCGCGTTCGACTTCGGCTTTTCCAAGAACGCCGAGGAAAGTTTTCAGACATGGCCGCGCGACGAGGTGCTGAGTGATGTCGTGCGCGTGGTGCGCGCGTTTCGGCCGCAGGTGATCGTGGCCGTGTTCTCCGGCACACCACGCGATGGACACGGGCATCATCAGGTGTCCGGCCAGCTCGCGCTGGCCGCGTATGAACAGGCGGCTGATACCGTCGCCTTTCCAGTGGCCACGCATGGGCTGCCGTTCACACCGGACAAGTTCTACCGCGCGGCTCGATTCGCTCCGCAGCAGGCCACGTTGCGCATGAACGTGGGCGAGTACTCGCCGCTCTTCGGACGCAGCTACTACGAGATCGCCTCCGAAAGCCGAAGCCAGCACAAATCGCAGGGCTTTGGTGTGCTGCAGAGGCGTGGGGCGGAGATCGACTTTTTGCTGCGCGAGGCCACGCGTGCGCCCGCTCCATCGGAGGCGGCAGTAGAGTCGTCGTTGTTCGACGGCATTGATACCAGCTGGACCGGGCTCGCACAGCGTACCGCCAACCTGCGTGCACGGAGTCTGCTCGACAGCGCGGATGTGGCGTTCACGGAGGCGCGCACCCGCTACCGAGCCGAGGCGCCCGATGCCGCCGTTGCGCCGCTGGCACGCGGCCTCGCGTACCTGCGCGCGGTGCGCGATTCCATTGGCCCTCGACCGCCGGAGTTCGTTGCGGCGCAGCCCGGGTGGACCGCGCGCCTGTTGCGTGCGGACGGATCGGCGCTGGAACCGGGTGACGCAACGCCCGCGCACGCCGACGCGGTGCTGTGGGATGCGATCACCCTCACCGAGGAACGCGCAGCGTTGGCGCTCGTGCTCGCCGCCGGTGTCGCCGTGGAAGCGACCGCGCCACGTCGCCTGCTCCCGTCGTACGAGTTTGCCAAGCGTGGCGTGCCCGACACGCTCGGTGTCACCGTGAACGTGTTCAATCGCGGGCGGCAGTCAGTCGTGCTCGCCGGTGCCGGCATGAATGCGCTCGACAGCCTCGCCGCCGCGCAGCTGATCCGTCCGGACAGCAGCACGTCCATCCAGCGCACGGTGCGGAGGCAGGAAATCACGATGCCTTGGTGGCGGAGCGCCGGTCGCGAGGGCGCGATGTTCCGCGCCCCCATCGACGGCCGTGATGCCGCCGCGCGGCAACACCAGTCACAAATGGGCGCCGTCACGCGGATTGTGATCGCCGGCGTCCCGGTTGACGTGCGCGTGCCGGTGGTCAATCGCTTTGCCGACCCGGTGAAGGGTGACCAGCAGATCCAGGTGGCGGTGGTCCCGGGCATCACGATCGGGCTGGAGCGCGTGGTTGAATACGCGCGCGCGAACGAACCGATCGAACGTCAGGTTCGGGTGAGCGTGTTGTCGGCCTATCCGTCGGCGCAACCGGTCACCATCGAACTCGATCTACCGGCCGGACTGACGGCCGATTCTGCCGCGCGTGAACGGACGCTTGAACCCGATGTCGCGCTCACCGTCACCTTCACGGTGCGGGGCCGCCTCACGGAGGGCATGCACACGCTCAAGGCGACGGCGCTGCATCAGGGAGTCCCGTCGCAGGCGGGCTACTACGCGGTCAACTACCCGCACATCACGCCGCAGCGCAGCTACTCGGCATCTACCATGTACCTGTCGGCGGTTCCGATCGCCGTCGCGCCCGGTACGCGTGTGGGGTACATCGCCGGCGTCAGCGATGACGGACTCGCCGCATTGCTCGCGCTGGATATCCCGGCGGAGGAGTTGGCGCCGGCCGCCATCGCGAACTCCGACCTGTCCCGGTTCAGCGCGATTGTTATCGGGCCGCGTGCCTACCAGGTAAGCGATGAGCTGCGCGCGGCCAATCCCAAGCTCTTCGCCTGGGCGGAAGCGGGCGGGACGCTGGTGGTGCAGTACGGGCAATACGAAATGCAGGAACCCGGCGTGATGCCCTATCCGGTCACGCTGACGCGACCCGCGGCTCGGGTCACGCGCGAGGACGCGGAGGTGCGTGCGCTGGCGCCAGATGCGGGGCTCATGCGTTTTCCCAATCGCATTGGCGAGTCGGATTGGCGCGCGTGGGTGCAGGAACGCTCCACGTACATGCCGAGCACGTTCGACGCGCGCTATCGACCGCTGCTCGAAATGCACGATCCCGGTGAGAAACCGGAGCGCGGGGCGCTGCTGGCCGCGCCACTCGGCAAGGGGGTGTACGTGTACAGCACGCTCGCGCTCTTCCGACAGCTGCCGGTGGGCGTGCCCGGCGGGGCTCGCCTGTTGGTCAATCTGATTTCGGCCAAGGCAAGCGGACTGCCGACAACGTCCTTGGTGCCGTGATGGCGCGGCCGGTCGATCGTCGACTCGAGCGTGTCATCGACCGGAACGCGATCAGCCCGCTTTGCGCGCCATTTCATTCACCTGCGACTCGGCAATGCGCGTGAGCTCGGCGTCCGCGACCTTTTCCTCCTCCAGTGTTTCGTTGAGCACGTCGGCGATGTCGTCCAGACCAAGCAGCCGCGCGTACAGGCTGCAGGTGCCATAGCTCGATATTTCGTAGTGCTCGGCCCGCTGCAGGGCGCCAATCAGCGCGGCATCCAGGACAAAGTGGTCGACGTTCGCGGACATTAATTGGCGGACGTGCATGAGCAGGCCGTCCATGCCGGTGCTCAGGTGTGCTGCGGGCGCGCGGTGCAGCAGGTCAAAGACTCCGTCCAGGCGATCCACATGCTGGCGCGTCTCTTCAAGGTTCTGTGTCAGCACATCACGCAGCGCGTCACTGCGCACCATCCGCGTCACGCCGGGCAACACCTGCAGCAGCTGACGTTCAGCGCCGTACAGGTCGGTGAGTTCGTGAATCAACAGGTCCTGCAGGGAGTCAATGCGCATTGTGAGATATCGGGGTCGGGGGGTTCGCGGATCAGGTCAGCGCGCAATCGCGTCGCGAATCCAGAACACGGCGGGCGCGCCATCGGCATTGGTTGCGAGCACGAGCGTATAGGCTGTGCCGACGTCGATCGGAAAGTTGTCCACTGCGGTCAGCAGCGCACCACTGGCGTTGCGGACCTGCAGTGACTGCGTGGTGGACGGAATGGCGATGAAGCCGGCCACGTCGCCCAGATCCACGCCATCGATCAGGCTGTCATTATTGCCATCCAGGTGCAACGACACCTTCCCGACATCATTCGCGGCGTGCAGGAGGCGCACGCTCGCGCGTGACGTATCGAGCGGCAGGTCATCCCGGATCACGCGCGTGTCATACCCATTGCCCTCACTCGTGGGCAGCACGATGATCGAATAGCGGTGGCCCGGCTCGAGCAACTCGCCGTTCGTCGCGAGGGTGCTCCAGTCAATGCGACCCGGCGTGGTGGCCTGAAACTCTACCCAACGGTCGTCCACCACTGTGTAGTCGGAAGACGACTGATAGTTGACGTCGCGAACGATCAGCGTGGAGTCGGCGCGCAGCGACAGTTGAGGCGCACCCGGCGTGGCGTTGAGCACGCGCACCAGCGCGACGCCGAGCGCATTGGTGCTGGCGCCGGCCATCGAGGCCGATGCCGTGAACTCGTCGTCGGCGGACGCTATCGGCTCTCCGGACCGCGCGTCGCCGACGCAGCCGCTCCCAACGCCGAGCAGCATGGCGGCCGCGAGAGTCGCGCGA
>JBBSPE010000140.1:0-11167 GCA_038259155.1 Gemmatimonadales bacterium
CCCACGATGTTCATCACCGTCGGGATCGCCAACTCGCGCCGTACCGGTCCCACATGTCGCATGGCGGGGTGCATCAACGGCGCGAACATGAACGTGATCCCTGCCTCGTGCAGCGCCTGTGCCATCACCGCCGGTTCACTCTCCACCCCAACACCAAGTGCTTCCAGCACGTCGGCGCTGCCGGAGCGCGAGGTGAACGACCGGTTGCCATGCTTCGCGATGCGAACTCCCGCACCAGAAGCCAGCAGCGCGGCAGCCGTGGAGATGTTGAAGGTCGTGATCGCGCCGCCTCCGGTTCCGCACGTGTCCACGAGCGATTCGGCGTCGGGAACGTCAATCGTCACCATCGCCTCCCGAAGCGCTCGGGCCACACCGGCCACCTCGTCCACTGTCTCGCCCTTCACGCGCAGCGCCATCAGCAGGGCGGCAACCTGCGCCGGCGTGCCCTCTCCGCGCATCACCAAGCCGAAGGCGGCGGCGATCTCGTCGGTGCTCAGCGACGCTCCACCAGCGAGCTGCCGAATGGCCTGACGCAGCGGGTGGCCCCGGTTTGGGTCAATCGCCACGAAACGCCACCACGAGACGCTCGGCCAATCGCGCGTTGAACGCCACCAGTGAAATCACCAGCGCGAGCAGACGCGTACGCTCCACGTCTTCTTCGGAATAGACGCCCAGCTTGGCGCGATTCGTGAGGTTCACCACGCCCACCAGCACATCGTGATACACCAGCGGAAAACTGATGAAACTCCCCGTCGTGAAGTACTGATCGCGAAGCAGCGGATGCCGATCGGCTTGGGACACGTCCTGCACGAGGAGCGGCTCACGCGCCGCGGCGACACGGCCGCTTACCCCTTCGCCGAATCGAATCGGCATGCCGATGGTCACGTGCGGCGAAATGCCGCGCGCCGCTGCGAGGTACATCTGCTCGGGCTCTGGTGCGGTGAGCATGAGCGAACAACGCTGCGCCTGCATGTCATCCCCCACGAGCGCCAGCAGGCCGTCGGCCAACTCCTGAGGATCCTGGGTGGACGCATCCAGCGTGAGCACACGGTCGAGCAGATACAAGGTGCGCGTGCGCTGGCGCAGCGCCTCGTTGCGCCGATGCAACTCAATGTGCGCCTGCTCCAGCTGCCCGACGGCAGCCGTGAGCTGCTGCTCGGTGAGGTCGGCCTTTCGGGTGGCGCGACGCACGTCCTCGTCGGCGCGCGCCGACTCGGCCTGCAGCGCCACCGCTTCAGCCGCAGACAGCGCCGGAACGCCTTGGGGAGTGGTATTCCGCACCTCGCGAAGTTCGGACTCGAGGGCACGCAGTTTCCGAACGTACTCGCCGTGCACGCGCTGGGTCACATCTTCCAGCGTCCGCACGGCCTCCTCCCGGGCCTCGCGTTCCGAGAGGCGGCCAAAGGCCAGGTCGAAGAGCGCGAGCGCCGGCGCCAAGCGCTCCGTCGTGCGCGTCCCAAAAATTTTCCGGGGCTCGTACAGCACCAGTACCGCCGCCAGATACCCCTCCACCCGAAGGCCTCGGAGCGAGAGCAGGCCACCGTCGAGCGTGTGCGCGAAGCCGAACAGCCGCGCATAGTCGCCGGAGCGCTCCGCCATGTCCACGAACTGGCCGCCGGCCGCAACCTTCATTTGCACCGGAGCCGGCAGATGGTCAAACGTCGTCTCCACCGCCGTTCGCTCCACGCGCCCGTTCAGCGGGGTGAGCCGTTCGCGGAGCATTTCACGACGCCCGTCGTAGCGCATCAGGGCCAGCGCTGCCCCGCGATCGATATCCGTCACGCACTCGGACAGCGCAATCAGCGCGCCATCGAGATCCGAGGTGGCGCCAAGCGCGTGGGCCAGCGAAGCGAGTGATCGTGGAGCCATGTGGTGGAGAAAGGGGGCGTCGGCAGCCGGACAATCTGCCAACTGGTCGGGCGGGCTGTCAATTTCGCCCACCCTTGCCGAGTCTAATGATACGCCGAGGTCGGCGCGCCGGCGTCCGCGACGAGACGGCTCACGGAGGGCCTACGGCACACGGTCGTCTTGAAGCGCTCCAGTCCGGCGTCTATCTTCAAGGGCTCATGGACTCAGCCCAGCAGCCTTCGATTTCCACATCGGTGCTCCTCGTCACCCACTACGACGGCGGCGATTTTGCCGGGTGGCAGCGGCAGCCAACCCGACGCACGGTTCAGGGGGAGATGGAGCGGGCGCTCAAGGTACTCACGGCTGAGGACGTCACGGCCGTCGCGTCCGGTCGAACGGATGCCGGCGTGCACGCGCGGGGCCAGTGTGTGGCGGTTCGTCTGGCGGCGAAGTGGACGGCGGAAGCCATCCAGCGCGCCCTGAACGCGAAGTTGCCGCACGACATCTGGGTTGCCGAAGCGCACGCGATGCACGAATCATTTCATCCCCGATTCAGCGCCATGCGCAGGAGGTACGCCTATTTCGTGGGCACGGAACAGGGGGCGCACTCGCCGTTCCGCCGTCGGACCGAGTGGGCCTTGGGTCGCGCGCTCGATCGTGACGCCATGGCCGCAGAAGCCGATGCGCTGCTTGGAGAGCACTGCTTCCGAGGCTTCGCCGTCCAAGGGACGGCGCCAGCGGAGGACGATCATCGCAGCGTGATCCATCTGGCCCGGTGGCGGCAGGGCGACGGGGGCTTGGTCTTCGACATCGAGGCGAACCGGTTCCTCCACCATATGGTCCGGTTTCTCGTGGGTACCATGGTGGACGTGGGGCTCGGTCGCCGGCCCGTGGGCACCATCCCCACGTTGCTGGCGGCCTCAGGCAATCGCGGTACGTCGGCGCCGGCGCCACCGCAGGGGTTGTTCCTCGAGCAGGTTACGTATCCGGCAACCCTCTATCTTTCTCCAACGTGAAGCTTTTTCTCGCCACCGATGCGCTGGACGACGTCCAGTGGGCCACTGCGCGGGGCTGGTGCGACGGCGTGGTGCTCCCCGACGCCGCGCTGCGTACCGCCGCCTCTCCCGAAGCCGCGGTCGCGTGGCTCGGCAGTTTTGCACGCGCGGTGCCCGTGCCGGTCCTGGTCAATGCGGCAGAGGCGCTGAGCGGAGGCGGCGATGGCCTCGACCATGCGCGCGCGCTCGGCCGCGCCGCTGACAACGTGGTGTTGCAGTGCCCATTCACCGACGACTCTGCACTCATCATGCGGGGATTGGCCTCGGCGGGACTTCGGCTCGCCATGACCTTCGTGGGCAGTGCCACCCAGGCGCTGCTCGCGGCCAAGGCTGGCGCATCACTCGTGTTGGTGGATGTTGACCGTCTCGAAGCGATGAACGGATCGGGTGCGCGCGTGATCGCGGAGGCCCGCGCGCTGCTCGATGCGGCCGCGCTGGAGACGGAGCTGGTGGCGCTCTTTCCGCCGGGTCCGTCGTCCATGGCCGCGTGCGGCGGCGCAGGGGCCGACGCCGCCGTGGTCGGCGCCGCTACGCTCCGCGCCATGCTCGCGTATCCGTTCTCGGACCAAGCCGTGGCCGACAGCCAGCGGGAGCCCTCGCGCGGCCAGCGCCTGAGGGCGGGCGACTCGTGAGCACGGCCCGGCGTGCGAGCATGGTGCTGGCGGCGGCGCTCGTGGCAGTCGGCTGCGTTGGCGCCGACCCATCTGACTCCCACGCGCAGGTCGCCGGTGGCCAGCAGGCGGGCGCGCTGCCGGTGCCACGAGTGCCCGCCCCCGCCGCTTCCATTGACGAATCGCGGCGCACCGCGATCACGGTGGCCGTCGATCGCATCGCGCCGTCCGTGGTCACCGTGCAGACGGAGTCGGTCGAGCAAGTGCCCGTGGACATGTTCGAGATGTACTTCGGTGGGCGCACCGGGCAGCGTGCGCGCGCCGGCATCGGGTCGGGCTTCATCGTGCGACAGGACGGCATCATCGTCACCAACGCCCATGTCGTCAACGGCGCGTCAACCATCACCGTCGCCATGCGTGACGGTACGACCTACGATGCCACCTTGGTGGGTGAAGACGACCAGAATGACCTGGCCGTCTTGCGCATCGATGCAACGAACCTGCCCGTTGCCACCCTCGGCACCTCATCGGATTTGTTGATCGGCGAGTGGAGCATTGCGATCGGCAATCCCTTCGGCTTTGTGCTCGGCAACACCGAGCCCAGCGTCTCGGTGGGCGTGATCAGCGCGGTCGGTCGCAACATCACGGCGCGGGGCGAAGGCGGTGGCATGTACCTCGACATGGTGCAGACGGATGCCGCCGTCAATCCGGGCAACTCCGGCGGCCCGCTGGTGAACGCGCTCGGCGCGGTGGTCGGGGTGAACAGTTCCATCTACTCGCCGTCCGGTGGCTCGGTGGGCCTCGGATTCGCGATTCCGATTGACCGCACCATGCGCATTGTGGAGGATCTGCTCACGCACGGCCGCGTGCGGTCCCCGTGGGTTGGCGTGCAGCTGCAGCTGCCCGAGGTGGCGAGTGCGCGCGACCGGGTGCGCGCGGTCCCGCTGGTGGGTCGCGTTGTCGCGGGCTCTCCCGCACAGAAGGCGGGCGTGCGCGTGGGCGATGTGTTGCTCCGAGCTGGCAGCAAACCGATTCGCAACCCCTTCGACTGGGAGGCGCGGCTGCTCGAACTGCGCGTCGGGGAAACCATCGCGCTCACCGTGCGTCGCGGTGAACGCGAACTGCCACTGCAGATCACGGTGGCCGACGTGCCGGAGGTGAGCGCACCACGCGTGACGGTGCTCCGGGAACTCGAACTGATCACCGTCACAGACCCGATTCGCCAGGAGCGTGGCATCCAGTCGCGCGAGGGCGCGCTCGTATTTCGCGCCAGCGATCGGCTGCAGACGGAACTCGGCCTGCAAGCCGGCGACGTAATTGTACAGATCGGCAATACGCCCATCGCCAGTGCCGATCTCGCCGCGCGTGCCATTGAGGCGTACGGCGCGCGAGGCACCATCCAGCTCTGGTTCGAACGGGGCGGTCGCATCTTTCCTCCGATCTCATTCCGTGTCCGCTGATTCGTCTACGCCGTCCATCTACTCCTCACCGCTGGCTGAGCGGTACGCATCGCGCGCCATGCTCGAGCTGTGGGGGCCGTCTGCCCGCTACGGGCTGTGGCGCCAACTGTGGCTCGCGCTGGCCGAAGCGCAGCGCGCGGTCGGGCTCGACATGCCCGAGGCAGCGGTGAACGCTATGCGGGCGCATCTGACGGACATCGACTTTGCCGTCGTCGCCGACTACGAGAAGCGTTTCCGCCACGACGTGATGGCGCACGTGCATGCGTTCGGCGACGTTGCGCCCGACGCGAAGGCGTTCATTCATCTCGGTGCCACCAGCTGCTACGTGACCGACAACGCGGAGCTCGTGCTCATGCGCCGCGGCATGGAACTGCTGCGCGACAAGTGCATCGACGCGCTTCGGTCACTGGCGGAGTTCGCGCAGACCTGGCGCAACGAACCGTGTCTTGGCTACACGCATCTGCAGCCCGCGCAGCTCACCACCGTGGGCAAACGCGCCACGCTCTGGATGCAGGATCTGGTGCTTGACATCGCCGATCTGGAGCATCGCATCACCACGCTGCCGTTTCGCGGCGTGAAAGGGACCACCGGCACGCAGGCGTCGTTCCTCACGCTGTTTGACGGTGACCACGCAAAGGTGCGCGAACTCGATCGACGCGTGACCGAGGCGATGGGGTTTGCAACGGTGATCCCTGTGAGTGGCCAGACCTACAGCCGAAAGATCGACGCGCAGGTACTTGATGTTGTGGCCGGCGTCGCGGCCAGCGCGTCCAAGTTCTCTGGCGACCTGCGCATGCTGCAGGCCTTCGGTGAAATCGAGGAGCCGTTCGAGCGCGACCAGATCGGGTCGTCGGCCATGGCGTACAAACGGAATCCCATGCGCTCCGAACGCATTGCTGCGCTGGCGCGCTTCGTGCTCTCGCTCGAACCCAATGCGAATCAGACGCACGCCGTGCAGTACTTCGAGCGCACCCTCGACGACTCGGCCAATCGTCGCCTGGCAATTCCGGAATCGTTCCTTGCAACGGATGCGATTCTCGTGCTGCTGCGAAACGTCGCGTCGGGTCTCGAAGTGCATCCCGCGCGCATTCGTCGCCGCGTGGACGACGAGCTGCCGTTCATGGCCACGGAAGAGCTGATTGTCCGTGCCGTGCGTTCGGGAGGCGACCGCCAGGCCGCGCACGAGGTGATTCGTGGCCACTCCATCGCGACGGCGCGGGCGGTGAAGGACGGCGACGGCCGCAACGACATGCTTGAGCGCCTCGCCGCCGACCCGGCGTTCGGCGTTCCGCTTTCCGACCTGCAGGAACTGGCAGACCCGCATCGCTTTACGGGCCGAGCGCCCGTGCAGGTCACCGAGTTTCTTGACGAGGTCATCGCCCCGCTGCTCGTCGCGTACCCCGTTGCCACGCAGCGCGACGAGATTCGCGTATGACGAGCGTGTCCACCCTGCGCACCACATCGCTGCCGCTCACACTCGTGCGACGCGGCAAGGTGCGCGACGTCTACGAGGTGGGCAGCGACCGGTTGCTGCTGGTGGCCACCGACCGCGTGAGCGCGTTCGATGTCGTAATGGACGAGCCCATTCCGTACAAGGGCGCGGTGCTCACACAGATCAGCGCGTGGTGGTTGCGTCTGTTGCAGGAGCACTTCGGTGCGTCCCTGCCCCATCATCTGATTACGGCCAACACCGACGAGATCATACGGGACGTCCCCGAACTCCAGCCGCATCGCGATGCGCTGCGCGGCCGCGCCATGCTCTGCTGGCGTACGGAGGTCGTTCCGGTGGAGTGCGTGGTGCGCGGCTATCTCGCTGGTTCGGCGTGGAAAGAGTACGCCGCGCACGGCACGCTCGCCGGCGAACCCCTGCCGACTGGATTGCAGGAGAGCAGCCAGCTGAACCCGCCGCTGTTCAGTCCCGCCACCAAGGCAGAGACCGGCCATGACGAGAACATTCCCATTGCGACGGTCGTGGCGGCACTGGGTTCGGAGCGGGCGTCGGCGCTCGAACGCATGTCCCGCGACCTCTATACGTTTGGTCGGGATCTCGCCGCACCCCGCGGCATTATTCTCGCCGACACGAAGTTCGAGTTTGGCGTGCGCGATGGTGCGCTCCTCCTCATCGACGAAGTGCTCACGCCGGACTCGTCACGCTTCTGGCCGGCGTCAGAGTACGCGCCCGGGCGCAGCCAGCCCAGCTTCGACAAGCAGCCGCTGCGCGACTGGCTCGACGCAGAACGCAGGGCGGGTCGCTGGAACGGCGACGCGCCGGGCCCTACCCTGCCACCGGCGGTGGTGCAGGCCACGAGTACCCGGTATCTCGACGCGTTCGCTCGCATCACCGGCGCGCCACTCGATCTGACCACGTGGCACGGTACACCTGCAGCGCAGGAAGGGCGCACGTGACGTTTGCCCAGGAAGGACACGCACTGATGCTGGCGCTCGTGGTTGCCTCCGTCCTGACGTTTCTGGCCGCGTTGAAGCTGCGGTCGTGGCCGCTCTGGCTGGCCGCGTTCGGCCTGGCGATCGTCTCCCTCGGCGTGGCGTGGCATTTTCGGGTACCGGGAGTCATCGAGCAATCCGGCGCCGCGTCGGCGCCGCTGCTCATGCGGTTCTCGGGCACACCGACGGGGCATCGCTAGTGGAGCCCACGGGAGCACACCGCGCGATCACCGGCGGCGCACGGCCACGACGGCGCGCCGTGGTCGTGCTGCCCAACGGGCTCACGCTCGCCAACCTCTTCTTCGGCATTTTTGCCATTGTCTCCGCGTCACGCGGCGACTTCGACGGGGCGGCGCGGTATATCGTGTTCGGCGCCGTCGCCGATACGCTCGACGGCCGCATCGCCCGGGCCACCAACAGCGGCAGCAAGTTCGGTTCGGAACTCGACAGCCTCGTGGATGCCATCAGCTTCGGCCTCGCACCGGCGCTGGTGATGTATTTCGCGGTGCTCAACACCACCGGCTGGGACTGGATCTTCTGCTTCCTGTTCACGGCCTGCGCGGTGATTCGCCTCGCGCGCTTCAACGTGGAGCAGGCGGGACGCGCCAAGACACACTTCAGCGGGCTGCCCAGTCCCGCGGCCGGGATGACGCTGGCCACCTACTATTGGTTCAGTCAAACACCGCTCTACATGGAGACCATGATCGGCGGCTTGCCGTGGCATCAGATGCTGCGCTGGGTGATGCTCGGCCTCGGCATGCTGATGATCAGCAATGTGCAGTACGCCGCGGTGCCCACGGTCGGATTGCGATCGTGGCGTGGGATCCTCGGCCTGCTGCTTGTAATCGGCACACTGGTGGGCGTGATCTTCCTTCCCAAGCAGTTCTTCTTTCCGGCGCTCATGTGCTACGTCGCCTACGGCATTGGTCGCACGGTGCTGCTCGGCCTGCTTGACCGACTGCCAGCTCCGCCCGACGACGACGACGATGACGACGACACGGAGCTCGTATCCGATGGCATGTCCATGGAAAGCCGTGGCGCGCGGCGGAGGCGTCTCGCCCGTCGGCGTGCTGCCACAAACGTGATTCCCGACTCCGACCCTCAACAGGACAACCGTACATGACGCGTTTTCGCGTAGCCGTACAGATCGTTCCGCGCCGTGGCATCCTCGATCCTCAGGGGAAGGCGGTGAGCGACGCGCTGCACTCACTCGGTTTCGCTTCGGTGGGTGATGTGCGTGTGGGGCGACACCTGGTGCTCGACACCGACGCGGAGAGTGCGGCGGACGCGGAATCCTCCGTGGCGCGTATGTGCGAACAACTGCTGGCCAATCCGGTCACCGAAGACTTCGTGATTTCCGCAGTGGTGCCCGCGTGAAGGTCGGCATCGTGCGATTCCCCGGGTCCAACTGCGACGAGGACGCGTACCACGCGATCGTGGATCACGTCGGTGCGCAGGCCGTGTTCTGCTGGCACAAGGACCACGATCTGCAGGGCGCCGATCTCGTGATTCTGCCGGGCGGTTTCAGCTATGGGGACTATCTCCGACCGGGCGCCATCGCGCGTTTCAGTCCCATCATGCAGGAAGTCGTGGCGCACGCCAAGCGAGGCGCTCCCGTCCTCGCCATCTGCAATGGCTTTCAGATCGCGTGCGAGGCCGGGCTGCTGCCGGGAGCGCTGCTGCGGAATATCCGTTTGCAGTTCATCTGCGAGCAGACGCACCTGCGTGTGGAGACAATCGGCACCCGGTTCACCTCGCGGTATCATATCGATCAGGTCATCCGCATCCCCATCGCCCACGGCGACGGACGCTACACCGCCGACCCCGACACACTCGCGCGTCTCGAGGGAGAGGGCCACGTCGTCTTCCGGTACGTGGATTCCAGCGGCCATGTGACGGAGGCCGCCAACCCGAACGGCTCGCTTCGCAACATTGCCGGCATCAGCAATGGCGCCGGTAACGTGCTCGGCATGATGCCGCATCCCGAACGTGCGGTGGACGATCAACTCGGTTCGTCGGACGGGCTGCCACTGCTCCAGTCGCTGGCGGACGCGATGCTTGGAGGCGTGGCCGCATGAGCGACCCGACGCACACCAGCCACGTCACGCCACGTCCGGGCGATCCTGAAATCACACCCGCGCTTGTCAAGGAACACGGCATCACGCCGAGCGAATACGAACGCGTGGTGGCCATGCTCGGACGCACGCCCACGTTCACCGAGCTCGGCATTGTGAGCGCCCTGTGGTCGGAGCACTGCTCCTACAAGCACTCCCGCCCGCTGTTGCGCACGCTGCCAACCAAGGCGCCGTGGGTGCTGCAGGGGCCGGGCGAGAACGCAGGCGTCATTGCGGTGAAGGATGGCATCGCCGTGGCGTTCAAGATCGAATCGCACAACCATCCCAGCGCCGTCGAGCCGTACCAAGGCGCCGCAACCGGAGTCGGTGGTATCCTGCGCGACGTGTTCACCATGGGCGCCCGTCCGATCGCCCTGCTCAATTCTCTGCGCTTCGGCCCGCTGTCGTCGCCGCGCGTTCGCTACCTGTTCTCCGGTGTGGTCAAGGGCATCGGCGATTACGGCAACTGCGTGGGTGTACCCACCGTTGGCGGCGAGGTGATGTTCGATCCATCGTACGAGGGCAACCCGCTCGTGAACGCGATGTGCGTGGGCGTGCTGCGCGAGGACGAACTCATCCGCGCGGTGGCCACGGGCGTTGGCAATCCGATCATCGCCGTGGGCGCGCGGACGGGACGCGACGGCATTCACGGCGCGTCGTTCGCGAGCGAAGATCTGAGCGCGAACAGCGAAGCCAAACGACCGCGTGTGCAGGTGGGTGATCCGTTCACCGAGAAGCTCCTGCTCGAAGCCTCGCTCGAGCTGATCCGGAGCGGACACATCGTGGCCATTCAGGACATGGGAGCGGCAGGCCTCACGTCGTCCTCGGCGGAGATGGCCGAACGTGGTGATGTCGGCGTCACCATCGACATGACCAAGGTGCCGGTGCGCGAGGAGGGCATGACGCCCTACGAGATCCTGCTTTCGGAATCGCAGGAACGCATGCTGGTGGTCGCGCACAAGGGTCGTGAGCAGCACGTGGCCGACATCTTGGCGCGTTGGGATCTCGAAGCCGCGGTCATTGGCGAGGTCATCGCGGAACCGGTGTACCGGGTCACCGAAGGCGATCGGGTGGTGGCGGAGTTTCCCGGCAACCGACTGGTCACCGACTGTCCGCAGTACGTCATTGACGCCGCCGAGTCGCCAGCGCTCGTCCGCGCGCGTTCCACCAACCCGCATGAAGTGGTGCCGCACGCTGAGGAAGTCAATCCAATCTGGACGCTTGAACAGTTGCTCGGCTCCCCCACAATCGCAAGCAAGGCGTGGGTGTGGCGACAGTACGACTCCATGGTGCGCACTGGCACGATCGTAGGGCCCGGCAGCGACGCGGCGGTGGTGCGCCTTCGCGGCACCGACGCCGGCATCGCCCTCTGCATTGACGGCAATGGACGCTACGTCGCGCTCGATCCGCGCGTAGGCGGGCGCATTGCCGTGTGCGAATCGGCGCGCAACGTCGCGTGCAGCGGCGCACGCCCGCGCGCCATCACCAACACTCTGAACTTCGGCAATCCCACGCGACCGGAAGTCTATTTTCAGCTGCGCGAGGCCGTGGCTGGAATCGGCGAAGCGTGCACGGTGCTCGAGACGCCGGTCACCGGCGGCAACGTGTCGCTGTACAACGAGAATCCCCAAGGGGCG
>JBBSPE010000141.1:0-10660 GCA_038259155.1 Gemmatimonadales bacterium
AATCATCATCATGCAGGACTGGTTGCGCCGGCACGACCAGTTTGCGCCCGATACCGCCTCGTGGCACGACATGCAGATGGTGGGCATGCTCACCACCGCTCAGCTCAAGGAGCTGGATGCAGCCCGGGGTGTCGATTTTGATCGGGCGTACCTGAGCATGATGATCATGCACCACGCCGGTGCGCTCAAGATGGTGGACGACCTCTTTGCGTCGCCGCTCGCAGGACAGGAAGTCGACGTCTCGGTGTTCGCCAACGATGTCATGACGTCGCAAACCGGCGAGATCGGCATCATGCAACGCCTGCTCACCCAGCTCCCGCCAAAGTAGCGCGCCGCCCCGGCGTCCATGCGGTTTCCTTTCCCACAACCACCGGAGTTCGATACCATGCGTGTCGCTCGTGGCTTGATGATTCTCCTCGGGACGGTGCTCGTACCGACCCTGACGTCGGCGCAGACCTATCCGAGCAAAACCGATCCTCGCAGCACGCTCAAGTCGGGCCGGTTTGACGCCGAGACCGCGGCGCTGAACATGCGTCTCGTGTCGTTCTCCAAAAAACCGGCGCAGTTCGACACCGCGCGCGGCCTGACGTTCGTGAACTCCGACATGGCGTTCGGCACCAACTTCGTCTACCAGGCCAACTTCGCCGGCTTCCAGATCTGGGACATCACCGATCCCGCCAAGCCGGTACTTGCCTCGGTCGTGCAGTGCACCACTTCACAAGGTGACCCGTCCATCGTCGGCGACCTCCTCTTTCTGTCCGCCGAGGGTGGTGGAAACCGCAATGATTGTGGTTCGGGGGGCGTTCAGGATCCGAAGGATCACATGGCGGGCGTGCGCATCTTTGACGTCTCGAACAGGAAGGCGCCCAAGCTGGTCAAGAACGTCCAGACCTGCAAAGGCTCGCACACGCACACGCTCGTGCCCAGCCCGAGCGATCCGAACGTCCTCTACATCTACGTCTCCGGACAATCGGCGGCTCGGCCCGAGACGGAGCTCGCCGGGTGCAAAAACGGCACCGACCCGGCCGACCCCACGAACTCGCTGTATCAGCTCGACATCATCAAGGTGGAACTCGATCACCCGGAGAATGCGCGGGTCATTCCGGGCGCGCGCATCTTTACGGGACTGGACGCGGGCGGTGAGTGCAAGCAGTTCTGCGCGCCCCCGAACCCACGTCGTGCGGCGGCCGCCGCAGCGGCAGCGGCTGCGCCCGCTGCTGCGCCCGCTCCTGCGGCAGCTATCGCCACGGGGCCACGGAATTGCCACGACGTGACCTCGTACCCGTCCCGCAACCTGCTCTTGGCCTCGTGCTCGACGCACTCCATCCTCGTCGACATCTCGGATCCTGAGCATCCGGTGCGCGTCAATGCAATCGTCGACACGAACAATTTTCAGGGTCGACACACGGCAGCGTTCAGCAACGACGGCAAGAAGTTGATTCAGACCGACGAGTGGGGCGGCGGCACGGGCCCGATGTGCCAGGAGTCCAGCATGATCGAGCTGGGCGGCAACACGATCATCACCCTCGATGCGGACAACAAGCAGACGCAGCGCGCGTACTTCAAGCTGCCGGCGGCGCAGGCGGCGGAAGAGAACTGCGTGTCGCACAACGGCGGGATCATACCGGTTCCGGGTCGTGATCTGTACGTGCAGGGCTGGTATCAGGGCGGCGTGGACGTGATGGACTTCACCGACGCCGACAATGCGTTCGAGATCGCCTACTTCGATCGCGGTTCGATCACGCCGCCGGCGTTGGTGGACGTGCCGGGCGCGCGGGCGGCTGCGGCGGAAGCCGAAGCACGCGGGGTGCGCGGTGGTGGAAACGCCATTGGCGGCTCGTGGGGCGCGTACTACTGGAACGGGTACATCTACTCGTCCGAACTCGACCGCGGCATGGACATCTATGAACTGACGCCCAGCGCCCAGCTGTCGGCGAACGAGATCGCCGCGGCAAAGTTGGTCACGTTCACGGACTACAACCCGCAGAGTCAGCCGACAATGACCTGGCCCGCGGCGTTCGTCGTCGTTCGCTCGTATCTCGATCAGTTGGTGCGTGGCAACGGTCTGGCGTCCAACCGGACGTCAGCGATTTCCGCAGCGCTTGATGCAGCGGAGGCGAAGTCCGGTGCGGCACGTGCGACGGCGCTCGAGTCACTCGCGAAGCAGGTGGATCAAGACGTGAGTGGCGCCAAGGATAGTGCCCGTGTGCGCACGATGGCCAGTGAAATTCGACGCCTCGCGGCGGCGTCGAAGTAGGGGCACGCGTACGCCGCGTGAGCCCTGCCTGAGTTCCGCGCAACAGAATGGCGCCTCCGTTCGCTGGGGGCGCCATTCTGCTGACGAATCTGTACGGATACACAGTTCGGCCGTCGCAGCGGCCCTGATCCGCGTACGCTCCGCTACTTCTCCTCGGGACTCGGCAACCGTGGGACATCGTGCGCCGAGGGTACGCGCAGCAATCCTGCGTCGGTGTAGAGCTCGAGCTTCTGCCGCGTGTCCACAATGTCGAGGTTCCGCATCGTGAGCTGCCCGATGCGATCCTGCGGCGTGAAAAATGCCTCGCCGCGTTCCATCGTGAGCCGCTCTGGCTGATACGTGAGGTTGGGGCTGGCGGTGTTCAGAATGGTGTAATCGTTGCCGCGACGCAGTTCGAGCGTGACCTCACCCGTGATCGCGCGCGCCACCCAGCGCTGCGCCGAATCGCGCAGCATCATGGCCTGCGAGTCGAGCCAGCGGCCCTGATACAGCAGACGACCCAGCTTGCGACCGTTCAGGTGGTATTGCTCGATCGTGTCTTCGTTGTGAATTCCGGTGATCAGTCGCTCGTAGGCGATGAACAACAGCGCCATGGCCGGCGCTTCGTAGATCCCGCGGCTCTTCGCCTCAATGATGCGATTCTCAATCTGGTCGCTCATGCCGAGTCCGTGGCGTCCACCGATCACATTGGCTTCGAGAAAGAGATCGAGCAGGGAGTCGAACGACTTCCCGTTCAGCGCGACTGGCACACCTTCCTCAAATCGAATGCTGACCGTCTCGCGCGCGACCTTCACCTCGTCCTTCCAGAACGCCACGCCCATGATGGGCTGCACAATCGACATGGCACGATCCAGAAACTCCAGATCCTTGGCTTCGTGCGTCGCGCCCAGCAGGTTGGAGTCGGTGGAGTACGCTTTCTCGCCACTCATCTTGTACTCGAAGCCGTGCTGCACGAGGTACTCCGACATTTCCTTGCGCCCGCCCAGCTCCTCAATGAACTGCTGATCGAGCCACGGCTTGTAGACCTTGAGGTCCGGGTTCGTGAGCAACCCGTAGCGATAGAACCGCTCGATGTCGTTGCCCTTGAAGGTGCTGCCGTCGCCCCAGATGTTGACGTCGTCTTCGCGCATCGCGGCCACCAGCATGGTGCCCGTCACCGCGCGACCGAGCGGGGTGGTGTTGAAGTACGTGACGCCGGCGGTGGTGACGTGGAAGGCACCGCTCTGAATGGCCGCGAGGCCCTCGGCTACCAGCTGATGCCGGCAATCGATGAGTCGCGCCTTCTCGGCGCCGTACTCCATCGCCTTGCGCGGAATCTCGTCGTAGTCCGTCTCGTCGGGCTGACCCAGGTTCGCGGTGTAGGCGTAGGGAACTGCACCCTTCGCGCGCATCCAGTGGAGCGCCGCGCTCGTATCGAGGCCGCCTGAGAAGGCGATGCCGACTTTCTGCCCCACGGGCAGGTCTTGCAGGATGGTGGCCAACGTGAAGCTCTCCGTATGCAGTTGAGTTGCCGAAGAGCACAATCTAGTCAGTCCGGCTGCAAAGCGTGGAGGCTCGTGCCGATGCCCGTGTAGCGAGTCAGTGCGAGCCGCTTTGTCGTGCTGTCGCAGGAGGTCCTTCCCGTAGCGGTTGCAGGAAGAGGGCGGGATGGCAGTGGACGTGGCGACGCGCCTGGCCGACGAAGTAGCGGATGCGCTCGCCTACTCGCACCGGCAAGCCATTGTGCACCACGAAATCAAACCGGAGAACATCCTGCTGCACGATGGACGATGTGTTCGATTTGCAGGAGCGCGTCTCGCGTGAGATTGCTGCGGCATTGGGTATCACGCTGAACGCGGACGAGGAGCGCCGACTTGGTGCCCGTGGCATTGTCAGCGCGCGCGCCTACGAGTTGTATCTGGAAGCGCGCGCTGAAATCAGAAACGCATAGGCGGCCAACAATCGATGGGTGGAGCTGCTCGATCGAGCCGTCGCCATCGAGGGCAATACACCCACGCTTCGCGGTCTGCGTTTGTGGGGCGAGGTCTCGCTACAGAAGATTGGGATGGACAGCCCGGAATAGCTGGCGGCCATTGACGCGCAGTCACGCGCACTGATCAACGACGCACCAGACGGACCGTGGGGATACGCGGCACTCGGCTAGGCCAACATCGCACATGGCGATATGGGCCAGGCCATCACCTGGTTTCGGAAAGCGACGACATTGGGCATCCCGCCCGGTCACGTGATGCGCCCGGCGAGCAGGAACAGCGATCAGCGTGCGGCCGCGTGCGAGCACGGAGGGTGATCCACGAGGTGGGGGTTGCGAGCGCCCTGCCGGCCATCGCCATGGCACGGTAGTTCGCGACACTGAACACCAGCTACACAAGTAGCGACTCACGCCAACGAGTCCGCAACCGTACGTGCGCGGTCAGCCGATCGGAAATGAACACTGCAGACCCACACCGACCGGTATGGTACACCTTTCAGTGTAGGCGCAGCGGGGGCAAGCGGCAGAAGCCGCTTGCCTTACAGTGTCAGTACCGGTAGTCTCTCGCATGCCTGCCTCGCGACGCCCTCCACTCAGCCCCGAACGCATTCTGCGGGCCGCGATCAAGCTGGCCGATCGGCAGGGGCTTGAGGCTCTCTCCATGCGCAAGCTTGCGACCGCGCTCAAGGTCGAAGCGATGTCGCTGTACAATCACGTTGCCAACAAAGACGAATTGCTGGACGGCATGGTGGATCAGATCATCGGTGAAATCGCCTTGCCTGAGCGCGGTGCTGACTGGAAAGCCGCCATGCGCCTACGCGCCGAGTCCGCTTTGGCGGTGATGACGGCCCATCCGTGGGCACCCATGCTGGTGGTCTCGCGGATAAACGTTGGCCCCAACATGCTGCGCTACATCGAGGCAACGCTCGGCACGCTGCGCGACGCTGGTTTGTCATGGCACGAGGCGGATCGCGCGTGGAACACGATGGACAACTACATCTACGGATTCACGCTGCAACAGCAGAACTATCCCGTGAATCCCAACGACTACGCATCGGCGGCCGCCGCTTACCTTCCGATGTTGTCGACCGACCGCTATCCGAACATGCACGAGATGACCTCGCGAGTGGCCGACGGTTCGCACGACGGCACGCTCGATTTTGGCTTCGGGCTGGAGCTGATTCTTGACGGATTGGAGCGGTTGCGAAGGCGCTGATGCGCTCCGGACGCGAGGTCCGCTTCGCTCGAATTGCGGCGGTCATTGTCGTTGCCCCAGCCGGTCAGCGCACGGAACCCCCCGCCCGTCCCGACCACCCCAGGAGGACGCCCCCAATGGGCCGAAACGCAGCCGCCTGCGCCTGGGGCGCCCATCCCGCTGGCAGCCGGCCGCGCTTGACGGCTGGTGACTTACGCCGTACGTTGCAACATACACTGTAAGTATCGGCCTGCCCGTCTCTCTCTAACTCTCCATGCGACATCCACCAGCCGCCCTCGCCGGGCTGCTTCCGTTCGCGGCCCCCGCCTCCGGCAAGCTGCTCACACCGTACACGGCAGGCAGCACTGCGGAGACCGTTCCACCAACACGAATCGCAAAGGGTAGGCAAAGGAAACGTCTATTGCTTGCCTTGACCGTGTTGATGGCGAGCCCTGTGCATGTGCAAGCACAATACGCCAAGCAGGACAGTACGTACAAGAAGTTCTTTGTCGGCAGTACCCTGTTCATGTTGGCGAATTTTGTACCTGACAATAATCCGCCTGAAATGCTCTATCTGAACCTGGGATATCGCGCGACAGGAAGGGATGTCATTTCACTTGAACTGAAAACCTGGAAATATGGCTGGCCGATCGGCATTCCCTTTGGGAAAAACTTTGAAGCAGAAGGAGAAGGGTTTCCGGGTTCCATTCGTGAACACGGAATCTCACTCAACTATCAAAGGTTCGTGCGGAAAAGTCTCTTTGCTCAAGTTGACGTGATGCCTGCTTGGCAAACGTTCGCAAATGATGACGGGAAAAAGATCGATAATGGCTTTCAAATCTTCAACACATATTCCATTGGCTATCACGTAAAGCTTTTCAAGGATCGGCTTTTCCTGCAACCGTCCGTGGCAATAACGCATCGTCCCTATCAATCACGAATGCCTGATTCGTTCAAACAGGTTGACGACAAATGGCCAAGATTCTTTTATGGCCAGCCGGGATTGCATTTCGGGTACAATTTTTAGGGTCCATCCAGAGGCGCCCGAGCTATTCCTTGCGCAGAAACTTGCGACGCGCAGCGCCGTAGAACCGGGAATAGCCCGCTAGTTCATTGTTCGCTACTCTCGTCGCCGCACAGGATCAGGAATGCCGTTGCCCGCCAATCCCGGCCCCGGCAAGCTGCCACTTGGCGCCCACGTGCTCCATCGAGATCACGCTGAAGGACGGAGCACTGTACGCGCAGGCGACGGGGCGGGGCGCACTACGACTGTGGCCGGAGTCGGAAAACGAGTTCCCTCTGAAGGAGGTGAACGCGCAGCGCACGTTCGTGCGTGACGCAGCGGGCGTGGTGACCGGGATCGTGCTGCATCAGGGTGGACGGGATAGTCCGGGAAAAAAGATCAAGTAGGGACGCCGTGTCCGCTGGTTCAGTTCGGGTTCACTGCAAGTGAACGCCATGCGGCGTGGCAATGCTCCTGTTGCTTTTCCTCGCCCCGCTCTCTACCGCGACGCGCGCTGCCCAGCGGTTGTGGCAGTCACACGCCGATCCGGCACGTCTGCGTGAAGCGACGAATTCCTTTACGGCGATGGTCCGCGGCGACGCGGTTGGCCCCGACGGCGCACTGTGGGTGATCGAGCACACCACACAGGGCGGACTGCTTCACGTCACGCCGACGTCGCAAGCGTGTGCGGTCTCCGCACGTGCGAGCTCGCTGTGCGCGCCATGCGGCGAATGAGGTATTCCGCCACGATCATGTTGATCAGCCAGCCCGCGCCCATCATCACCGCCCGCGGTGCTTCGCTCGGCTTGCCTCCGACAAATATGAACCACGGCAAATGCGTCAGCACCTGCGTTCCCGCACCCAGCCCAAGCGCATACGCACGCATCATCCACGCGCCATGCGCCACGAAATTGCGACGCGCGATTTCATACAGGCCAAGACCGATCGATGCAATCATCCCCGAGCCGACCACGAGGCGCTCGAAATAGAGCAGCTGACCGTCGCCCGGGGGCCACGGAAAAAACTGTGTCATCCATAGGCCCGACATCGCGGCCATCAATCCGCATGGCACGAGGATCCGGCCAGCGGCGCGGTGCCACCCGCGCCGCTGCGTGCGAAACCCAGGTGAGAACTGGAAGGCACCCAGCACACTGTAGACGATGACCGCGACTATGTGGATGAGGATAGGCAGTGGCATCGCGAAGAAGCGTGCATTCTCTGGCGTGATGTTCGCGCCGCCAGCCAGCTGAGCGACTCGTGCGGTGCCCGCGAGTGCGGGCACCACGCTCAGCGCAATGAGTGCGGTAGGAATGCGCGAGTCGGAATTGGTCCAGAACGACCGCGTCGCGTTCATATTCAACGCAGGTTGACGCGCAACGCGGCCATGATGACGACATCGTTCCGCGTGACCGACGTGCCGGCACCAATGAGGGGCTTGTAACCGGACGCGTAGTCCCGTGCTTCGAGACGCACGCCGACGCGACGCATGATGCCAAACTCACCACCGATGCTACCGTAGCCTGCGAGGTTGTGCCTCGCGTCCGCGTCCAGACTGCGATAGTTGTAACTCCGGACGCCCGCGCCGAGTCCGACGATCGGGCTGAACGTGACCCGTCGGCCACTGAGCCACTGCGCTGGACGGGCTTCGACGCCGAGGTCCGACGTGAACACGTCGAGTTTCGGTTTGTCGCTCGTCGTGAGGTCTCGGCTCCGGGCCCATGCGAACGCGCTGGTCACGGCGAACATCGGGTTCAGCGACCACGACATCTGCACGCCGCTCAACTGGCCATCCTTGACGAAGCGGCGCTGATCGCCCGTGGCCACGAGCTCGCCGCTCGTAAACCGGATCTCGAACGGGCCTTTTTGGGCGGGGGCGGCGGTCTGAGCGGAGAGGGGGTTGCTGACAGCGGCGATCAAGCCGAGGGTACTGATGGCGGTCAAGACCGTGCGTGACATGGACATGATGAGTTCCTGAACAGGAGTTTGAACTTCGACGGGGCGAGTCGGGGCGAATCCCTATCGTCGTGATGTGCCATGTATTAGTGTACTAGATACACAGTACGAGTGTATGATATACACAGTTTTAAATCTGTCAACGGTCAATTTTGGACGGAGTGAGATGACGGGACGAAAAAAACAGGATCCACGTGCACGGACCGCACCGAAGAAGGGCTCGCTCGACGGCGAGTCGCCGACACGGGAGCTCACGCACGACGACATCCTGCGCGCGTCGACCCAGGTCGATCCCGACCTGCGACGTCGGAGCGAACTGCTCTGGGACGATCGCCCGCAGGCGACGCGAGGACCGAAAGCCGCTGTCACGCCTGACGACGTCGTGCAGGCGGCGATGCACCTTGCCGACGAGAAAGGGATTTCGGCGGTGACGATGAGCGCTGTGTCGGCCAGGCTTGGCTTTACGACGATGGCGGTCTATCGGTACTTCCCAAGCAAGGAAGCGTTGTACGACGCGATTGTGGATGCGGGGACGGGTCAACCGCCGCGCTTCTCAACGCCACGCCTGGATTGGCGCGCGGAGGTGACGCAATGGGCGCACGCGAAGCGGTCGATGTTGTGCGCTCGTCCGTGGCTGGCGGAATTGCCGTTCGTGGCCGCGCCGCACGGGCCGAACTTTCTCAGTTGGGTGGAAGCGCTCACTGACGCGCTGTCACGCACGGGACTGAGCGCCGCCGACGTGGGTCAGATGATCAGTGTCGTCGACGGCTACACACGGGGCGCATCAGACACTGCCATTTCGCTCGCGCGCGTACTCGCGCGCGGTGGAACCGCGGACGAGTGGGTCGCGGCAGTCGGCGCGGATATGGGTCGCGCGATCGGTGATGCGCGATTTCGAAACTTTGCGGCGCTCCTGACGGCGCCGTCCGACGGCCACCCGCGCTCGCTCGACGACTCGTTCGAGTTCGGACTGCAGCGGGTGTTGGATGGGATCGCACTGTATGTCAACGCGCCGGCGCAAAAGCCGACGCCCTCACGTGCTGCGAACTAGCTGCCGGCAGCTGTTGGTCGTCGAACTTCATCGCGAAGCTCCACCATGCCGCTCTGATAGGGTCTGAGGTCGGCCAGAAGCCGCACGATGTCGCTGTCCAGCATCGCGCAGAACCGAAGGCAGCGCAGTGCCTGGGTCCTCCGCCGGGTTGCAGACCGCCGCTACGTCAACCTGAACGTCAGCTCGCCCAGCCCCTGCACCGAGCAGGCCAGCTCGTCGCCCGGCTTCAGCCACACCTGCGCGTCCTTCGGCTTGCCCTGGATCACGCCCGCCGGTGTGCCGGTGAAGATCAGGTCGCCCGGCTTGAGCGTGAAGTAGTCGGAGATGTAGCTCACCATCTGCCGCGTGGTGAATATGAAGTCCGCCGTCGTGGAGGACTGCCGTGTCTCTCCGTTGACGCGGCACTCGATCGTGAGGTTGTCCGGATCCACCTGGTCGGCGGTGATCAGGTACGGGCCAATGGGTGCGAAGCCGTCGATCGCCTTGCCCACCATCCACTGCCCACCGCGACCGTTCTGCAGGTCACGCGCGGTGAAGTCGTTGCCGGTGGCGTACCCCGCCACGTACGACAGCGCGTCGGCCTCGGACACGCGGCGAGCCGTACGGCCGATCACGATCACCAGTTCGACCTCGTAGTCAAACTGCGTGGCAAGATCGACGGGCAGCGTGACCGTGCCGCCGTGATTGTTGAGCGCGGCGTTGAACTTGTTGAAGAGCACCGGGTACGCCGGAATCTGTGCCCCGACCTCCTCCGCGTGCTTGCGGTAGTTGAGGCCGACACAGACGATCTTGTCCGGTCGACCGACCAGCGGCGCGTACTCGAGCCCCGCCTCAGGACGAAACGCTGACGCGGCCGTCGCATTCGTCGCCGCCGCCTCGACCACGGCCTGCACGCTCGGTCCGTCTTCCTGCTGCAGCAGCTCGTCGAGCGTCGCCGGCGCGTACATGTTCATCAGGCTCGCGGCGCGCGCGACATCGAGAATGCCCTGCTCGGTTTTGGCACCCAGCCGATGGGTGGTGCCGTCGCGGAAGGTGAGCAGCGTGAGCCCCCTCGCGAGACCAGTGCCCAGCGTTCGAGCCGGCGGAACAGATTCGGTCGGCGCGCAGCCAACGGCGGCCAGCGCGCTCACCGCGCCAGCACTCGTCAGGAAGTCTCGTCGGTCGATGGTCATGGCGGTGAATATACGGCGCGTGCGCTCGGCCGGCTGCACACCGGATCTGTGCGGGCGCTC
>JBBSPE010000142.1:0-10614 GCA_038259155.1 Gemmatimonadales bacterium
GCCACGCCGCTTCGTGCCATGGGTCCCCGCCGGTCTCGGCTCGGCCGGTGGCGGAGCGCCCGGGAGACGCTGAGGTATCTTCTGTCATGACCGTGAACCTCGACCAGTTGTTCCTTGCGCGCTCAGTCCACTATCTGGGCGTCGAGTATCCCGCGAAAATCCGCGCCGCGCTGCAGGCCATTCCAGCCGACCGGCTCTGGTGGCGTCCGTTTCCGTCGGCAAACAGCGCTGGCAATCTCATGCTGCACCTGGCGGGCAACGTGCGCCAGTGGATCGTGAGCGGCGTGGGGGGCGCGCCCGACGTACGCACACGCGATCTCGAGTTCAGCGCCCAGGGCAGCGGTGAAGAAGCGCACGGTCATGACGAGTTGCTGCGCGAACTGGACACCGCCTGCGCAGACGCCGTGCGTGTGATTCAGACGCTCGACACAACGGCTCTGCGCAGCACGCGCACCATTCAGGGACGCGAAACGACGGTGTTCGCCGCCGTGTACCACGTGGTGGAGCATTTCAGCGGACACACCGGACAGCTCATCCTGATCGCGAAGTGGCTCACGCCTGGCGCGGTGCAGTTCTACGACGATACGGACGGACTCGCTCGGCCGCTCTTTCTGACGGAAGGCGCGTCAGACGTGGACTGACGCGAACGGCGAACCTACGGCCCGCCCGCAAACAATGACGCTTGTTGCACCCGCCGCTTGTCATCCGGGAGCGTGAGCGCGAGCAGCGCACGCTCCCGCGCAAGCCGACCGTGCTCGATCGCCGCGGCGCGCAACTCGTCATCCCCGACGCCGGCGAGTGTGCGCAACACGTCCTGCAGCCGCAGCGCCACTTCCACCGTGCCCGCGCCATCGCGCGCGATGGACGTGAACGCGTCGTCGAACATTTCGCGCACTGTCAGCGACGGCACCTCGACACGATCGTGGGGCCCTTCCGTACGCGCTCGCTCCACGTCATCATCGGCAAGCGGCTCCCGCCAGCGCACGAACAGCCGCACAAGCGAGCCGAGAATGTCAACGGCGGTGCCCGGATCGTTCACGGCTGGCGAGAGCGCGCGGCCGGCGATCTCAGACAGCACCACCAGGCCGAACCGCGGATCGTCATCAAAGCGGCGATCCCCCCCCACCTGAAACGCCTCGGCGATCGCGTCGCGATCCGTGTCGCGCAGCGCGCCACCAGGCGGTGGACTGACATACGCCAACACCTGCCCGGGCGCCGCGAACGTGCCTGGCGTCGCCACCAGAGCCACGCGCACCTTGAGCTGCTCGGCGCGAGACTGCAGCGCGCCGATATCAACGCGCTGCACATAGCCGATCTCGCGGCCGTACACCGCCTCACCACGGGGCGTCTCCACGCGCACGGGCACGCCTCCCAGCTCGGGCGCGCTCCGGCGCCGTGACAGCGCCTGCGATGTCGCCCGCTCTACCTTTTCGATGATGGTGCCCAGACGACCCAACCGCGCGATGCGGTCCACCCACCGTACAAAGGTGAGCACCACGATGGTGAACACCAGCACCGTGAGTGCGAACAGTGTGAAGCGACCCGCCGTGCCGAAAAAGTCGTTCTTCGAGGCCGTGAGCGCCACGATACTGAAGATGAACGCGCCAATGAAGGTGGACAGCGCGTTCTGCGAGTGATCGTCCGCCAGCACGAGCGTAAAGGCGCGCGGCGTGGCGGCGCTACTCGCGGACGCATAGGCCGAAACCATTGACGTGACCGCAAGAGTGGCGATCACCAGCATGCTCGACGCCATGACCGAGAGCAGCGTGGACACCGACTCGGCCGAAACCTCGGGAACGGCCTCTCCCAGAGAGGTAGCGTCCGCGAATTTCGCCGCAAACGCGCCGGCAATGGACAGCAGGCACACGAGCAGCGGCTTCACCCACAGCCGCTCACGAAGCTGGCTGAACAGATAGCGGAGTCGGTCGGCGGAAAAGGTGAAGTCCATGGGCCGAAGTATATGCGTCGGTGCACAGGAAACTCCTGTCTCCCAGACACCAGCGTCTGCGGCTCACCGCTCACGGCTCGCCTTGCCTCTCTCGCCGTCACCCTCCACGTTCAGCGCAGCAGCAGTGCGCGCGCAGTGGCACCATGCGATCGCACGGGCTCGCTGCTTCTCGATGTGCGATCCCTGCGTTGGGACGCGCGTCTGGTCCCGATGGCTCCCCCATCCAACAGAGGATGCCGTGTTCCCGAACGTCTCTTGTGCCCACCGCACCCGCCGCGCCGTCTGCGCGGTCGCCACGCTGTTCGCGTTCGCAGCCTGCGGCGGAGACGCCGCCAGTGATGCCGAGCCCACCACCGCCGTACTTCCCTGCGCCAACGAGACAACCGGCATCACCGTGCCAGACGGTTTCTGCGCCACTGTATTCGCCGACTCGCTCGGCCACGCCCGACATCTCGTGGTCGCCAACAACGGCGACGTGTTCGTGAACACCCAGCTCGGCGGCGGACGCAATGCGGCGCCACCACCCGCCGGCGGCATGTTTGTCGCGCTGCGCGACACCAACGGCGATGGACACGCCGATATGCAGGAGCGCTTCGGTGACTCGGCGTCCGGCGTCGGCATCGGGGGCACCGGCATTCAGCTCTACGACGGACGGCTGTTTGTGGAGGACGGGGCGCGCATTCTGCGCTACGCGATGAACCCGAGTACACTCGCGCCGTCGGGCGCCCCGGAAACGGTGGTCACCGATCTCCCGACCAGCGGTAACCATCCGCGTCACCCGATCGCGATCGATGCCACTGGCAACCTGTACGTCACGTCAGGGTCGTCCTCGAACGCCTGTCAGGTTCAACCGCGCAGTCCCGAATCGGCCGGACACGAGCCGTGCACCGAGCTCGAAACCCGCGCGGGCGTCTGGCGCTACTCCGCCAGCGGCACCGCCCAGACCTTTTCGGCCGGCGAGCGGTACGCCACTGGCATCCGGAACTCGGTGGGCATGACCATCGGCCCGGACGGCGCGCTGTGGACCACGCAGCACGGCCGTGACCAGCTCGCCGAACTCTGGCCGGCGCTGTACACCGCCGAGCAGAGCCAGGAGATGCCCGGGGAAGAGTTGATGCGCGTGACCGAGGGCGACGATTTTGGATGGCCGTACTGCTACTGGGACGGCATGAAAAACAATGCGCTCGTGTTGGCGCCCGAGTATGGCGGCGACGGCAACGCCGTAGGTCGCTGCGCGGACAAGAAGGCGCCGGCGGCCGCGTTCCCGGCGCATTGGGCACCCAATGGCGTCGTGTTCTACACCGGCACGCAGTTCCCGGAGCGGTATCGCGGGGGCGCGTTCATTGCTTTCCATGGCAGCTGGAACCGGGCGCCGGGGCCGCAGGGCGGATACAACGTCACGTTCCAGCCCATGGCGAATGGGGCCGCGTCGGGCCCGTATGAGGTGTTTGCTGAAGGATTCCCAGGCGAGACCGCGCAGCCCGGCTTGGCGACCTATCGTCCAACCGGTGTGACCGTGGGACCCGACGGCGCGCTCTACGTGACCGACGACCAGCGTGGTCGGATCTGGCGCATCACGTACACGGGCACTGCGGCGCGCTGATGGGTGGTCAGTCGCGGCCACGGGAGTAAGTATTGTATCCGGGTAGTATTGACAGCAGATATTACCCGGGCGATATTCCCGTCTCGCCGGTGGGCCCCGGGACGTTCCCACGCGCAGCCGGCGCCCCGTCCCATCGCTCGCTGAGGCACCCGTGCAGGACCTGACCCAGGGCTCGATTCCCCGGCACATCATCCGCTTGGCCATCCCGTTGGCCATCGGCATGATCTTCCAGACGCTCTACTATTTCGTGGATCTGTACTTCGTCTCCCGTTTGGGCGACGCCGCCATTGCGGGCGTGAGCGCGGCGGGCACGGTCCAGTTCATCATCATGGCGCTCACACAGATTCTGGGCGTTGGCACCATGGTGCTGATCTCGCACGCCAGCGGCCGCAAGGACCGCGAGGACGCGAACACCGTGTTCAACCAGAGTGTGTCGCTCGCGGTGATCTGCGCGCTGATCACGCTGGTGGGTGGGTACGCCCTCACCGGCGCGTACCTGCGTACGGTGGCCGCGGACGCTGAGACGGTGGCGGCGGGCACGGCGTACCTGTACGCGTTCCTGCCGGGGCTGGCGCTCCAGTTCGCACTGGTGACCATGGGATCCGCGCTGCGCGGCACGGGCATCGCGAAGCCCACCATGATCGTGCAGATGCTCACCGTGCTGCTCAACGCCGTACTCGCCCCCATCATGATTGCCGGCTGGGGCACGGGTCGTCCGCTCGGCACGATGGGCGCGGGGCTGTCGAGCACGATTTCCATCGCAGTGGGTGTGCTCATGTTGCTCGCGTATTTCTTGCGCCTGGACACGTTCGTGCGGTTTCACGCAGACATGCTGCGGGTGCGTGTTGCCATCTGGGCGCGCATTCTCAAGCTTGGCCTGCCGGCCGGTGGCGAGTTCGCGCTCATGTTCGTGAATCAAGCCACGATCTACTGGATCATTCGCGGATTCGGAGCCGACGCGCAGGCGGGCTACGGCGTGGGCAGTCGCGTGATGCAGGCCATCTTCCTGCCGGCCATGGCCCTGTCGTTCGCGGCGGCGCCCATCGCCGGACAGAACGTTGGTGCGAATCAGCCGCAGCGCACCATCGACACGTTCCGCTGGTGTGCGCTCATGGGCACCGCGCTCATGTTTTCGCTGACGCTGTTCTGTCAGTGGCGCCCCGACGTGCTCATCGGCGTGTTCGCGCAGGAGCCGTCCTCGGTGGCGGTGGGCACGCAGTTCCTGCGCATCATCTCGTGGAACTTCGTGGCCATGGGCATCATCTTTACGTGTTCCGGCATGTTCCAGGCACTCGGCAACACGATTCCGGCCGTGGTGAGCAGTGCCACACGGGTGCTGCTGTTTGCGGTGCCGGCGGTGTGGTTGTCCACGCGTGCAGGCTTCGCGCTGCGGGACCTGTGGATGCTGTCGGTGGGCACGGGGCTCGTGCAGATGTCCACGAGTCTGTGGCTGTTGCGGCGTGAGATGCGGCGACGTCTACCGGCAATGATGTCCGGCGCGGTCACGGCACCGGCGGTGGCGTAGCGGCTTGCCTGTCCGCCTGCGCACGCGGTGCCCTGTCTTTCAGGGAGCCGCGCGCAGCAGGGTGAACAGGTCCGACGGATCGTCGAGCGCCGGCACCACATCAATGGGAATCGACCCGCCGTCGCGCGTGACGAGGTCGTACAGATAGCGTAGCGTCGAAAAATCCTCGATCGCGAAGCCCACGGAATCAAAGATCGTGATGTCGTCCCGGTCGGTTCGCCCCTCGGCCTCGCCCCTGATCACCCGCCACAGCTCCGTGGTGCGAAATCCCATTGGCATCTGCTGCAACTCGCCCTCGATGCGCGTCTGTGGTTCGTACTCCACGAACACGCGGCCCGCGGGCAGCACGTCCTGGTCAAGTTCCGTCTTGCCGGGACAGTCACCGCCAATGGCATTCAGGTGTATGCCGGCCACGAGTTGCTGGGCCCGGAGCACGGCCGCCCGACGCTTGGCCGCGGTGGCCGTGGTGATGATGTCCGCCCCCTGAATGGCGTCGTCCACGGAGGTGGCCGGTACGATCGTGAGGCCGCGGCCGTCCATGTTCCGCGCAAACTTCTGCAGTGCCGCCGGGTTGATGTCGAACGCCCGCACCGTGTGCACACCGGTCACGGCCTGGAACGCCAGCGCCTGAAATTCCGCCTGCGCGCCGAGGCCAATGAGCGCCATGGTGTGGGAATCGGTGCGCGCGAGATGTCGGGCCGCCATCGCCGACGTCGCGGCGGTGCGCAGCGCCGTGCTCAACGTCATCTCGCTCACCAGCAGCGGATAGCCCGTGGCCACGTCGGCGAGCAGCCCCAAGCCGGTGACGGTGAGCTTGCCACTGGACGCGTTCGCCGGGTGCCCGTTCACATACTTGAAGGCATAGAGTTCGCTGTCCGACGTGGGCATGAGCTCGATCACGCCGTGCGGGGAGTGGCTGGCCACCCGGGGAGACTTTTCGAAGGCATCCCAGCGGGTGAAGTCGGCCTCGAGATACTCCACAAGCCCCGACAGAAACGGCCCGACACCCGTGCGGGATATGAGGCGCACGATGGCGGGCACATCGAGAAAGTGTACCATGGATCAGGTTCCGGTTGATGCGACGGTGTGCGGGACGGCGCGATGCTCTGGTGGAGACTACCCCTGAGCGCGCGGGAAGCGTACCCGGCCCGCGCTCCCGACCGGGCCACCGTGTCATATGTTCCGGCGGCGCACGTCACTCAAGGGCTGGATGCATCGCCCACCACCGTGGAATGGTACCCATCGCCCTGCCGTCACCTGAACTCACCGCGAAGCTGGAGGCGCTCCACCAGGCGAGCTTCGGGTGGGCGCGAAGCTGCTGCGCCGGCGACCCGGACGAGGCCGCCGACGTGCTGCAATCGTGCTACGAAAAGGTGCTCGCGGGGCGGGCGGCCTTCGCGGGGCGGTCGAGCTTTCGCACGTGGCTGTTCGGGGTGATCCGACTCACCGCGTTCGAGGCGCGACGCCGACAGGCGCGGGCGACACGACTCAATGCGTGGGACGCACCGTTGCCGGAGCCCGAGCGGGCCGACGCGGCGCTCCTGGAGGCCGAACAGGTGGAGACGCTCCGGGTGGCATTGGCAACACTGCCCGCGCGACAGCGGGAAGTACTGCATCTGGTGTTCTATGAAGGGATGAGCGTGGCGCAGTCCGCCGAGGTGATGGAACTCTCGGTGGGCTCGGCACGCGTGCACTACGATCGAGGCAAGAAGCGGCTGCGTGCATTGCTGACGCCCGCGTTGCAGGACACTGACCCGGACTCGCGCGAGGCGACGGCATGAAGGACGACTCGGACATGGACCAAGCGCTCCGCGCGCGATTTGCGGCAATGCGCGCACACGATGCGCGGAGCACACCGGCATTTCGCAACATGCTGCACGCCGCGCCGGATGGGCCCATCAGCGTGGTGTCGCCAGCGATGGCTGCAGGGCGTGCCCACGCACCAGCTGTGCGCTGGACCCGAACGCGCGTTGTCGCGTGGAGCACACCATTCCTCGCCGCCGCGGCACTCGCGGTGTTCCTGCTGCAACCCTCACGCGCCGCCGAGCGCGAGTTCGAACAGCTGGTGGCCGACTGGTCACGTACCTCGGCTGCCACCCAACACGCTCCAACGGACGGCCTGCTGGCTGTGCCCGGATCGGAGTTTCTGCGACGCGTTCCCAGCTTCGGGGACGGCGTCGGTGCGCCACGCGCACGGAGACCTTCATGACCCGTTTCATGCCAATCGTCCACTCGGGCGTCGCCCGGTGCATCGTGTTCGCCGTTTTGGTATCCGCCGTGCTCGCCGCGCCGGCGCGTGCGCAGGCGTCGCCACAAACCGCCGCGCCCGCGGTGGACGACCCGATCGCCAGCACCCTGTTCGAGCCCGAGCTCATCATGAAGCATCGGCGCGCGATCTCCCTCACCGACGAGCAGCGCGACGCCATCAGTCGGCTCATCAAGGAGCTGCAGGGTGAGGTGGTGAGCCTGCAGTGGGAGCTGCAGGATCAGGCGGCCACGCTCGCCGCCGAGCTTGGGAAGCCACGCGTGGATCTTGATCGCGCGCTCGACCGCATGGGCCAGGTGATGCAGACGGAGCGGCGCATCAAGGAGGCGCACCTTACGTTGCTCGTGCGCATCAAGAACGTGCTGCGCCCGGATCAGCAGGATGCGCTCAGCCGCCTGCGCAGCCCAGGCGGCGAGGGCGACGTGGACTAGCTCACGGCCACCACATCAGTCCCACGCCAAATCGGACCGACGACGCGTCAATGTCGAGGTCCTGCACGGACACGCTGCCAACATCGACCTCGTTGAACGTACCATTGCTGAACTTGAGCGACACGTCGAGCGCGAGCGACGGCTTGAAGAAGATCGAGACTCCGGTGCCCACCGTGAACGCACTGCCGTTGAAGCTCACCTTGCCGGCTGCTTCACCCTCGAGTTCGGCGTCTTCCACGCTCACGGAGCGCGCGCCGATGGACGCATCCAGATAGGGCACCCAGCGCCGCAGCGAGTTGGCAAAATGGAAGCGCGCGCCCACATCCGCATGCGCGAGCGCCCACTGGCCGGCAATGTTCTCCCCAACGGGAATGTCGATCTGCGATCCGTCCACCTGCAGGAACACGGTGACGATCCGATTGAAGCCATAGCCGGCGCGCAAGCCGAGTCCGCCGCCGGTGTTCGCGTCGCCCTCTTCGACGGTGAGTGACGTCCCCATGAGATGCGCACCCAGTGACCACCCGCGTGTGGTGGAGAGCTGTGCCGAGGCCACGGCGGGCGTGAGCAGGACGGTACAGAAGGCGAGAGCTGCAGGCGTGCGCTGCCATGTCTGGCGAAGCTTTGACGGGAAGGGACTCATGCGGCGACCTCATGCGTTGGTGAAAGGGATTGCGACGGCATCAATCCGCCGACACGGAACGCGTCGGCGGATTGATGCAGGTTTCACAGCCGGAACAGCCGGAATATGTGGCCGCTCATGCCGCGCGGCGAGGTTTTACTCAGAGCAACCAACCGAGCACGAACAGATTGTCCACCGGTTGCAGCAGATCCTCCACCAGATCGAACACGTCGTCGACCGTGTCCACCACACGCAGCACGACCAGCAACTCCGCGCCCGTGATCGGATCGCCCTGCGCACCCAGCAGCGTTGGCGCGTTGGGATCGCCGGAGACCGTGACGTAGGTCCGACCATTGAGCGCGATGGTACCGTCAATCGTTTGCCCATCGCCATCGAGATCCACCTGCAGCGACTGCGCACCATGTCGCACCGTGAGGGCGACGGTGCCTTCCCCCTGCAACCCGTCCTCCACGCCCCGCACCTCGCCCACAATGCTGAAGGCACGCGCGGCAATGCGCAGATCGAAGTCGAGATCCACGGTGGTGCGTGCACCGACGGTAGTGCCGATCGCGCCGACTGTGAAATCAAGTCGGTGCTGATCGTCCACCACGAAGCCGGACACCGTGATGCGACCGGCGCCTTCGCTCCCTTCCACTTCACTGCGATAGTCGAGCATCGTGGTGCCGCGTTCCACCGCGACCAGTCGCAGCACCGCCGCTTCGCCGTCTGTGGTACCCTCGTCAAGCAGGTCGGCATAGCCGATTTCCTCGGTCGCGATGGGGCGATCCTGTCCATCCACGGCGTACATCACGAAGCGGACGCCGTTGGCGGGCGCACCGGCGCGCGTCTCATCCACCACGTATTCGTCGCTGACCGGATCGTAGACGAAGGTGGCACCGCGATACGTCTCGGAAACGAGCACGATCGCATCGGCGCCGTCGCTCACGCCCTCTGGCGACGCCAGTGTTTCGAGCAGCGCGAGCGCCATGGTGCGGCCGCCGGACACGCCTCCAGTCGAGGGGGCCGTGGCGAGCGTGCGCATCGCCGAAACGGCGCGCGCTCCGGCGCCCATGGACGAGGGTGTGCGACCGGCCATCGCGGAGAATGCCGTCCAGCCTTCACTGGCAAACACATGGTCGAGCGACTGATAGTCGGCCATCGCAACTGCGGTATCGAACGCGGGCACCGGTTCGGGTGCGCTCGTGGAGTCGCACGCGGCCAGCGCTGCGAGCAGGACGAGACCGGCCAGTGGTCGCGTCAGGTGGCGGCGTAACGCCCCCGTGCGCGCTGGCGTGCGGCCAGACGCGACGGTACGCGAGGTGTGCATCAAGCTCTGTGAGTGTCGCATGTGCAATGCTCCATCCCGTGCGAACGGGGGCGGTGGCGCAGCGTCGCCGGTGTGTGTCCAAGTGCGAACTGCCCATGGGTGTCGGCCAGCGCGAAGTTGTATGACACGCCTGACACCGCCACCACCGTTCAGAGCGAACCACTCACGAACCACTCACGCACCACCCACGAACGTCTCCTTGCAGATCAGCCACCCCATCGCCGAATGCGCCCACTCGGCCGTGTAGAGTCCCGACTGGATATGCTCACCACCACGCGATCGCCAGCGCCCGACCCACGTGCCACGTTCGGTCGCAGTCTGAGGGGGCTCCTGTGCATGCACGTGCTGCGGACTGCGCACATAGCCCACGAAGTTCGACTCGGCGAACTGTTCCATGAATGCCAGGCGTGACGCCTCGGCCCCGCGCAGCACGGGCCCGCCTGCAACGGCCACGACAACGTCGGGCGTCATGAACGACACCACCTGTCCGGCGTCGCGCGCTGCGATGGCCGCGTTGCTCTGCGCCCGCAAACGGCGAATGTGCTGTGTCACGTCGGACATTGGCCTCTCTCTCCCGGTCTCCGCATGTCTCAACCCCGTATACGGCGCTTCCACGAGGCCGCGAAACGCGTGACGCCACGTGTCCCGCGTGTATCTTGATTGCAGTGTCGCACACTGTCACGCTGTGCGCGACGGTCGGTTCACCCGCATGTGGCGGAGGGCGCGTGCCCACCTTCGAGTTCGAGCGCACCGAGGACGGTGGCAAGGGTGCCATTCGCGCCAGTGAGGACGGCGTACCCGCCGGGATCATGACCTATTCCTTCATGAACACGTCGGCGGTCATCGTCGACCACACCGAAGTCTTCGACGGATTTGAAGGGCGCAGTCTCGGCAA
>JBBSPE010000143.1:0-10569 GCA_038259155.1 Gemmatimonadales bacterium
ATGGTCGGTTGTCGGTTGCCGGCATTGGTTTCCGGTTGTCGGTTTTCAGCCTCAGACACGGCGTCGGTCGGGGTTGCGGGGGCTCGCGGTGGTGCGGCGGGGCCGCTCGGAGGTCGCGGCAATGGGGCGGGTTCGGGCACTGCTTTCGGTTCGGGGAAACGGCTGACGGTGAACGGTGGAACAGAGCATTTGGGCTCGGCTGGACAGCGACGCTACGCTCGCCGCTACGGCGGTGCCGCCGGATGCGACAGGCCGACGCAGACTGGATGCAGTTCCACCGAAAACCGTGAGCCGTCTACCCAAACCGAGAGCAGTGTGAGCGGCGGCGGGAACGCCGGAGCTCCTGGTCAGGCCCCGCCGCACCGCCGTCGGTGCAGTGCCCGGACCGGCGCCGTGTCTGTGGCCGGCTACCGTGAACCCGCGAGGCGCACGTGGGTCACGCCGCGGCGCGCAACCGGCAACACAAAACCAACCACCCGACGCGGCCCGGCAACGCCTCCCGTCACGACCCCACGCGCAGCTCCCCGCGCATCCCCGTCGGCAGCCCCTGCGGCTCCAGCCCAAACACCGCACCCACCGCCTCAACCACCCGCCTGCGCACCTCATGCGCGAGCAACGGGAGCGATTCCCGCGCGCGTGCCGTGCATTCGCGGGCCACACTCGTCATCACCACATCCGGGATCCCGCACGGTACCGTGTGCGCGAATGTGGACAGGTCGTTCACCACGTTGAGTGCGAATCCGTGCCACGTCACCCAGTCGCGCGCGTGCACGCCAATGGACGCGAGCTTGCGATCGTCCACCCACACGCCCGTCAGGCCCGCCCGCGTGCTCGCGGCGACGCCGAGCGGCGTGACGGCCTCAATGATCGACGCTTCGGTCTGTCGCAGGAACCAGTGCAGATCCTTGCGGTGCTGCTTGAGGTCCAGCACCAGATAGCCCACCAGTTGTCCAGGTTCGTGCACGGTGATGTCGCCACCGCGTTCGACGTCGTGTACCTGCACGCCGAGTGTCGTCAACTCGTCGGCAGGGGTCAGCAGGTGCCCCGGCTTGGTGGCGCGGCCGAGCGTGACCACGGCGGGGTGCTCGCAGAGCAGGAGCAGATCGCCGTCGAGCTCACCGGAAATGCGCAGGTGCGCGGCCCGCTGCTGGAGGGCGCGCGCGTCCTGGTAGTCCACGAGACCAAGATCGAGGGAATAGAGCGGGGGCATGGCAGAGAGGGCGCGGTGCGACATGGGCGGTGCTTTGACTGTTGTCAGAGCACCGCCCAGGTCGTGTGTGCGAAGCACAAAACGGCCGTCGGTCGGTTACGCGTGAATGAGCTTGCCCAGGCTGTCGAGCACCGCCTCACCGACCGCCTCGCTGAGCGTGGGATGCGCATGCACCGCGAGGTCGATTTCTTCGACCGTGAACTCGTTGGCACGCGCGACCACGAGCTCATGGATGATTTCGGTGGCGTTGGCGCCGATGATGTGCGCGCCTAGGATCTCGCCGTACTTCTTGCCGCGCAGGATCTTCACGAAGCCATCGGTCTCGCCCGATGTGCGCGCGCGCCCGTTGGCCGAGAAGGGGAACTTGCCCACGACATACTCGAGCTTCTGCTCCTTGCAGGCCTGCTCGGTGAGGCCGATCGAGGCCACCTCGGGCGAGCAGTAGGTGCAGCTGGGAATGTTGCCGTAATCCACGAGATGCGGGTGTTCGCCGCCGAGCAGGTCGGCGAGCACATGGCCTTCGCGTGAGCCCTTGTGGGCCAGCATCTGGTTGCCGGCCACGTCGCCGACGGCGTAGTAGCCCGGCACGCTGGTTTCGAACTTCTCGTTGATCTTCACGAACCCGCGCTCGGTGGTCTTGATGCCGAGTGTTTCGAGGCCAATGCCGTCCACATTCGGCGCACGACCCGCGGCCACCAACACCTGGTCCACCACGAGCGTCTCCGACTTGCCGTTTTCCTCGATCGTGAGGGAGACGTTGTTCTTGCCCACCTTCACGCCCTGCAGCTTGGCGCCAACCCGCGCGTCGATCTTGCGCTTCTTGAAGGCGCGCAGCAGCTCCTTGGAGACCTCTTCGTCCTCAATGGGCAGGAGACGCGAGGCGACTTCGATGAGCGTGACCTCGGTGCCGAACGCGTTGAACACGTCCGCGAACTCGCAGCCCACCGCGCCGGCGCCGACAATGGCGAGCGACTTGGGGGCTTTGTCGAGCACGAGCACGTCGTCGGAGGAGAGCACGCGCTTGCCGTCGAGCGTCAAGCCGGCCTGTGGCAGCCCCTTCACGCGGGAGCCAGTTGCGATCACGAGCGCCTTGCGTGCTTCGTGCGTCTCCGTCTTGCCGTCTTCGGACTTCACTTCCACCCGCTTGCCGGCCTTGAGTGTGCCGGTGCCGCGAATCCAGGCAACCTTGTTCTTCTTGAAGAGGAACTCGACGCCCTTGCTGTTCTGCAGGCTGACGGCCCGCGAGCGCTTCATGGCGGGCGCGTAGTCGAAGGCCAGCTCGCCGGTGGTGATGCCGTGTTCGCCGGCCTTCCGAACCTTGTTGGCCATGTGCGCGCTTTCCAGCAGCGCCTTGGCGGGAATGCAGCCCCAGATCACGCAGGTGCCACCGAGCGCTTCGCGTTCGATGACAGCCACGGACAGGCCGAGTTGGGCACAGCGGATCGCGCAAACGTAGCCAGCGGGACCGCCGCCAAGAACAATGACGTCGTAGGCAGCCATACGGAGTCGGGTCAGGGCGCGCCGCGCGCGCTCGGTATGCTGAGGAGTTCGCCGGCGAGCCGACGAGCGTGTTCTTCAAAGCTACCGAGCGCGCGGGCTGCCTGAAAGCCGAACGCCCTGGCGACCGTGTGCTCACCAGCGCATCACGGGACGCCGTTTGGCGGGCCTATCGTGTGGACAGGGCCCTGGTGACCGACTGCACGCCGTTCGAGAACGAGATGCGGACTTCTGCGCCACCCGGGATGAAGGCGTCGCCGGACGTGCGCAGGTACGCGAGCACCTGACCGGTCTGCGCGTCGCGCACAAGGGCGAGCGGCCAGATGCGGTCGTCCCAGGTCACCCGGTTGCTCGATCCGCTGCGCGAGATCGTGGCACCGGGATCGGTCACCGCGGTGATGCCGTCGTCGGCGGTGAGCGTGGCCGGTGCGCTGGTGGAGTCGCCCACGATGTTGGCCATGGCCACGCGCGCCGTCTGGACCACGGTGCCGTTGGCACCACCAACGATCGCAATCGACGCCAGCCGTGCCTCAGTGGCCAGGCTCATGGGCACCGCGAACGCGAACGCCTCCGCGTTCTCGTCGTGATCGATCACCTCCGGATTGAACGTGAAGCCTGTGAGCACGCCGCCATTCTTGTCGCGGAGCTCGAGCCGGTACGCGCCCGGCCGATCGGCGACCACCGGACGCGTGACCATGCGAAGCGCCGGCTCGAGCGTGACGACGCCGTTCCGGATGCGGCCCCAGACCATGAGCGAACGCTGCTCGCCTGACATCATGCCCGCGACCATGGGCGCTGGTCCGCGGTAGTTCATCACACTGGTCCACGTGTAGTCGCTGATCCACTGCGTGCTGCAGTAGCCCATGATGTCGGTGACCGACGTCCCGACAATCGCGTTCGAGGTCGAGTTCCAGCCCCAGAGCGAGATCTGGCCACCCCCGTACGGGTATTTGCTGTCCGTGTTGCCCGACCCGCAGGCCGCGACGTGGCGGCGGCTGAAGTTGTGACCGATCTCGTGTGCCGTGACGCCGGGGGCGGAGCTGCTCTTGTCCCACACCACGCCCGCCCTGCCCGGCACGTACGCGTACCCTGCCACGCCGCCGCCGTAGGTCACCTTCACCACACCGATGTAGCTCGACGCGCTGTTGTCAGCCACGCGCAGTGCGTTCATTTCGCTCAGCACCGTCAGCCAGGCATTGTTGCCATCGCTCGACTGCAGCGCCGGCGCGTTGGTGGTGTACGTGGCGCGCACGGACGCGTTGATGTCACTGAGCGGCATGATCCGCCGTGTCATCGAGATGTACGTGGACTCCAGGTTGGACGTGGTGACATTGCCCGTGGTGCCGTTGGCCGACTGGTAGATGGGCACGAACACCACGTCGTATGGGGCAACCGTTCTGACATCGAGCGCCGCCGTCCCGGTGCGCGGCCACACGTTGTCCGACTCGTCAGGCTCGCTGACGCTATTGGTCGGATCGACGTCCACCGCGATCTTGAGACCGACGCGCATGTCGCTCTCGGTGAGCGTTGCGTTCCACGAGCTGTTGAGCGTACCCTCGCTGACGCTGGTGGGCACACCGCCGGACGGCGCGTTGATGGTGAAGGTGCGGAAGTTGGTGGCAGCGGTGTACAGCCGCACGCGCACGGTCGGTTGCTTGGTGTTCGCGGCGTCCGCGGTCACGAAGACGCGCAGGAGGGCCGCGCGGTCGGCAACGAGGGGCACCGTGCCGTCAAAGTTCTGGATGGCCTGCGTGACATAGGCACCCTCCACCGTGAAGTCGGTGTCGGTCCCGCCCGCCCCGCCGTTCACGGCGTAGGTCACGGTCTTGGTCGCGGTGCTGCCGGCACTCACCGTCGCGGTCTGCGATGCCGTGGCCGGTGCGTAGGTGGTGCCACCGGACGACACGTTGGACGCCGCGACGGTATACGTGCCGGGGGTCAGCGAGCCGAGCGTCGTCGTCCCGGTGACCGCCTGCGAAAACCCGCCTGGTCCCGTCACCGAGAGCGCAGCACTCGCGCCGCCGGGCAGGCCGCCCACGGTGACCGTGAGGCGGCCTGTGCTGGCCGCGTACGCCACCGATCCGGTCTGCTGCTGCCCCGTGGTCACCGAACGCGTTTGCGACGCTGGAGTCGGCGTGTAGGTGTAGCCGCCGTGGCTGATGCTGGACGAGGCAATGGTGTACGTCCCGGACGTGAGACTCGACAACGTGGTGGTCGCAGTGACTGCCTGGTTGTAGCCCGCTGGTCCCGTGACCGAGATCGCCGCACTGCCGCCCGACGGCACACCAGTCACGGTGAGTGCCAGACTCGTGCCGCTACCGCTGTACGCCACCGAGCGCGACAGCGTGCTGCCAGCCGTCACCGCCGCTGTCTGCGATGCGGGGGACGCGGTGAAGAGGGTGGAGCCGCTGGTCACGTTGGCCGAGGCAATCGTGTACGTGCCGGGCGTGAGGTTCTGCAGTGTGGTGCCGGCGGACAGCTGCTGTGAGTAGCCGCCCGGGCCCGACACCGTGATCGCGGCATTGGTGCCGCCGGCGAGACCGGAGACGTTCACCGTCAGGCGGCCGGTCGCGACCGTGTAGGCGACGGATGCGGTCTGCTGCTGTCCCGTGGTCACGGTGCGCGTCTGGGACGCCGGAGAGCCGATGTAGTTGTAGCCGCCGTTGCTGATCGCGTTCGCGGTGAGCGTCTACGTGCCCGCCGCCACGTTCGAGAGCGTGGTGCTGCCCGCGAGCGTCTGTGAGAAGCCGCCTGGGCCCGTCACGGCGACCACGGCGTTCACGCCACCGGGCAGTCCGCCGATGCTCACGTCCAGACTGGTGCCGGCGCCTGTGTACGTGACGGTCCGGCTGGCCGTGGCACCTGCCGTCAATGTGACTGCCTGCGAACTGCTGGACGGCGAGTACAGCGTACTGCCGGACGTCACCGACCCTGCCGAAATGGTGTAGGCGCCGGGCGTCAGCGCGCTGAGCGTGGTGGTGCTGGACACATCGCTGGAATAGCCGCCGGGACCGGTCACGGTGAGCTGCCCGTTCACGCTGCCCGGCAGACCACCCACCGTGATCGAAAGCCGAGCGGTGGACGCGGCGTAGACAACGGACCGTGACACAATGTCTCCCGCCGCAAGCGCAGCGACGGCGTTGGTGGGCGTTCCGGCGTACGTGTACCCGTTCCGGTCAAACGATGCGGCGGCGACGGTGTAGGTCCCGGGTGTGAGCCCGGTAAGCGTCTGCGAGCTGGTGAGTGACTGCGAGTAGCCGCCGGGGCCGGTGACCGTGATCGCACCGGACGCGCCTGATGGCACACCCGAGACGCTGACGGTCAGTGTGGCCGACGCGGCGGCGTACGTCACCGTGCGCGTGAGCTGCTGGCCGGTCGTGAGCGTGGCCGTTTGCGACGCGGGCGTTGGCGTGTACGTGATGCCGCCGCTCACGACGTTGGATGCAGACACGCTGTACGTGCCGGACGCGAGAGCCGTAAAGGCCGTCGAGCCCGACACGGACTGCGAGAAGCCGCCGGGGCCGGTAACGGTGATCGCGGCCGAGGCACCGCTCGGCACGTCCTCCACGTCAATGGACAGCGAAGTGCTCGAGCTGCTGTAGGTGATGGTCCGCGAGACGGTACTGCCTTTGGTCACGGTGACGTTCAGCGAGGTGCTGGACGGTGTGAAGCTGGTGGCGCCGCTTGTGGTGCCGCTGGCGGCGATCGTGTACGCACCTGCTGGCAGGTCCTTGATCGTCTGCGTCGCGGTGACCGTGCGCGAGAAGCTGTTGGGGCCAGTCACCGTGATCGGTGCGCTGACGCCACCTGGCAATCCGCTCACCGTGACCTTGAGCGCGCCAGTACTCACGCTGTAGGTGACGATGGCCGATTTGGTCTCACCCGTCGCGAGCGTGACCGACTGCGACGTCGGTGCGCCGTCATATCCGTAGTTGCCCGACGTGAGTCGCGGCGCGCTGATGGTGTAGCTACCCGCGGCCAACCCCGTGAGCGAGCCGCTGGTGGACACGTTCTCGCTGTACGCGCCAGGCCCCGACACGGCGAGCGACGCGGTAGCGCCCGACGGCACACCGGAGAGCGTGATGGCCAGGGCCGTGGTCTGGCCGTCGTACGTGATCGTGCGCGTGGCCGTACCGCCTGACGTGACGGAGACGCCCTGCGAAGCGACTGTCGACGAATAGTTCGTGGAGCCCTCCACAACGTCGCTGGCCGTGATCGTGTACGTTCCCGCATCCAGGCCAACCAGTGTCTGCGAGGTGTTCACCGTCTGCGCGTAGCCGGCGGGTCCCGTCACCTGGATGTCGGCGCTGGTGCCGTTCGGCAGACCTGCCACCGTTATCGTGAGGCGCCCGCTGGAGCGGGTAAAGGTGACGGGGGCATCAACCGTATCGCTCGCCAATACGCTGATCGTGCGCGTCGCGGGGGAGGGACTGTAGCGATCGCCGCTCACGGTGACCTCGTGACCGGTGACGGTCCACGAACCCACGGCGAGTCCGCCGGTGACACTCGTCTGCGCAAACGCCATGGCCTCGCCGGATGGGCCGGCGATTGTGACGGCACCAGAGGCCGCAGCGGGCAGCCCTGCGATGGACACGCGCAGTCCACCGGTGGACGTGGCATAACCGACGGGCGCGGCTGCGGCGGTCAGCGTGGGCTCCACGGTCACGGTGCGCGAGGCGGGTGAGGCCGCGTACGTTACGCCGCCAACCACGACGTTCGACGCCGTGATGGTGTAGCTGCCCGGTGCAAGCTTCACCAGCGTGTATGTGCCCGTCACCGAGGTGCTGAACCCGTTCGGGCCGGCAACGGAAACGGACGCGACCGTGCCCGTGGGGAGTCCGCCCACGCTCACGGCCAGCGAGCCGGTGGCCAGCGTGTACTCCACCAGCCGCGTCTCTCTGGCACCTGCGGAGACGCTGATCTCCGCGGTGGCCGACGTTGGCGCGTAGGTGGCGGTGCTGGAGCTCACCGGCGACGTCACCACGCGATAGAGACCTGGCGTCAGATTCTCCAGCACCGAGGCGGTGTTGACCGACTTCGTATAGCCGCCGGGCCCGGTGACCACCGCGATGGGCGAGAGGCCGCCCGGCAGTCCGCTGAAATCGAGTGTGAGCGCAGTACTCGTGCCGCCGTAGCTCACCGTGCGCGTGGTGGAGTTGCCGCGTGTGACCGAGGCCGAGGTGCTCGCGGGAGACGGGACGTACACCGTTGAGCCGTCAACCACGGACGTCGCCGCGATCGTGTAGTTGCCCACCGGCATTGAGGAGAGCACGCTGGACTCGCTGATCGTCCGATCGGTGCCGCCCGGCCCGGTGATGCGCACCGAGCCGGTGACGCCCTCCGGCAGGCCAACAAGGGAGACGGCGAGCGTTCCCGTACGCGGCGTGTAGCTCACGCCGGCACTGACGGTATCGCCCACGCGAACCTGCACCTGACGCGACGTGATGTCGGGATCCCAGTTGTCATTCGGGCCCGTCACGCTCGACGCGGACATGGTGTAGGCGCCGGCTGGCAGATCGGTCAGCACGGTGGATGCCGGTGCCTGATAGAGGCGGTTGCCCGGTCCCGCGAACGACACGTTCGCGTTCAGCGAGGGGGGCAGCCCCTGCACACGGAAGTCGATCGCGCCAACCGCGCCGCCATACTGGAACTCGGCCGGCACGGCCACCATGCTCGCGGTCACCACAACCTCAAGTGATGCAGGCTGCGCCGCAAACGAGACGCCACCGTGCGTGACGTTGCTGGCGGTGAAGCGGTAGGTACCGGGCGCGAGGTCGGTGAGCGTCTGTGTGCCGCTGATTGCACGTGCGAAACCGGCGGGGCCCGCCACGGTGATGGCGGCGTTCGCCCCACTCGGCAACCCTCCCACGATTGCAGCGATGCCGCCGGTCGCGAGGCGGTAGCTGAAGGCAAGCGTGCGCTGTTGGGTCCCGTTGAGCGACGCGTCAAGCAGCGAGGTGTTGGGGTCGTAGGAAAACCCACCGCCACTCACCCGTCCGGCGGCGGCCCGATAGATCCCCGGTTCGAGGCCGCCGAGCGTGCGCGTGGCGTCAACCCGCGCGCTGAAGGACGGACCGGTGACGGCGATGCCGGCCTGCACACCACCCGGGAGTCCATCGACGGATACCGTGAGGCCCGCTTTCGCCGGACCAAACGCGAAATCCACCGCGCTGTTGGAGCGCTGGTCGAGCACGATGGAGGTGCTCGCGGGGACGGCTTCAAAGCGACCGTTCGTTGTCTCCACACCTTCGGCCACCACGGTGTACGTGCCGGCCGGCAGCAGCTGCACGGTGTCGCGGGTGAGCGCGGTGCGCACGATCCCGTTGTCGCCGGTGATGCGAACCGTGGCGCGTGCGTACGACGGCAGACCGGTCTCGCGCAATACTATTGACGCGGCGATCGGCTTGAAGCGCACGAAGACCCGGGGCGCCACCTGCTGGGCGCGCACATTCGCGATCTGCGTGTCGGGCTGCGCTTCCCAGCGCACACTGTCCACCACGAGTGCGGCCGCGACAATCTGGTAGTCGCCGGGTGGCAATGAATCCAACGTGCGCGACTGCGTCACCACGCGTTCAACGCCACCGGAGCGCACCACCACCATGGGCGTGGCATTCGGCGGTGCATTCTCGATCTCAATCGTGAGCGCGCCGAGCGTGGGTGCAGGCAGCGGCGTTTCCGGATTCTGCACCGGGGGCGGCGTGACCGGCGGCGACACGGGCGCGGTCGGTCCATCGCCGGCGCACGCGCTCAACGACATCGACAAGGTGACTGCAGCCAGGAGCTGCGAGGATCGGCATGCCCAGAACCGAACGTATGCTACTCGACGCGTGATCGTCGAGCGCAGGCGCGATGAGGTGATTGCGTATGACATACAGGGAGACGACGACTGACTTTCGTGTGAGGAACCCAACCGGCTGGCATTCCAGATTTGAAATGCGAAAGTTTGCCGGTGGTGTGACAGGTTCCAGTGTCGACACGGAGACAGTCAGACTTGATGACGCCCTGCAGTGACAGAGGGAAGTGCCGCACTTGTGACGTGATGCACACAAAGCGCACGGGCCGCGCGAGAGTGTGACACTTGTGCCGGCTGTGTAACGGTCGCCGGCGTCGCAGTGCGAGTCTGAACGCGTCAACCGAGCGCAGCGTCAGGGCGACGTCAGGGCGACGTCAGGGCGACGGTGCGCGATTGTCGCGATCTCCTGTGGCAGGGCGACAAGGCAAACGCGCGACGCACCAATGGGGCGTCGCGCGTTTGGACTGCGGCGTTCAGAGCGCGGGCGTTATCTCGCGCCGCGCCGCATCAAGGGTGCGGCATCAGGGTGTGATGCGTTGCGTCAGCGAGCGCACACCGTCACTCATGATGATGTCCACGTCACCCTGCGACCACGCGATGCTCGCACCCGGCGCGCTCGGCATCGCGAGCACGCGTCCCGTGCGCGCGTCACGCACCATCACGCGCGGATAACGCTCGACGTCCCAGTCCAGGCGCAATTGATCCGCGCCACGTCGCGTGGCACGCACCGTTGTCACACCCGCGGCCGTGCCGCTCGCCGTGCTGCTCGCCGTGCCGCTTGACGTCTGCAGGGCGGCGATCGCGGCGGCCGTGCGTGCGCGGCGACCGGTCGCCAGTGGCCGCAGCAGGTCCTGCACGCGCACCGAGGCGATCGCTTCCTGCTGCGCGGGCGTCATGGGAACCGTCACGGCAAACGACTGCACGCCCGCCGCCGCGTGATCGATGCTCGCGGCACTCGTGAGCGCGCTCGCAAGCACGCGGCCGTCGGCGTCGAGCACGTCCACACGCAGGGACTGTGTTTCCCCGGGCAGCGGCATCTCCGGTGCGGCGAGGCCCGGCAGCATGAACG
>JBBSPE010000144.1:0-10536 GCA_038259155.1 Gemmatimonadales bacterium
CCGCGCTGCGTGAGCTGGTCAAGCCTCGTGACGCCGGTCCACTCGACTCGGTCGGCACTGACTCTGGTGACCTGAAGTTCTTCGCAGATTCTTTTCGGCAGTTCGTGCAGTCCGGCGGGTACGCAACAGCTGCGGCAGGCACGGTGCTGCCGGACGGGCGAGAGGTCGCGGTGCTCGCAGCAGACGCGAGCACGGTCATCACCGAGAAGACTGGACTCGTCGTGGCCGCCGCGTCGATGGCGTTTCCCGACAACACCGTGTGCCCGGTGGAGCTGTACGGTGTGGGCGACCTCACGGTGGGTACTGCCGCCACAATACGCGCGGTGTTTTCCGAAGGTCAGCTGACTCTCGCGCCGCACGTCAGTGTGAGCCGCTGGGCACACGGAGAACGCGCACTGGCCGTCGGCGATGATGTCCAGCTGCTTGGCCGCGCCACGTCGCGCGGTGCGGTGGCCCTCGGGCGCGGCGTGTTGTTCGATCGCGTGCTGGCGCCCTACATCGTCGTGGGACAGGCGACCGTGGCGCCATCGACCCTCTCGCGCAACGCGTGGGAAATTGACGATTCGCGTCCGCAGTTCCAACTCAAGCGGGCAGCCGCCGTCCTCGCGGCACAACACTGGCTGGTGGACGAGAATCTGGATGTGCCAGACGGGCACGTGTTCCGCGGATCACTCGTGGTGCGCGGACGACTTCGCATTGGAGCGAACGTGGAGATCCGCGGCAGCCTGAAGGCGCACGGTGCCCTGACGATTGGTCAGGGTTCGGTGGTGACGGGTGCAGTCGCGGGCCGCGGCGACATTCGCCTGACCGAGGACGCGCGGGTGTACGGCCCCGTGATCTCCGAGGGCACGGTCACACTCAACGCCCGCGCTCGCGTGGGACTGCCCAACATGCCGGCGTCCGTGTCGGCCGATCGTATCATGCTGCACGACGGCGCCGAGGTGTTCGGCAGCCTGTCGGCGCGTCGAGAGGGTGCGACGGCGGTGTGACCGGTGAGGTCGACCGCGGTTGACGGCGTGGGCTGTCGATGTGCCCCGTGAAACATTGCCAACGACAACGGCCCCGAACCATGCGGTTCGGGGCCGTTGTGCGATGCAGGTGGGACAGCGCTTACCAGCGGTAGTGCGCGAAGGCCTTGTTGGCCTCGGCCATGCGGTGCGTGTCTTCCTTCTTCTTGATGGCGTTGCCTTCGCCACGGGACGCGGCCAGCACTTCGGCGGCCAGCTTTTCGTCCATGGACTTCTCGTTGCGGTCGCGCGCATACCCAATGCGCCAGCGCATGGCCAGCGCGGTGCGGCGATCCTGACGCACTTCGACGGGCACCTGGTACGTGGCACCACCAACGCGGCGGCTCTTGACCTCGACCACGGGCTTCAGGTTGTTCAGCGCCTGCTTGAACACCGTCACGCCGGGCTGGCTGGTCTTCTCTTCGACCACGTCCATGGCCGCGTAGAAGATGCCTTCGGCGGTGGACTTCTTGCCGTCCACCATGAGCGAGTTGATGAACTTGGAGACAGTCTGGCTGTCGTAGCGCGCGTCCGGGAGGATGGTGCGCTTTACTGCACTCTTGCGGCGGCTCACTTCTTCTTTCCTCCAGCCGCGGGCTGGCCGGGCTTGGGACGCTTGGTCCCGTACTTGGAGCGGCTCTGGTTACGCCCATTGACGCCCGATGCGTCGAGGGAGCCGCGCACGATGTGATAGCGCACGCCCGGCAGATCCTTCACACGGCCGCCACGCACGAGCACGATGGAGTGCTCCTGGAGGTTGTGGCCTTCGCCGGGGATGTAGGCAGTGACTTCGAACTGATTGGTGAGGCGCACGCGGGCCACCTTGCGAAGCGCCGAGTTGGGCTTCTTGGGGGTGGTGGTGTACACGCGGGTGCACACGCCACGCTTGAACGGATTGGCCTTGAGGGCCGGCGCCTTGTCCTTGCGCGCGACATCCTTGCGCGCCTTGCGGACCAGCTGGTTGATCGTTGGCATTCGCCGAGCTTCCTGCGTTGGGTGTTCGAACTCCGACTTCTACGTGAATCGCGCGTCGGGAAAGCCGGGCGTCGGGGACCCCGGGACCATTGGCGTGGGCCACGCCAAGCGCCAAACATGACACTCGGGCGGCCGAGCCTGACGGGCGGCACGGAACAGAACCCTAAGCTTATTCAGCCCGGGCGCTGGGGTCAACGGGGAGCGACGGATTGCTCCGTCACGAACCCTATTTCCCGTTCACCACCTTCTGGACCATCTCGGCAATCTGCTTCTCCAGTCCGCCAATTGACGTGCAGCGCACCGGATTGGTGCTGGCGCCCGTGGCCCGCTGGGCGGTCCCCTGCACCAGTGTCTGCAGCCGCGCATTGCCATCGGCGCTGGGCGACACCAATGAGCTGATGTCCAGCGACACATCGTACGTCTCGGCGTTGGGCATGCCGCTCTCCCCGCCGCAGTCCAGCGCACGGATCATGGGCACCGGCCCTACCCGCCGACGGGTCCGGAACGTCGAGTTGCCAAGCGTCTTCTTCTGCTCGTCGCGCATGGTGAGCGGGATCTCGAGCGACTCGTACACCGACTGCAGGGCGGCCCACGTGGCGTCCACCGAGCCGGTGATGTTCGTGCCGACGGCGCTGGCACTATTGACCAGATTCACCGCCGAGCTGCCACCCCCGGCACCCACCAGCGTCTGGGAGGACATGGCCGCGCCCGGAGAGAGCTGCGCCTCGCCGGTGCTGCCGCTGCTGGCGCAGGCAGCAAGCGACGCTATCATCACGCACATCATCACGGACCGCATACCCGGACCTCCGTTCGGAAAACAAGTAGACGCACGAGACGCCGCGCGGAAGCGGACAACGCTCTGCAGCCCACCGCTGCAACGTGCCCCTGCTGATACGACGATACGGCCCCGAAGATCCCAGCGCCATATTCCGAAAGATTGCCCCGTAACGTCACCCCACCCACCGACGTATGTTGGGGTAGATCCTGAACACACCGTGACAGACACCCTCGCCCAGCGACTCCGCGAGGCCCTCGGGCCCGACTACTCCCTCGAGCATGAGCTCGGGGGCGGCGGTATGTCGCGCGTGTTCGTGGCCACGGAGAGCGCCCTCGGGCGGCGCGTGGTGGTCAAGGTGCTGCCGCCCGATCTGGCCGCCGGCGTCAACAAGGAGCGCTTCCGGCGCGAGATCCAGCTGGCCGCACAGTTGCAGCACCCGCACATCGTGCCCCTGCTCACGGCGGGCGAGCGCGGCGACCTGCTGTGGTTCACCATGCCCTTCATCGAGGGCGAGTCACTCCGCGCCATTCTGGACCGACGCGGGGCGCTCTCGTCGCGCGAAGTGATGCGCATCCTGCACAACATCGTGGACGCGCTGGCCTATGCGCACAGCCGAGGCGTGGTGCACCGCGACATCAAGCCCGGCAACATTCTCATGAGCGGCTCGCACGCCGTGGTCACCGACTTTGGTGTGGCCAAAGCCCTCAGCGCCGCTATTCCACTGGCCGGGCACACCACCAGCGGGATGGCCATCGGCACACCCGCCTACATGGCGCCGGAGCAGCTGGCCGCCGACCCGAACGCCGATCATCGCGTAGACCTGTACGCGGTGGGATTGCTGGCGTACGAACTGCTCACGGGCGCGTCGCCGTTTTCGGGCAAGTCGCCGCAGGCCACGCTGGCGGCTCAGCTCACAGTGCGCCCCACGGCGCCGCACATCACGCGCCCCGACATTCCCGGTCCGCTGTCGGACGTCATCATGCAGTGCCTCGAGAAGGACGCCGACAAGCGTCCGCAGACTGCCGCCGCGCTGCTCGAGGCGCTCGACCGCGCGGCCGCGCAGGTGAGCGGCGAGATCGCCGGCGCCCAAGGTGCGCTTTCGCAGCGCCGCGCGATGGGCGTGCTGGCGCTGTTGCTGGTCGCCACCACGGTCTTCGTGCTCACGCGGTCACGCAGCAATGCGCCCGTTGGCAGCGGGCTCGGCGACTCCATCGAGCGTGCGGCGGTCGCGGAAACCGTGGTGAGGTACATACCGGTGGGTGGGGATCAGGCCGAGGGCATCTCCCTGCAGGCGGTGCTCACCCCCGCCGAGTCACTGGCCATCGCACAGAAGTACCTGGGCGAAGGCGGAAGCATGAGCACGCCCGACGCGATCAATCGCGATTCACTCGTCGCGCAGATCTCCCGCGTGTTCGCCGACTCCATGCAGCGCGCAATCGCACGCATGGAATCCGCGCTCGAGAATCTGCCGCGTCAACAGCAGTTGCAGCAGATGTTCAGCCAGCCCTCCACCGCCGCTGCGGCGCAGACCAGCCAGGCCGCGCCATCCGCTGTCACCGGCAGCGTGCCTCCGTCTTCGCGTGTTGCGCCGCCGCGTTCCGCCGCCGACTCCGCGCGCGCACGCGCATTTGCCGAACAACAGGCGCGTCTGGCGTCCACCACGCCGTTGCTCATGCCGCCGGAGCCCGGTACGCGCCGGCTCGCCATACTGCCGTTCACCAACCGCACGCGCGACAGCACACTCGACGGATTCGGTGCCATGGTGCTGGACAGCGTGGACGCCGCACTGCAGGGGTCGCTCGGTCGCCTGGAGATCATCGCGCCGGACGTGACCACCCGCCTGTTCGGCGAGCGGCGCGAGGGACGAGCGAACTCCGTGGCAGCCGGCTTCGCGTTGCGTGCCAACTACGTGCTCGGCGGCGTGTACTTCCTGCGCAACGACAGTCTGGTGATGCTCACGTTGATCACCGATGTGCAGGGGGGAACGGAGACGCGCGCGCATGAGGTCGTGGTGCCGGTCGCACGGGCCGCGAGCGCAGCGCCTTCAACGGCCACGTGGGTGCGGGCACGCCTCGACTCGCTGCGGCGTGAGGATATCCGCCGAACGCGCGATCCCAATGGTGGCCCGCGCGTGGAGTCGCGTCGCGAAGGAGGGCCACCTCGTCAGCCCACGCCGGAGAGCGGCCTTGAGCGTGGTCCTGTACCGCCGCCCACTCGCGACGATGCGTCGCGCGCCACCCTACCGGTGGACCGCTAGCACCTCCACGGGCAGCGCGTCGCGCGTGCGCACGCTCTCCTCGAACTCCCCCAGCAGGTGCGCGACCGAGTTCGCGTAGTAGCTCACCAGTTCGCGGCCGCGTTCGAGCACCACGTAGCTGTCGCCGTGACGAGAGAGCACGCGCCGCATGCGCAACATGCGATACGCGATGTCGAAAGTATCGCCGATATCGCGATCACCGCGCAGTTCGCGCCCGTTGAGTTCCACCAGGACGTCCCGCATGTCCGCCATGCGCGCGAGCAGCGCGGTGCGGGTGACCACGTCCTGGTCGAAGCTCTGAATCGCTGCGCAGGCCAGCGGCACGGGTGTGACCGGAATGATCGCGCCAATGCGACGCAGCATGTCATCGCACAGGGCCTGTACGCGACCAAGCCGCTCGTCACGGCTGAGGGCAAACAGGTTGCCGCCAGCGCGTGCGTCCTCGTGGTGAAACCACTCGGCGAGTGGGACCGGATCGCCGACGATCACCGCCGCGCGCCCATAGCGCTGCCAGCGTCCGGTGAACAGCCGCAGCAGGTTCCACCAGGCGTAGCGGGTGACCTCGCCAAGTTGTCGAACGCGCGACACGCGTTCGCCGCCCTCGCGAACATGCAGCTCCCGGAGCAGTGTGCGGTCCTCAAGCACGCGATCGTAGTTGATGGCCACCGGCACCAGTACCAGCCGGTCTCGATAGGCCGGTTCGCGCGCCACCCCCACGATGTAATCCAGCAGGCCGATCTTGCCGCCGCGCAGACGTCCGTCGCGCGTGAGCCCGCCCTCCGGGAAGATGCCCTGCGTGACTCCGTGCTGCGTGATGTGCACGATGTAGCGTTCAAGCACTGTGTGGTAGAGCGCTTCACGGTATCCGCGCCGAATGAAGTACGAACCAAAGCGCTTGAACAGAAACTCCAGCGGGAACGCGCGCGCCCACTCACCCACCGCATAGGAAACCGACACCCGATTCGCGAGTGCCCACGCGACCAACAGATAGTCCGCGTTGGAGCGGTGATTCATGAGGTAGACCACGATTGCGTCCTTGTGCAGGCGTGACACCGCCCCCGGGGTGGCCGAGTGCACCGACAGCTTCCAGAACAACCGCAACACGGCGTGCGCAATCGCGTAGCCAAACTTGTAGTACGCAAGGACGTTGAACTGCGGCACGATCTCGTGGAGGTACGCCTCCACTCGGTGCCAGGTGTCCGGCTCTCGTTCGCCGCTCTCTGTCACATGCCGCCGCACCGCCTCAGCGATGGCTGGTTCGGCCATGAGTTCCTCGATGATGAGCGACTTCTGCGCGAACTTGTAGCGGTCCACGCGGCCGCGAAATCGCAGCAGCGCGCGTCGTCCCATGCGCCGGAGCGTGGCGCGCAGGATGTATGCGGTGAGCAGAATGGCGCACAGGACGCCGAGGACGAGGAGGAGGAGCTGCACGGCGAGAACGTGGCGTCGCGGCCGCGCAGCCGGCAAGAGCGCCCATTCTAGCTTGAAAGCGAACACCAATCTGGCTATACTAGGCTTATGAAGAGCCTGCCGGTCACTGTTGCCAAGAACCAGCTCAGCGCCCTGCTCCGAGAGGTGCGCGGCGGCGCCACCATCCTCATCACGGATCGCGGCGTCCCGGTGGCGCGGCTGGCTCCCCTGGAGTCGCCGGCCGGGTTGGGGCCCGCGGCCATCGAGCTCGCCCAGCGCGGGCGCCTGGTTCTCCCTTCAGTGTCGCCGAGCGGTGCCTGGCTCGACCTTCCATCGGCCCAGCCCACCACCGGCGCGTCCGCGGTGGCCGCGCTGCTCGCCGAACGCGAGGGCGCGCGATAGGTGCGCTACTGGGACAGCTCCGCCGTCCTGCCCCTGTTGGTCTCGGAGGCAAGTTCATCGCGAATGCTCGCGCTGGCCCGTGAGGATACCGCGATGGTGACGTGGTGGGGCAGCGCGGTGGAGTGCGTCTCCGCAACCGCTCGTCTCGAACGCGAGGGCGGTCTGGACGCGGCGTCGCTCCGGACGGCGCTCTCGAGGCTGGAGGCAATGCAACGTGAGTGGACCGAGGTGCCGGCGATACCCGACGTGCGCGCGCAGGCCATTCGGCTGCTCCGGGTGCATCGACTGCGCGCGGCAGATGCCCTGCAACTGGCAGCCGCCATTGTGGCCGCAGATTTCAACGCGGCGTCGCTGCCGTTTGTGACGCTGGATATGCGGCTCGCGGAGGCGGCGGAGCGGGAAGGATTTCGCGTGTTGTCGAGTGAGGCCGGGTAGCACCGCAAGGAACACACGCACACAAAACACGCACACAACAGAGGGCCCGAACGACAACAGTCGTCCGGGCCCTCTGCGTGTTCAAATCCTCAACGCCTTACGCGTCGCCACCCAACGAGAACGCCACCGGCTCGGGCAACGCACCCGGCAGGAACGGATCAAACGTGGGCTCCAGCGCCGGCAGCGGCTCGGGATCGGGAATGCTCTCGCTCTCCACATCGATATCGGAGTAGCGATACATGCCGGTACCCGCCGGGATGAGGTGACCGATAATGATGTTTTCCTTGAGACCCAGCAGGTCATCACGCAGACCGCGAATGGCGGCATCGGTGAGAACGCGCGTGGTTTCCTGGAACGAGGCCGCCGACACGAACGACTGCGTGGTGAGCGACGCCTTGGTGATACCGAGCAACAGCGGCTCGGCGGTGGCGGGCTCACGCTTGTCGCGCTTGGCCTCCTCGTTGTTCTCGCGGAACGTGCTGCGATCCACGTGCTCACCCTCGAGCATGGGCGTCTGCCCCGGATCGAAGATGCGCACCTTCTGGAGCATCTGCTTCACGATCACGCCAATGTGCTTGTCGTTGATCTTCACGCCCTGCAGGCGATAGACCTCCTGCACTTCGTTGAGCAGGTACTCCTGCACCGCACGCGGTCCCTTGATGCGCAAGATGTCATGCGGATTCACGGGGCCTTCCGACAGACGGTCACCGGCGCGCACGCGGTCTCCCTCGTGCACACGCAAGTGCTTGCCGGCCGGCACGTCGTACGTCTGCTCGTCCTGATTTTCGTCCACCGTCCACACACCGTTTTCGATGCGCGCCGGACGCACGAAGATCTCGCGCTTGCCACGCTTGATCTCGCCGAACCGCACAAAGCCGTCCACCTCGGAAATCGTGGCCGGATCCTTGGGACGACGGGCCTCAAAGAGCTCGGCAACACGCGGCAGACCGCCGGTGATGTCGCGCGTCTTGTAGGCTTCACGGCTGATCTTGGCCAGAACGCTACCGGCCTTGACCTGCACGCCGTCGGTGATCGTGAGCACGGCGCCAATGGGCATCACGAAGTCGCGGATACGCGCTTCCTTGCCGCCCTTCTTCTGCCAGATCTCGATGTGCGGATGCAGCTTCTTCTCGCGATCTTCAATCACGACGCGCTGACGCAGACCGGTGAGCTCATCGAGCTCCTCGGCCACCGTCTCTTCTTCCACGAGATCGACAAAGCGAATCTCGCCTTCCACGTCGGCGATGATGGGGTTGGAGTACGGATCCCACGTGAAGACCACGTCTTCCTTGGCCACATACTGCCCGTCTTCCACCATGAGCATGGCGCCGAGCGGCACGGCCAGTCGCGCTTCGACTGGCGCGTTCTTGTCGTTGGCCGCCTTGATGAGCAGTTCGCCCTCGTAGCTCGTGACGACGCGCTGCCCTTCGACGTTCTGCACCGTGATGAGACGATCGCCCAGCTCGATGAAGCCCGCCTTCTTGGTTTTGCGTGACGTCTGTTCGGCGATACGTGCAGCGGTACCACCGATGTGGAACGTGCGCAATGTGAGCTGCGTACCTGGCTCACCGATGGACTGTGCCGCCACGATACCCACGGCCTCGCCCAGGTCCACCATTTTCATGGTGGCCAGGTTGCGACCGTAGCACATGCGGCACAGGCCGCGCTTGGCTTCACAGGTGAGCACCGACCGGATGCGCACCGTCTCCAATCCGGAGTCCTCGATTGTCTGCGCCGTTTCTTCGTCGAGCAACGTGCCCGACTCGGCCAACAGACGCGAGCGACCCGCTTCGTCGCGCTCCATCGGATCGTAAATGTCTTCTGCGGCCACGTTGCCCACGAGACGCTCGGCCAACGGCTCAATGACATCTTCGCCTTCCTTGAGGGCGCCAATGTCGAGACCGAGGATGGTGCCGCAATCCTCTTCGTTGATCGTCATGTCCTGCGCCACGTCCACGAGACGACGCGTGAGGTAACCGGCGTCGGCCGTCTTGAGCGCGGTGTCGGCGAGACCCTTGCGGGCACCGTGCGTGGAGATGAAGTACTCGAGCACCGACAAGCCTTCACGGAAGTTCGACTTGATGGGGCTTTCAATGATTTCACCGATGCCGCCGGTGAGTTTTTTCTGCGGCTTGGCCATGAGGCCGCGCATACCAGCCAGCTGCCGGATCTGGTCGCGTGAGCCTCGGGCGCCGGAATCGAACATCATGAAGACGGGGTTGAAGCCGCCCTGCGACTCGCGCATGGCCTTGACCATGGCGTCCGCGATGTCCGTGTTCGCATGCGTCCACGTATCGATGACTTTGTTGTAGCGCTCGCCGTTGGTGATGTTGCCGGTCGCGTAGGCGCGCTGGAAGCGCTCCACGCGCTGCTCGGCTTCACGCAGCAGGCCTTCCTTCTCGGCCGGGATGTACATGTCCTCCATGCCAATGGAGACGCCGCCGCGCGTCGCGTTGCGGAAGCCGAACTCCTTGAGGCGATCGAGGAACGCGACCGTCTCCGAGAGACCGCACTGGCGGTAGCTCTCGAACGCGATCTCGCCCAGCACCTTCTTCTTCATGTCCTTGTTGTAGAACGTCATGCCACGCGGGATGATCGCGTTGAACAGCACGCGACCCACCGTGGTGACGATCCACTTGCCGCCGCCTTCCTCGTCCGCATCGTACCAGCGGATGGGGCTGTGCTGCGTCATGCGGTTGTTGGACAGCAGCATCTCGAGCTCGGCCACCTCGCGGTAGGCCGAAAGCTTGATGCTCTCTTCGGGGTTCTTCGCGAGCGCGTCAAATCCAGCCGGCTGCTTGGTGGCGAAGTAGCAGCCCAGCACGATGTCCTGCGACGGCTCGGCCACCGGACGACCGTCCGACGGCTTGAGAATGTTGTTGGACGAGAGCATGAGAACGCGCGCTTCGATCTGCGCCTCGAACGACAGCGGCACGTGCACGGCCATCTGGTCACCGTCGAAGTCGGCGTTGAACGCCGCGCAGACGAGCGGGTGAATACGAATGGCCTTGCCTTCCACCAGCACCGGCTCGAACGCCTGGATACCCAGACGATGGAGTGTCGGTGCGCGGTTGAGCAGCACCGGGTGGTCCTTGATGATGTCCTCGAGAATCTCGTACACCTGCGGGCTCTCGCGCTCCACGATCTTCTTGGCGCGCTTCACCGTCTCGGCAATACCGTTCTCCACGAGCTTGGGGATGATGAACGGCTTGAAGAGTTCGAGCGCCATGATCTTGGGCAGACCACACTGGTGCAGCTTGAGCTCGGGCCCC
>JBBSPE010000145.1:0-10529 GCA_038259155.1 Gemmatimonadales bacterium
GACCGGCTCCATCACGGCGACGCTGCATGACGCCGGTTTGGTGTACCCGCCCGCTCGCGCGCCATACGCGGTTGCGATCCTGACGCGCGGCATTCCGGACGGAAAGGTCGCCGAGCGGTTGATTGCCGACTGCTCGCGCATCATCTGGGAGTGGTTGGTGTCGCCGCGCTGAGAGATCACTCGCGCGCGAAGGGCCATGGCCGACCACACTTGACGGATTGCAACTTACGGCGTATGTTCAAACATACACTGTAAGGTGTGGCATTTCCGTCGGCCATGACTGTGCTGGCCATTCCACTCAGACGAAGCAGAAAGGACATGAAACGGAAAACGGTATGGTTCGCCCTGATCTTGATGATGGCAGATCCTTTGGCCGTTCACGCACAGTACGCCAAGCAGGACAGCACGCACAAGAAGTTCTTTGTGGGCAGCACCCTGTTCATGATCGCGAATCTTGTACCCGATAATAATCCGCCTGCCATGGTGTATCTGAACCTGGGTTATCGCGCTACCGGAAGGGATGTGATCTCGCTTGAGCTGAAGACCTGGAAGTATGGCTGGCCGATCGGCATTCCCTTTGGAAAACAATTTGAAGCAGAAGGACAAGGATTCCCGGGATACATCCGTGAATACGGCGTGTCACTGAACTATCAGAGGTTCTTGCGAAAAGCGATTTTTGCCCAAGTTGACGTGATGCCGGCCTGGCAAACATTCGTGAGTGATGACGCGGAGAAGATCGACAAGGGCTTTCAGATCTTCAACACCTATTCCATTGGATATCACGTCAAACTCTTCAAGGATAGATTCTTCCTTCAACCCTCCCTGGCAATCACTCATCGTCCCTATCAATCCGCGATGCCTGGTTCGTTCAAACAGGTTGACGATAAATGGCCACGGTTCTTCTACGGGCAGCCGGGGTTGCATTTTGGGTACAATTTCTAGGGGTCATTCGGGAAGTCCGTGACTTTCGCTAGCGAATCACCACGCTCCCGCGCTTTTTTCGGGTCTCCACGCGTGCGTGGGCGGCCGCGATATCGTCGAGCGCATAGCAGGAGTCGATGAGCGGCGTGAAACGCCCGTCTATAGCCATGGCGACGAGCGTGCGTACATCGTCAACACGTTCGGCGGCTGACCCCGCCACGATGACGTGTGACGACGCACGATTGGTCCAGGGCGCACGAAGCAGCGCCGGAAGAGTCGCGAGCACCAGAAGCAGTCGTCCCGTCGCCGTGAGCGAATATTGCACTCGTGTGTACGGCGCGTTGCCCACGGTGTCGGCAATCACGTCGTAGTGGATGTCTTCCCCTGCAAAGTCGGTGCGCGCGTGGTCTACCACGCGACTGGCGCCCAGCTGCTGCATATGCTCCACGTTCGCACCGCTGCACACCGCGGTCACCTGCGCGCCCGCGGCGACGGCCATCTGCACCATCGCAGAGCCAACCGTTCCCGAGGCACCATTGATCAGCACGTGCTCGCCGGACTGCAGCTTGCCGCGGCGAAAGAAGTCGAGAGCGGTGGTGCCGCAAAAGCAGAGCGCCGCGGCGTTCTCATACGACAGCGACTCTGGCTTGTGCACAATCGCGCCGTTCGAGCTCACGCAACAATATTCAGCGTGCGCGCCAAGCTTGACGCCGGGGAATGCAACGACGGCGTCACCCACGCGGAAGTTCTGCACGGACGCACCAATCGCCACAACGTCGCCGGCAAGCTCGCACCCGAGAATGGGCTGACGTGGCGCGGTCACGCCGAACGCGAGCCTGCCGGCGAGACCGAATCCGTACGGCATGCTGAGACTCCGAATCCTCCAATCAGCTGACGAGACCGTGCTCGCGATCACACGAACAATCACGTCGTGCGGACCGGGAGCCGGTCGCGGTACGGATTCAATCCGTACCACAGATGGCGGTCCGTACCGTCGGACGACCGCGGCCTTCATGGTCGTGGTCACGGCAACGGCGCAGACTTGCGACGACGCCAGCTGATGGCCGTGGTGACGCCCACCCGAATGGCGTACAGATCCGCGTTGGAGCGTTTGACATCGAAGGCGAGCGAGCCATCTGGATTGTCCGTCAGGCCGCCCTTGATCAGGTAGTCGCGGCGACCGTGTCCCTGATAGGCCACACCGACGTCGATGGTCGTGCTCTGGTGAACGGGCAACTGAACGCCCACACCGCCGCTCCACAGCAGTCCGGCGTCGCCAAAGTTTTCATCGGCGGCCACCATGTCCGGCATGATGCCGCCGCCCAGTCCGCTCAACGTTGAGAAGCGGCTCACACCAAGGAGACCATAACCGTACGTGCGCAGCCAGCCGATCGGAAACGAGAACTGTGGCCCAACACCAACCGAGAAGACTCCGTTGGCCGTGGTGACATTGACGGCCACGCGACAACCCGGCGTGGCGCCGAGGCAACTGCGCTGGCTTTCGTGTCCATAGTTGAGCCAGCTGCCCTGCAGACGGATCGCGGCGAAGCCATAGCGGTCAAGTCGAAGCAAGAGGTGAGCCTGCAGCCCCGCCGCGTTGTTCACGTTCTGTTTGAAATCGCCGATGGGTTGGCCAATGTCGGCGGCGACACCAACGTGCCATCGCGGCACGGAGACCGGGGCGGAGTCTGCCGCGGCAGCGTTACCCTGGCCCACGAGAGGCGAGGCGAGCGCGAGTAGGCCGACGAGCGAGGCTGCAAGGTGGCGCATGATCCCTTCACCATTGGAGAGCAGAGGACGTACAGTGTAAGGAGCAACATACGCTGTAAGTAACGATCGGTCAAGCGCTAGCATCTGTTTGCCTTACAGTGTCAGTACCTGTAATCTGTCGCATGCCTGCCTCCCGACGCCCCCCGCTCAGCCCGGAACGCATTCTGCGGGCCGCGATCAAGCTGGCCGATCGGCAGGGGCTTGAGGCGCTCTCCATGCGCAAGCTGGCCACAGCGCTCAAGGTCGAAGCGATGTCGCTGTACAATCACGTCGCCAACAAGGATGAGGTGCTCGACGGCATGGTGGATCACATCATCGGTGAAATCGCATTGCCGGAGCGCGGAGGTGACTGGAAAGAGGCCATGCGCGCACGCGCCGTGTCCGCACTCGCGGTGATGACGGCCCATCCGTGGGCACCCATGCTGGTGGTTTCGCGGATCAACGTTGGCCCCAACATGCTGCGCTACATCGAGGCAACACTGGCCTCTCTGCGCGAAGCCGGTTTGTCATGGCACGAGACGGATCGCGCGTGGAACACGATGGACAACTACATCTACGGGTTCACGCTGCAACAGCAGAACTTTCCTGTGAATCCCGACGACTACGCATCGGCCGCCGCCGCTTACCTGCCGATGCTACCAGTCGAGCACTATCCCTGCATGCGCGAGATGACCTCGCGCGTGATCGACGGTTCGCACGATGGCACGCTCGATTTTGGCTTCGGGCTGGAGCTGATTCTTGACGGGTTGGAGCGGTTGCGAAGGCGCTGATGCGCTTCAGCCGGAGTCTGCGCACCTCGACGTTCCTGAATGGCCGTCGGAGCGAAGCCCCCTCCGACCGACCCAAGCGCTTGCGGCTACCCACACCCAGCTGCAAGATGCGGTACTGCACACTCCCCCTCAGCCTCGCCAACAAACAGCCCAGTGACCATCCGCCCCAAGTCCGCACCACGGCCCGCCCCCGGCTCGGCCCGCGCCCGTCGTTGGTTGCTCGCCGCCACGGCACCCCTCCTGTTCGCCTCCAGCTGCACCAGCACCGCCGACGCCCCTCCGGTCGCCGACGCCAGCTCCAACGAGAGCACCGGCGGCATGGTCGTCTCGGCCAGCGCTCTCGCGAGCAAGGCAGGCAGCGACGTGCTGGCCGCCGGCGGCAACGCGATCGACGCTGCCATCGCCACCGGGTTTGCACTCGCGGTCACGTATCCGCGCGCCGGCAATGTTGGCGGCGGCGGCTTCATGGTGGTGCGATTCCCCGACGGGCGCGCCACCACCATTGATTTCCGCGAGAAGGCACCAGCCGCCGCCAGCCCCATGATGTTCGTGGATTCCACGGGCGAATACTCATCCACGATTCACCACCGCTCGCACCTGGCCGTGGGTGTGCCGGGCACGGTGGCGGGGTTCGCGCTGGCGCACGAGAAGTACGGCGCACAGCCGTGGGCCAATCTGCTGGAGCCCGCCATCCGCCTGGCCTCCGAAGGGTTCGCGGCGCCAGCGGGCTACGCGTCGTCACTCGCGAATTCGAAGGACTATCTGGGCAAGTATCCCGCGACGCTGGCCGCGTACTACAACAACGGCGAACCGTGGGCCGAGGGTGACACGGTGCACCAGTCCGATCTGGCCAACACCCTCTCGCGCGTGCGCGACGGCGGACGCGAAGGCTTCTACGCCGGCGAAACCGCGCGCCTCATCGTGGCCGAGATGGAGCGGGGCGGCGGCCTGATCACCGAAGCAGACTTGGCCAACTATCAGGCCCAAGAACGCGAGCCGGTGATGGGCACGTATCGCGGCTACGACATCATTGGCATGCCACCACCAAGCTCGGGCGGCGTGGCCATGATCGAAATGCTCAATATTCTCGAAGGCTTTGATCTGGGCGCAGCAGGCCACAACTCACCGCGCGCGGTGCACCTCATCGTCGAGAGCATGCGCCGCGCGTTCCGCGATCGGGCGCAGTATCTGGGCGACGCGGATTTCGTGGACGTCCCCGTGGCCATGCTCACCAGCAAGGCGCGCGCCGACTCGCTCCGCGCAACCATCGACACCACGAAGGCCACGGTCTCGTCGCCCTCCGACATCGTGGAGAACTACGAGAGCGACGAAACCACGCACTATTCGGTGGTGGACAAGAACGGCATGGCGGTCTCGGTGACGTACACGCTCGAGGCGAGCTACGGCGTGGGTGCGGTGGTGGAGGGCGCCGGGTTCCTGCTCAACAACGAGATGGGCGACTTCAACGGCAAGCCGGGGCTCACCGACAGCACAGGCCTCATTGGTACGGCAGCCAACGTGGCGCGGCCGAACAAGCGCATGCTCTCGAGCATGTCGCCCGCCATCGTCGCCAAGGACGGAAAGGTGGTGGCGGTGGTGGGCAGCCCGGGTGGACGCACGATCATCAACACAGTGCTGCTGGTGATCCTGAACATCATTGACTTCAACATGTCGATCACCGACGCGGTGGCGGCGTCGCGCTTTCACCACCAGTGGCTGCCCGACCGGCTCTCCGTGGAAGAAGACGGGCTCTCGGCCGAAACCGTGAGCGCGCTCGAGGCCATGGGGCATCGCGTACGCATGTCGGGACGGCAGGGCACCGCGCACTCCATCCAGGTGAATCCCGGCTCGGGGGTACGCACCGGCGCACCCGACCAGCGGGATCGCGACGCGGGCGCGGTCGGGCAGCCGTAGGCCGCACCGTCCGTCAAGTTGATTCGCACAATCGCCGCGCCCGGCAACATCCGGGCGCGGCGATTGTGCATTCAGAGCCCGATCCGCTCCACGGTGCCCAAGTGTCGGCTTCGCTCGGCCGCAAACGCCATGAGATGACTCTCGATGGACTGATCGATCGTGGATGTGAGCAGCGTGCTCTTTTGATGCGCGACCGCCTGTACAAAGTCAGCCACCATGCGCCAATCACCGCCGCCGTGGCCGGACTGTGCATCGTCCGTCTCCTCGGTGACGTCGCTCTCCCACGTGCTGGTCTCGCCGGTGCGGAAGTCGTGTGCCTCGAGGCGATGCATGTCGCCGTCGAGATAGCCGTGTGACCCCATCACGCGCGTTCGCCGGCCCGACCACGGCGTGAACGCGTCGAGCGAGAACGTGGCCGTCACGTCATCGGCAAACCGCAGGTTCACGGTGTAGTGGTCGCACTGATTGTTGTCCATGCGATAGACGCAGCGCCCGTAGTCGGTGGTGCGCAGCGCCTGCATGATGTCCTCGCTGCGCGTGGGCTCGTCGGCCGCACGGTCGAACACGTACAGGCGCTGCCGCTGATCGTGATAGATGCGTTTGGCCGAGTATGGGCACGTCGATTCCACGGCACAGCCGTCGGTGCAGCGCTCAGTACTGCCCACGGGCGCGTTCTCTTCCCGGAACCACGACAGCGCACCAAACGCCTGCAGCTCCTGCGTGGGCTTGTCGGCGAGCCAGCGCAGGATGTCGAGGTCGTGGCTGGCCTTGGCGAGAATGATGGGCGACGTATCCTCGCTGCGCCGCCAGTTGCCGCGCACGTAGGAATGCGCCAGGTGCACGTGGCCAATGGGTTCCATGTGCTGGATGTTCACAAGCCGTCCCACCGCGCCGGACTGGATGAGCGTGCGCATGTGCGCGAAGTACGGCGCGTACCGCAGCACGTGACAGACGGCCACGATGCGGCCGCAACTGCGCGAGCGCTCGAGCAGTGCGCGACACTCGGCCTCAGACGGCGAGATGGGTTTCTCGAGCAGCACGTCGTAGCCCGCTTCGCGGGCAGCCATGCACGGCGCGAAGTGCATGTGATCGGGTGTGCTCACAATCACGGCGTCCGCGAACTTCGGTCGGCGGAACACTTCCTCCCAGTGCACGAACTGCGCGTCCTGCGGCACACCGTGTCGCGCTGCATAGCCACCCCGGCGAATGACCGATGGCTCGGCCACGCCCACGATGCGGAGATGATCCGGGTACGCGAGCGCAAAGTTGCCATAGACGTTGCCGCGAGCGCCGGCGCCAATGGTGATGGCCGATATCGCGTTTGGCGGGGCGACCAGCTGCTGGTTGTCCGGGAGGTAGAGCGGTTGGCCGCGTTCGTTGGTAGCGTCAGAGGAAAACGGAAATCCCGGAATTTCGTGGTCGGCGGTGCGGGACTCGATGCTGGACGCGACGCTGGTGTCGATGGTGGACCGGATGCGCTCAGCCGTCACCGATCACCCGCATGGAACCGATGACGTCGCCCTCGAGAATGCCGTCCACCACATCAATGCCTTCAATCACCTCGGCAAACACCGTGTAGTCGCGCCCGAGTCGCAGATTGTCGCGCAGGTTGAAGAACCACTGGCCGTCTCCTGTATCGTGTCCGCGTGTGCTCATGCCTACTGTACCCCGCGCGTGCGGCACGGTGCCGAGTGCGTCGCGCAGGAAATAGGTGAGGCCCACGTATTCATTGGCGTCGGGGCTGCCGCCCTGCACCACGAAATCATGCTCCACGCGGTGCCACGCCATACCGTCGTAATACTCGCGTTCCACGAGGCTGAGAATCTGTGCGGCCATCATGGGCGCCACATCGCCGCGCATGCGCACCACGAACGCGCCGCCGCCGCTCGCGGGTGCCATCTGCACGCGCACGCGGATATCGGCGCCGAGTGCGAGCGCGATCGCGTGAGGCGGCAGATCCACGCTGGGCGCGTGCGGACGGTCCTCACTGGTATCGCGCCCCGCCGCCGTGAGCAGCGCATGACGAACATCGCGCTCGGTGGCGCTGCCGCGCTGCACCCATGTTTCAAAGGTCGCCAAAGTGCGCGCTTTCGCATCGGCGCGCGGCGAACCCGCCAGCGCGATCGCGGCCGAGCGCACCACCTGCGCCATGCTGTCGCGGAGTGCGTCGAGATATCGTGCGTCGTGTATATGGCCACCGTTGCGCCGCAGGCCGTCAATTGCCAGCGAGCGTACGTTGGCGTTGAGATCCCCCACCGCGCGGGCCAGCGCGGCTGTGTCTCCGATTTGGGTGGCGGCCCGCACCGCGTAGGCTCGCATTTCCGGCTGGGCGTGCACAAGCAGGGGTGGTAGCTGTGCCGAGACTGGCGCAGGTCGCAGGCGCGCGAGTGCGAGCACCGCGTGCGCGGCGGCGTGCCATGACACGCCGCCGGCCGCGCGACGCGAGGCATCGGTCGGCAACCCCGTCAGCCACCCGACGAGGGTCCCCACCACGGCGGCGTCGCGGGTGCAACTCGTGTCCACCACGTCCGCCGCGTGCAGGCGCACGGCCCACGCGCTGTCGGACAGCGCCGCGTTGATCGCCCCGCAATCCGTGCGGTTGGCGGCAAGCGCGCGGTAGCGAAGCCGCCATGCTGGTTCCGGGTACACAGGCGGCGCGGGCAGGGCGGGGAGCGCACTCAGCGAGTCGCGTTTGGAGAACAGCGGGTCGGTGATGCGCTCGTGGGCGCGCACCGCGAGCGCCCGGATTCTCGGATCGGCGTGCGCCCGACCGGCGGCGAGCGCTTCATCGGCGGCGTCGCGCGCGTCTTCGGCGAGGAGAATGCGCCCCACCAGCGTCGAGTCGGCGGCCGAGAGGCTGCTCGCCGGCGGATTGGTGGTGGCCTGCGCCGTCGCGGGCTTGGGGGCCAGCAGCAGCGAGAGGGCCAATGCCACGGGTAGTGACAATTGGACCGCGTGCGCGCTGGGTGCCCGGCCCGAGAAACGGCAGGTCACGATTCGCGAACGAATGGAGAAAGGAGGCATGGAGGGAGTGGCCGTTCGGCGGGGGCGGAGTTAAACCTGTCGCATACTGGTGGCCGACGCACGGCGCGTCCACCGGAGTCCCGTTTCGCTCCCGCGTGTTGGTTCGCCTTTGTCCCGCTCTTGTCCCCACGAATGCTGCACTTGATTTCATCTGCCAGCCGGTGGCCCGTAGTCCCGTCCGCGTGGCGCCAGCTCGGGCGTGGTGCCTTGGCCGGTCTTGCCGGACTCGGTTTGCTTGGTGCCTGCAGGGCGGCTGCGGTTCCGCCTGCCGGGAACGCGCCGTCCGGTGTGCGGCGCTCCTCGGCCGCAGAAGGAGCTCCGAACCGGCGGCGCGCCATTCTGGTCTCGTTTGACGCGCTCAACGAGGGTCGCGCGCTCGAGACCGTCCCGGCCGCGTCCATCCCGGCGTTCCGGGCGCTGTTCGCCAACGGCGCGTGTGCCGCGAGTGCCCGGCCCGCCTTCCCCAGCGTCACGGCGCCTGGACACGCCGCGCTGTGGACCGGTGCCTACGGCAACGTGAACGGTATCTCGGCCAACTCCCAGCCGCGGCTGCCGCGCAGCGAGAACACGCTCCGGTCGAATGTCTCGGGCTACTTCGTGGACGGACTGCGCGCCGAGCCGTTGTGGATCACGGCGGCGCGCGCGGGGCTGCGCGTGGCGGGGCATCACGTGACGCAGGCGCCGAGCGCGCCGGGCTATGCTGGCGTGGACGGACCGGATCGCGTGCTCGATTCCGCACGCGATGCGGCCACGCGCACCCTCGCCGACCGGCACTTGTTCGTGATGAACGGCTACAACGTGCAGCTGTCCTCATCGCTCTGGATCACGGAGCGCGAGGCGCCGCCTCGGCCGGCCACCGCATGGCGCGGGCTCGAGGCGCTCGTATCGGGTGTGCCGCCACTGGAGATTCGCTGGGTGGCCGGACAGGACTCGCTCTTTGGCGTGTTGTACGGCGACGCGCAATACGATCGTGTGCTGGTGGCGCCCGTGCGTGACGCGGCGCGGGGTACGACGGCGCGCATGGCACCGGTTGAAACGACGGCGCCCGCATCCGGACGGGAACTCGCGCGGTACTTCGCGGACGCTGTGATTGAAGACACCGAACGCGGCCTCGCGTCACTGAGTGCGCGCCTGTATTCGATCTCGCCAGATGGCGCGCGCTTCGAGCTGCTGATTCCCGAGCGGCGGGTGATCGAGGCCAATGACGCCGTGGCGCTCCGTCAGTATCTGGACGGCATCGGGGGCTGGTACGGGAACAGCGCGCTGAGCGTGTACAAAAGTGGCCGCATGGGCGCGCGCATCGTGGATGGTGGTGATGGCACGGCCGAACAGCGGGTGCTGGAGTCGCTGGAGCTGCTCACTCGGCAGTACATGCGCGGCGCGGCGTGGATGTGGCAAGTGCACGACGCCGCGTTGCTCATGGACTATTTCCCGCTCATTGACGAGATCGACCACGAATGGTTCGGCATCGTGGACAGCACGGCCGCTCCCTACGATGCTGCGCTGGCGCGTCGGATTCAGCCGTATCGCACGGCGGCGTGGCATCTGGCTGACGTGCGTCTTGCCGCGCTGCGCGAACTGGTGGCCGGCGACTCGAATGCGGCATTGATCGTGTCCGGCGATCACGGCATGCGCAGCTACTGGATGAGTGTTCGCCCCAACGTCGTGCTGCGCCAGGCAGGACTGCTCGTGCTCGACAGTACCGGTGCAGTCGATCTCTCACGCACGCTGGCGTATTCGCCCAGCGGCTACTATGTGATGCTCAACCGTACGGTCTGGAAAGATGGCATCGTGACGCCGGCGCAGGAACGCGACGTGCTGGCGCGTGTCGAGCGGGCGCTCCGTGCGGCGGTAGGGAAGGATGGCGCGCCGATTTTTACGCGCCTGTGGCGCGCTACCGATGCCGGTGCGGATTCGCTCGGTCTGGGTGGGGCGGCGGGTGGAGACGTGTACTACGATCTTGCCCGCGGCTACTACTTCAGCAGCGGGGTGAGTGGCGCGCCCACGAGCGATTACGCCGGTCCACTCGCCGGTCACGGCTATCCGTCGACAAGTCCGGAAATGCAGACCGTGTTGTGCGTGGCGGGCGACGGTGTAGCGGCGCGACGTATCGGACCCGTGCGTAATGCC
>JBBSPE010000146.1:0-10462 GCA_038259155.1 Gemmatimonadales bacterium
CGCCCGGAGCGTGTCATTGATGAGCACCACCGGCTGGCCAGCGTCGTGTTCGTTGGCCGTGAAGTTGCGACCGGGCGAGATGTCGGACGCGGAGATCTCCAGCCAGTCCGGGCTCTGCGCGTCGTAGCCGATGTTGCGCAGGCGCTGGTCGCGGTATTCAAACGTGGCCGCACTCCCAATCGTCCCGATGACGGTCTGCACGCTGGGCAGTGACTGCAGCACGCGCCATTCGGCAATGGTGATGGGCGGATTCTTGCGGTCGGGGCAGGTGTCGTCCGTTCCGTCGCATCCCTGAAATCCGATGCCACGCCGAAGCACCTGAAAGGTGTCGGCGCCGATGTCGGCGAGATCTTGCTGGAAGGACTGCCGGATGCCGTTGACGGTGGCGGCCATGGCCACCACCACGAACACGCCCACGGCCACGCCCGCGATGGTGAGAAACGCGCGCACCTTGTTGCCGCGCAACGCGTCGAAGGCAATGGTGACGCCCTCGAGCGCGGTGAACAGCCGAGTGGTGAAGTCCATGGTCTGCTATTCCTGCCGCAACGCGGTGATGGGATCAAGTCGCGAGGCGCGACTGGCCGGGTAGGCGCCGGCCACGATTCCCACGCCCGCACCCATCACCAGCGCCACGCCAATGGCCCATGGCGCAACAGCCGCCGGTAAGGGGGTGAGCGCCGCGATGAGTCCGGCCAGACCAAATCCCAGTGCGATCCCGATGGCCGCGCCTGCAATGCTGAGCGTGGCAGCCTCCGCCAGAAACTGCGCCATGATGTCGCTGCGCTTGGCGCCGAGGGCCTTCCGCACGCCGATTTCCCGGGTGCGCTCAGCCACTGCGACGAGCATGATGTTCATGATGACCATCGCACCCACCACAAGGCTGATGAGCGGCAGCGCGGTGCCGAAGAGCACGAGGCGTCCCTTGAGCTGGTCGAAGAACGCGAGCGCTGCGTCCTGCGTGACCAGCCCGAAGTTGTCGGGTGAGCTCGGGCCGAGCCGACGCGCCGGCCGGAGCGCCTCCCGCGCGATCTCGGTGTAGGCGGCCACCTCTTCGTTGGTGCGGCCCTGAATGATCATGGACCCGATGTCGCCCTTGGGACGGATCACGCGCTGCACGGATGTGGTGCGGGGCACGATGGCGAGCCGGTCGAGCGAGAAGCCAAACACGGCCCCCTGCTCCTCGATGACGCCGACCACGCGGTACGGCACACCGGCAATGCGCAGATCACGGTCAATCGGATCGAGTCCCTCGAAGAAGTGGCTGGCCACCTCGGAGCCGATCACGACCACGCGTGATCCGGCACGGACTTCCTGGTCAACAAACGCGCGTCCCTGTTCGACCACAAACGTCTTGATGTCGAAGTACGATGCGTCGGTGGCCACGGCCTGCACCTGCCGCGGGCGCGCTGTCGGGGTGGACGCGTAGAGAAACGTCTCGGACACCACCGCCGATACGGCGCCCTCAGGCAGCGCCTCGCGCACCACCTCGGCGTCGCTCAGCAGGAGCGGCGGACGGCGGAGCTGATCCCGGACATCGCGCCCACGACCCTGCGGCCCGAAGTTGTCGAACTGGCGAAGCGTGACCGTATTGGACCCGATCAGGGCGCCCGCAAAGTCCTCCTCGACGTACTTCGACATGCCCTCGACAATGGACACCACGGCGATGAGGAACATCACGCCGATCATTACGCCGAGGAGCGTGAACCCACTCTTGAGTTTCTGGACCCGAATCTGATTGAAAGCGAGGCGGATGGCTTCGAGTGGGGACACACAGGCGGGCTATTCGTGGCGCAGCGCCACCACCGGATCGAGGCGGGAGGCGCGCAAGGCGGGCATCATCCCAAAAAGCACGCCGGTTACCACGCTTGCCGCAAGGGCTGCCACGACTGCAAGTGGCGGCACCGAGGCCGCGATGGGGGATATGGTCCGGATGAGCACTGCACCGAGCCAGCCCGCTCCCAGTCCGATCACCACGCCGATTCCCGTGAGCGTGACCGCTTCGACCAGGAACTGCCAGAGGATGGTGGCCCGCGTGGCGCCGAGCGCCTTGCGCACGCCGATCTCACGTGTTCGTTCGGTGACCGAGATCATCATGATGGCCACCACGCCCACTCCACCGACCAGCAGGCCCACGGCGGAGAGTGCGATCATGACGAGGAAGAAGACGCCGAAGATGCTGTTGTACGTTTCAAAGAGCTTGTCCTGCGTGATGATGGCGAAGGACGATTCTTCGGCGGGGCGCTGGCCGCGCTGACCACGAAGCGAAGCCGTGACCAGATCCACAACGACGTCGCGCTCAGCGTCGGCGCGCGGCTTCACCATGAGCCCCACGTTGTTCATGCGGGCTCGCAGATGTCGCACAGCCGACTGCACTGGCATCACCGCGCGCGGACTGTCGCCGCCGCTCAGGAACGAGGCATTGCTCGTGTACACGCCGATGACGCGGAACGGCGTCCCGTTGAACTGGATCTCCCGGTCAAGCGGGTCGGACTCGTTGAACAGTCGCTCCGCCATGATGTTGTTGATCACCGTCACGCGCGCGCCACTCTGGGCTTCGGCCCGCGTAAAGGCGCGCCCCGGATAGATGTCGGGTGCGCTCAGCTCGGGCCATTCAGCCGAAAACGCTTCGATGGACGTGGACCGCAGGCGGGTACCGCGATAGCTGGCGTCGGCACTCCAGTTGAGCTGCATCCCCACGGCGAGCGCCTCGGGAATCTGCTGCAGCGCTTCAACCTCGGAGAACCGGATGGGAGGATTCGACCGCCACTTGCACGTATCACCACTGCCGTCGCAGGCTTCGAACACAATGGGGAAGCGCTGGACGAAGAACGTGGTGGGGCCAGCCGACTCAAACTCCTTGGCCACACTCATGTTGATGCCGTGCACCGCCGCAGCGATGAGCACCACCACAAACACGCCAATGGCGACACCCATGATGGTGAGCGCGGCGCGCACGCGATTGTTGCGCAGCGAACCGAGGGCGATGAGCACGCCTTCTGCAATCGTGGTGAACACGGCCTACTCCTGTCGCAGCGCGGTGATCGGGTCGAGCCGCGACGCGCGACTCGCCGGATAGACACCGGAAATGATGCCAACGCCGGCACCCACGACCACACCAAGCACAATGGACCACGGGGCGACCACCGTGGGGAGTGGTGTGACGAGCCGCATGACGAACGCGAGAAACACGCCGAGTGCGACGCCGCACATCGCGCCCACGGCGCCGAGTGTACTGGCCTCCACGAGGAACTGCGCGAGCACATCCTGTCGCCGTGCGCCCAGCGCTTTGCGCAGGCCGATCTCGGACGTCCGTTCGGCCACTGCCACGAGCATGATGTTCATGATGACGATCGCGCCCACCACCAGCCCGAAGGCGGGCAGGGCCACGCCTGCGAGCACCAGGTACCCCTGCAGCTTGTCCCAGAAGGCGAGCGCGCTGTCGGCCGTCTGCAGCGCGAAGTCATCCTTCTGCGCCGGGCGCAGCTGATGTTGCACGCGCATCACCTGCCGCACCACCTCCATGGTCTCCGCCATCTCCTCTTCCGACGGCGACTGGATCATGATGCCGTCGATCATGCTCGGCTCGGCGTTCATGAGCCGGCGGGCGGGCGCCTTGAGCGGTACGTATGCCACGTTGTCGAACGACATGCCGAAGGCGGAGCCCTGCGATTCGGTGACGCCAATGACTTCATAGGGCAGGCCGGCAATGCGCAGCTCGCGCCCGATCGGGTTGAGGCCGGGAAAGAGGCGCTCCACGACGTCCGGGCCGATCACGACCACGGGTGTGCCGAGCTGGTACTCCTGCTGCGTGAACAGCCGCCCGTCGGTGACGTCCAGCGCCTTGATCTCGAAAAACTCGCCCTCCACGCCAGAGGTGCGCACACTGCGCGGTCCGTTGCCGTAGCGCGAGGTCATGTTGAGGCTCGCGTCTGACATCACCGCGTAGCGGGTGCCCGCGGGCAGGGCGGCGGCGACGGGCGCCACGATATCGTAGCGCAGTCGCTTGCGACGCTGATACTCGCGCCACGTGTCTTCATCGACGTCGCCGATGTTGATGTTGGGCCGATGGCGCAGCTCGAAGCTGTTGATCGCGATCAGCTTGCCAACGAGATCGTCCTTGAGATAGACGCCCATGCCGTTGACAATGGAGACCACGGCGATGAGAAACATGACACCGATGCACACGCCCATGAGCGTGAACGCGCTCTTGAGCTTCTGTGTGCGGATGGTGTCGAGCGCGAGACGTACGGCTTCGAGGGGGTTCACAGCGAGCGGGGCAAGGGACGGGCCCATGGGGCCCGCCCGAGTGAACGATCAGTCGTGCGCGATCTTCGTGGTCGCGTGGGCAATGCCCACCCGATCGACGAAGCGTTCGCGACGCTCATCGCTTTCAACGACACCGTCACGCAGCACCACCACGCGTCGCGCGTGCGCTGCAATGTCCGGTTCGTGCGTGACCATCACGACCGTCTGCCCCTGGCGGGACAGTTCGTCGAACAGCCGCATGATTTCCTGCGACGTGCTCGAGTCGAGATTACCGGTCGGTTCGTCGGCGAGCAGAATGGACGGGCGGTTCACGAGCGCGCGGGCGATGGCCACACGCTGGCGCTGACCGCCGGAGAGTTCGTTGGGACGGTGATGCAGGCGCGGACCGAGCTGCACGGAATCGAGCGCCTCGGTGGCGCGCTTCTTTCGTTCGTCGGACGAAATGCCGGCGTACACCAGCGGCAGTTCCACATTCTGGAGCGCCGTGGCGCGCGGCAGCAGGTTGAACGTCTGGAACACGAAGCCGATTTCCTTGTTGCGCACACGCGCCAACGCGTCATCGCTCATGGCCGACACCAGCATGCCGTTGAGCCAGTATTCGCCGCCGTTGGGTGAGTCGAGGCAGCCGATCAGGTTCATGAGCGTGGACTTGCCCGAACCGGACGGTCCCATGATGGCGACATACTCGTTGCGCCGGATGGCGAGGTCCACGCCGCGGAGGGCGCGCACGATTTCACCGCCCATGTCGTATTCGCGCTTGAGACCGCGCGCCACAATCACCCAGTCTTCGTCTGGCGTGGTACCGGGCGTGGCCACCACCGCCCGGCGCTCGCCAGTGGTGCTGATTCCGATGTCGTCGATGGTGTCCGTCATGGCTACTGGCCCTTCGGCTTGATGTCCGTGGTGGGTGCGGTCCGCACCAGCGCGCCGTCCTTGAGGTCCCGGATGGCCTGATACGTCCCGGCGACGATATTCTCGCCGACCTTCAGCCCGGTCAGCACCTCAAAATGGCGCTCGCCGGCAATACCCACTTTTACGGGCCGGAACGTGACTTTGTTGTCCGTGCCCACCACAAAGACCCCTTCCACGTCCGTCCGACCGATCTGCTTGACCGGGGTACCACGCCCCATCGCCATGGTCGTGTCTTCGTTCTTCAGCTCCTCGTTCTCACGCACGGTGAGCGCGATAATCGGGATACTGAGCGTCTGCCGGCGCGTGTCGGTGATGATCTTGGCCGTGGCCGAGAAGTCGGGACGCGTGTCCACCGGCGGGTTCATGAGCTCGATCTTGACCTCGAAATCCACCGCCTGATCGGTGGCCGACGCCGAGGCGGCCGAGGCGGTCACCGAGCTGTTCGAGATTTCGACCACACGCCCGTAGAACGTGGTGTCCACGAAGGCGTCGATCTGCACGACCGCGGAGTCACCCACCTTCACCCGCGCGACATCGGTCTCGTCCACCCGCACCTTGGTCTCGAACACACTCATGTCGGAGATGGTGAGGAGCACCGCCCCGTCGGGATTGAGCGTACCCATGATGGCCGTCTCGCCTTCCTGCACGAGCAGGCGGGTGACCTTGCCGGTCATCGGCGCCAGAATCGTGGTGCGGCTGAGCGACTGCTTCGCGTCACGCAGGTTGGCGTTCGCCTGTTCAACAGAGAACTGCGAGGCTTCGAGCAGTGCCGCATTCACTTCTTTTTGCGTCTTGGCCTGCTCCACCTGTTCCACCGAAATCAGCGTGGGGGTGGACGTCTGGATCTGCAGCAGGCGCTCGTAGTTGCGCGTGGCCTGCAGGCTGTTGGCGCGCGCCTGGGCTTCCTGCGCCTTGGACGACGACAGCGCCGCCTCAGACCGCTGCACGGCCGCGGCCGGCTGTTCCGGGTCGATCTGGAGGAGCAACTGCCCCTTCTTCACTTCCTCGCCTTCCTTGACCGCCAGGCGCGTGATGCGACCCGTGACATCGGCGCTCACGTCCACCTGCGTGCGTGGCTGGATCTTGCCGCTGGCCGTCACGGACGAGACGAGGTCACGCGCCTCCACCGCCTCGATCCGCACTTCGGCGGCCTGGTTCTTGTTTTTGGTGGCACCGACGTAGCCGAGGCCGGCGAGGCCGGCGACAGCGACGACTGCGATAACGATCTTGACGCCTTTGGTCATGGAAGATGTCCTGGGTTACCGAAGCGGTCGTCCGACGGCCGCTTCGAGCGACGTGAACGCACGCTGGAAGTCGAAGATCGCGTTGATGCGATCCGTTTCGGCGCGCTCGAAATCCGTGCGCGCCTGGATAAGCTCCACGATGTTGATCGAACCGGCCCGGTACTGCTCTTCCGCGAGACGGAGGGCTGTGCGGGCCGTGGCCGAGTTCTGCTCCTGGAGGGTTACAGCCTGCTGGTTCGCCGTGAGCGTGAGGAACGCGGCGGTGACATCGGTGGACACGCGCAGTTCCTGCTCACGCACGGTGTTCTCGGCGTTGCGGCGCTGCACGGTGGCGTTCTGGATATCCGACTCGCGGCGAAAGCCGTTGAAGAGCGGGAGGGAAAGCCCCGCGCTAATGGTATACGGGTTGCGCGTGAACCCGAACGGATAGTTCGACTGCCCGTCCCGAATCGCCTGTTCATCGGCTGCCGTGAACTCAATCAGCTGGCATTGGTCGAGCCGATTCGGCAGCCCAACCGCATCGCGTACTTCTTCCGAGCGGATGCAGCTTGCGCGCCCTGAAAGCGCGCTCGTCATTCCCTGATCTATGAGCAGCCCCGTATTCGTGAAACGCTGCGTGAAGCCGGAAAAGCCCGCGTTCACGCTCACCGATGGAATGTACGCGCTCTTTGCGGCTGAAACACCGCGCTCCGCCTGCGTCTGCCGCAACCGAGCGGCTTCAATGACCGGGTTGGCGCGACCGGCCTGCTCGATCAGTTCATTGATGGAGAGCGTCGGCAGCACCACGTCGAGCGGCCCGGTGAGCTGCGTACCGCCCACGGCGGGCACGCCCATGAGCTGGTACAGCCGCAGCACTTCGATGTCGGCGGTGTTGCGCCCCTGCAGGGCCGCAACCCGCTGCTGGCCGTTCGCGACTTCGGCGCGCTGCACGTCCAGCTGTGTACCGGAGCCCACGGTGAGTCGGGCCTGTGCGAGCTGCAGCTGCGCCGACGTCGTGGCCAGCAGTGTGTCCTGCAAAATGGCGCTCGCCTCGGCCTGCCGCGCGGTGATGAACTGCGTGGTCACCTGCTGCCGCAGATTCTGTTCCGCGGATTCAATGTCCGCGCCGACTGCTTCTGCGCTTGCTTTCTGCGCACGCAACTGGTTCAGGCTGGCCATCGAGAACGACAGGCTGCCGTTCACGCTTCCGCTGGTGCCCAGCTGGTTGTTGGTGGAACCGAACGCCTGACCACCGAAGAACTGCTGGCGGCCTTCGCGATAGTCCGCGCCGAGGCTGGAGTTGACCTGCGGCAAAAACGCCCCGTAGGCGCTTCGCACGTTCGCATCGGCCGTCCGCTGCGCATTCTGTGCGGTCCGGTACCCGGGATTGTTCTGGCGCGCCGTGGCCAGCGCTTCCTCGAGGGTCAGCGTCGGCCCCTGGCTGGGGGCGATTCCGGCCTGGGCGCCCACCGCGGGGGCAGCACCAAGGCAGACGAGCACGAGCAACAGGTTTCGCATGAGCAATAAAGGAGTGAGTGGGTGAGACACCGAGTAGTACGGCAGGCGTCTCCGAAGTGTTTCACCGAAATTCCGTAGAATTGCGGAGGCGGCGGATTTGACCCCGATTACCGCGGGACATCATCCCGGATCGCGTCCAATCCCAGCGCCGGCACCGTTACCCGGAGCACCCGGCCGTCCACGTCCGTCCATAGGACACGCCGATTGCCCGGATCGTCGATCACCCATCGTGTTGCCGCCAGCGACACCCCGGCCACCGACACGGAATCCACCGGCGCGTCGAGGGTCACGCGAATCTCCCGCTCGCGGTTTTCCATGGGCGCCAGCGCCCGCACGCGAAAGTCCGTCCGGCCGTCGCTCCCGTGAATGAGCAGCGCCGCCTGATGAAACGCCTCGACCTCCAGCACCACCGAGCCGGCCGGCAGCAGGTACTCACGCGCCGCCTCGCCACGATCCGTCCGGGCCAGCGTGGCAAAACGACCCCGCACCCGCTGCCCGCCCAGACGCAGCGTCACCGTCGCGCCATCCCGAACCTCCGCGGAGTAACGGAGCGGCGTGCCCGCCGAGTCGGTCTCCAGGCGCGTGGCGAGTCGGCGATCACCAATGGCCGACTCCGCCCGCAACTCGAACTCCACGCCCTCGGGAGAGCCCACGCGGCGCAGACTGAACTGCTCGCGGCCCACCCGCACGCCCTCGCGGAGAATCGTGAAGCTGCCGACATCCATTCGGTCGGGCTGGGGCCGCGCGGCAAACGTGGCCGCCTGCGGAGACAGGGCGGCGCCCGGGCGCAGGGACCACCCCGGGGCCGCGTAGCCCAGCGGAAGCAGCAGGCTCGCGCGCAGGTGCACACGCCGAACGGTTCGCCAGAATGCTCGCCACGGGGTAGGCGTGCGTGTCGGGATCGGCGAGACAGGGGGCATTGCTGGAAATGTAGTGGCCCTCCGCCCGGCCTTGGCTTCCCGCGAGCCATGGCACGACGGACGGCACCGGCGTGGTATGTTCGAAGCCACGCACACCGAAACGTCTCTTGCCAAGGCCCCCTTCCCGTTGGCGAATCCCGATCCCCGCATGAACCCGAGCCCCTCGGCCCCCCGCTGGCCGGCGGTCTGGATGACCGGCGTCATCGGCTGCCTGCTCGCGCTCGCGCGCTGGCAGCGCGAAGAGGATGCCATCCTGCTTGTGGTGGCGACGGTGGCGCTCGGTGTGGCGGTGGTCACCGTTCGTCGGCTGCGCCAGCCGCTGGCCGCCGCTGTCGGCGCCACGCTTGCCCTGACGGTCGCGCTCGGCATCGCCGCCGCCGAACAACGCGCTGCCCGGGACCTCGCCCGAGCGGGCGAGGTATGGGCGCTGGCCGCGCGCAGCCGTGACGTGGCGCGCGTGAGCGACGCCATTGAGGCAGCGCGAGCGTCGTTGATACTGGCGGTCGAGGCCGCCGCAACCTCAGGCTCGGCGGCGCTGCCCGAGTGGCGATCCGGCGAAACGGGGCTCGCGGTGTTCGAGGACGGTCGCATGGTTGATCGCGTGGGGCAGTCCCGCATGCGCCTGACGCCCGGCCCAGACGGCGTGGTGTTCGAGCAGGGTGCCTTTCATAGTGTGCTGCTGGCGCGCGCCACGCGCGGGAACCGCAGCGTCGTGGGGTCAGTGTTGCTCGCCGCCGCTCCACCGGCTGACCGCTTCGCGCGCTCGCTCGTCACCGCCACGGTCTCGGCGGACCTCGTCACGTCGATCCGCCTCGACCGCCCGTCCGTGCTGGACGTGCTCGAACCCAACGACCCCACGCGTCGCGGCATCGGACCCGCTCCGGACAGTGCCCCGTTTCTGCTCGTGTCCGCCTCCCCCCGCCTGCCGGACGAAGCGCGCCTCAGCAATCTGCAGCGCGCCCGCGTCCGAACCGCCGTGCCGTTGTTCGTGGCCGGATTGTGTGTGCTCATTGTCGGCTGGCGTCGTCCGGCCACGCTGCGTCTGCGGCTGCTCACGGTGGTGGGTTTGCTCGTCGCGCTGATGCTGGCGCCCGTGGGTTCGCTGTCCAATGTCTCGCCGCTGTTCAATGCGGCCAACTATTTCTCGCCGGTGGGCGGACCACTCACCGCCAACATCGCCGCGCTGACGCTGACCGCGCTGCTGGCGCTGCTGGCGTTGTTCCGGGTGTTGCGCAGCACACGGTTTGCGCATTCTCGGCGACTCGCCCTCGCCGTGATCCTGGGCATCGCCGGTTTGGGCCCGTTCGCGCTGCGTGATTTGTCGCGCGGCATCGCGTTCCCGCCCAGCGGCCCCACCGCCGGCCTCTGGATCGCCTGGCAGCTGGCGCTCGCACTCGCCGCCGCCGGTATTCTCATTGCAGGAGCGAGCGCTGGGCAGCTGGTGCTTGGTCGTCGCCGTGGCCTGCCCGCGGCGATCGGACCGTTCATTGCGGCTGTCGCCGCCATCGCCGCCCCGGCCCTGTGGCGGGCGCCCGGTAGCTGGCCACCGTGGTATCTCCCGCTCTGGGTTGTCGCCATCGGATGTCTGGCGTTTGTGCGTCGCGGCCGCGCGTTGGTGACCGC
>JBBSPE010000147.1:0-10404 GCA_038259155.1 Gemmatimonadales bacterium
CTTTGGCTGCTTTCACGCGGCCAATGCCCTGTTCCGGCGCCCCGATCTGTTCGGTGGCCTCATTGGCATGAGCGGTTTCTACGATTTGTCGCCCAGCTACTTCAAGGGCTACTCCAGCGAGAACGCGTACTTCAACAATCCCATGTGGTACGTGGCCAACCTCGAGGGCGGGCCGCTCGACACGCTGCGCCACCACTCGCGCATCGCTCTGGTGGCGGGGCAGGGCGCGTATGAGGCACCAGATGCAACGCGTGCGTTCCACGACGTGCTCGATCGCAAGCAGATTGGCCACGTGTTTGACCTGTGGGGGCACGACGTGAACCATGACTGGCCGTGGTGGCGCAAGATGCTGCCACACTACCTCGAACGGATCGGCTGCTGATGCGCCACTGTCCGCCTCGGCTGCCCGCGGCGTGCACGCTTGCCCGCCACCTTGTGATGGTCGCCCTCATCGCCAGTCCACTTGTCGCCCAGCAGCAACCGCTGGAGCACGCGCCTCTTGAGCGGCGACTCGCGCACGTGCGCGAGCTCCTCGCGACCACGCCGCTGGTGGACGGACACAACGATCTGCCGTGGGTGATACGCGAGTCCGCGACCGCACCGCTCGACGTGGTGGCCTACGATCTCGAGAAGCCGACGTCCGGTCACACCGACATCGCACGGCTGCGTCGCGGTGGCGTGGGTGCGCAGTTCTGGTCGGTGTACGTGCCGGGTGAAATCGCCGACTCAGGTTTCGCGCGCGTGCAGCTGGAGCAGATTGACATCGCTCGGCGCATGATTGCGCGATATCCGCAGGACCTGCAGTGGGCGCTCTCGGTGGCTGACATCCGTGCGGCGCACAAAGCCGGACGGATCGGCTCCCTGCTCGGTCTGGAGGGCGGGCATGTCATCGAGAACTCGCTCGGTGCGCTGCGCACCTACTACGCGCTGGGTGCGCGGTACATGACGCTCACGCACAACGTCACGCTTGACTGGGCCGATGCCGCGAGCGACGCGGCGACGCATGGCGGACTCACGCCGTTCGGGAAGGAAGTGGTGCGCGAGATGAACCGCCTGGGAATGCTCGTGGATCTGTCGCACACGTCGCCGGCGGTCATGAGCGACGCCCTCGATGTTTCCGAGGCACCTGTGATCTTCTCGCACTCCAATGCACGTGGTCTCACCGACGTGCCGCGCAATGTGCCCGACAGCATTCTGCGCCGCCTGCAGTCCAACGGTGGCGTGGTGATGGTCACGTTCGTCCCGGGCTTCGCGTCGCAGCCTGTGGCCGACTGGAACGCCGGCCTCAACGCCGCGCGTGCCAGTGCCGGACCTGGTGCGCAAGCGCAAGCGCAGGCGGCCGACGCCTTCCGTGCTGCCAATGCGATGCCGCGCGCCACGCTCAGCGATGTTGCCGATCAGATTGCGTACATCGCCAAAATCGCTGGCCCAGGTCATGTGGGCCTCGGTGGCGACTTTGACGGCATCACGGATGTCGTGCAGGGACTGGAAGACGTGTCGCACTACCCGGAACTGCTGGCGGAACTCATGCGGCGAGGTTGGCCGGACGACAATCTGCGCGGTCTGGTGGGAGAAAACGTGTTGCGGGCGCTCAGTGACGCAGAGAACACGGCGCGACACCTGCAGTTGGAACGCCCGGCGTCCACCAAGACTATTCGACAGCTCGATGGAGTGATGCCGAAGTGAGACCATCAACACGATTGCAGCTCATCACGTGGCTCGCGCTGTGTGCGAGCCCGCTCGCGGTGCACGAACAGGCACACGCACAGGCGGGTGGCCAGACGCCACCGGTTCCGGCGGCGGCTGCCAGCACCCAGGCCAGCGTCGAGGTGCGCCTGAACGGACGTTACGTGGGCGATCGCTGGTTTCCCGCAACGGTGAACCTCGCCGGCCCCGGGATCATTCGCCTGGATTACGGCCAGCCGCACGCACGCGGCCGTACCGTGGAGGGCAGTGCCCTCGTGCCGCTCGACACCGTGTGGCGACTGGGCGCGAACCTGGCCACGCACCTCACCACTGATGTGCCGTTGGATATTGGTGGCCTCCGGTTGCCCACCGGCCGCTACACGTTGTTCGCGCTGCCGTTGAGCAGCGGCTGGAAGCTCGTGGTGAATCGGCAGGTCTCACAGTGGGGCACCGACTACGATGCCGCGCAGGACATCGGCCGCGTGGACATGACCGTCAAGCGCCTCGCCGAGCCGCTCGAGAGCTTCACCATGTGGCTCATTCCCAACGTGAATGCTCCCGGTGCACCGCCCGAGCCCGCGTCCGGCGTGCTCACGTTCGGATGGGGAAACGCGCACCTCTCGGTGCCTTGGAAAGCGGTGGCGCCATGAGCATGGACCGTCGTCGTTTTCTCGCCGCCTCCGCCCTCGCCGGTGGTGCCATCACGCTTGGTATCCGGCCCACGGCGGCCGAGGCCGCGCGCGCACTGGCCGCGCCCAAGCCGCTGCCGTTCACGCCCGATGGCGTGCGTGCTGCGGCGGCGCCGCTCAAGATTCTCATCCTCGGCGGCACCGGCTTCATCGGACCGGCGCAGGTGGAATACGCGCTCGAGCGCGGCCACACGGTCACGCTGTTCAATCGCGGCAAGACCAATCCCGATCTCTTTCCCGGCGTCGAGCGGCTGGTCGGAGATCGCAATGCACCAGACGGCTACGCATCACTCAAGACCGGTCGCGAGTGGGATGTGGTGATCGACAATCCCACCACGCTGCCCAAGTGGGTGCGTGGCGCGGCCGATGCACTGGTGGGCAAGACGAAGCACTACATGTTCGTGTCCACCATCTCGGTGTTCCGCGACTATTCAGAGCCCGGCATAGACGAGAACGGTCCGTTGCACGAGCCCGGTGATCCGGATGCCGAGCGTCAGGGGCAGGGCAACACCGGTTACGGGCCGCTCAAGGTGCGCTCCGAAATGACGGCGCGTGAACGCTTTGGCGCGGCCAACGTCACCGTGGTGCGACCTGGACTCATTGTGGGGCCCGGCGATCTCAGCGATCGCTTCTCGTACTGGCCCGTGCGCATTGACAAGGGCGGCGAGGTGATGGCACCCGGCACGCCCGATGATCCCACGCAGTACGTGGACGTGCGCGACCTCAGCCAGTGGATCATCCGTCTTGCCGAAGACCGCGTGATGGGCACCTTCAACGCCACCGGTCCCGCGTTGCCTACCACCATGGGCCAGCTGCTGTACGGCATCAAGGCCGTGACCACGAGTGGTGCGCGGTTCACGTGGGTGAGCGCCGACTTCCTGCAGGAGCAGCAGGTGTCGTCGTGGAGCGAGATGCCGGTGTGGGCACCGCCGCGCGGCGGTATGGCCGGCTTCATGCGCATTGACTGCCGCAAGGCGTACGCGGCGGGCCTCACGTTCCGGCCGCTGGCCGACACCGCCGCCGCCACGCTCGAATGGTACAAGAGCCGTCCCGAGGCCGAACAGGAAAAGGCGCGCGCCGGCATTGCGCCGGAGAAGGAGCTGGCGGTGCTCAAGGCCTGGCACGCGCGCGCGTAACCTCGAGCGCTACGGCCGCAGGTCGATGCTGGGCTGGAACGTGGGCGCACGGCGCGCCCGCACCGTCTGCTCGAAGCCGTAGCCGATCTTGAGCAGCTTGCCCTCGCTCCACGCCGTGCCGATGAACAGCATGCCCACCGGCAAGCCCGCCACGTCACCGGCGGGCACCGTGAGCATGGGGTAACCCGCCGCGGCCGCCGTCACGAACGCGCCCAGCGAGGCGTTGTCGCCCAGCAGCATGTCGAGCAGCCACGCCGGTCCCTGCGTGGGCGCCACGAGCACGTCCACCTTGTGCTTCTCCAGCGTCGCGTCAATGCCGCGCGTGCGCGAGAGCTCGCGCACCATCGCCAGATTCTGCGTGTACTCCGGCGACGACAACGGCCCGCGGCTCTCAGCGTACAGGAACGTCTCCTGCCCGAACCACATCATCTCCTGATCGCTGTTGCGGATGTTGAACTCGATGAGTTCGCGCAGGTTCTTGACCTTGGCCGTGGGGCCCAGCGACTTGAGGTACTCATTGAGCGAGGCCTTGAGCTCGAACGACAGCACCTCCGAATCGAACGACCAGATCGCCTCGGCCGTCTCGATGTCTGCGTTCTCCACGATCACCGCGCCGGCGCGTGCCATCGCGTCCAGCGCGGAATCGATCACGCGATCAGCCACCAGGCTGGTGCCGAACAGATTGCGCGCCACGCCAATGCGCGCACCGCGCAGGCCGTCCGGATTGAGGAAGGATGTGTAGTCGGTGGTGCGGCGGACGGAGCCAGCGGTGGTCTGCTTGTCGTCCGGGTCGGCGCCTGCAATGGCCGAGAGCACGATGGCCGCGTCGCGGACGGTGCGCGTCATGGGGCCCGCCGTGTCCTGTGTGTACGACACCGGAATGATGCCGGCGCGACTCACGAGCCCCACGGTGGGCTTGAGCCCCACAATGCCGCACAGCGACGACGGCGTGACCACTGAACCCATGGTCTCCGTGCCAATCGCCACCGGCACCAGATTGGCCGACACGGCGGCGGCGGTACCGGAGCTGGAGCCGCCGGCGCTCCGGTCGAGGGCGTACGGGTTGCGCGTCAGGCGCCCGCGTCCGCTCCAGCCGCCAATCGCGCCACGTCCGCGCGCGTTGGCCCACTCGCTCATGTTGGCCTTGCCCAAAATGATGGCGCCGCCCTCGCGCAGCCGCGTGACCAGAAACGCGTCCTTGGGCGCAAACGATTCCGCGAGCGCGAGGGAACCGGCGCTCGTATGCAGTTTGTCGGCCGTGCCGATGTTGTCCTTGAGCAGTACCGGGATGCCGTGCAACGGGCCGCGTCGTCCCGTAGCGATGCGTTCCGCGTCGAGCGTGTCGGCCAGGGTGAGTGCGTCCGGGTTGAGCTCGAGGATCGTGTTGATGGCTGGACCGCGACGGTCAAACCGGTCAATCGCTTCGAGGTAGGCCTCGGTGAGCGAGCGAGAGGTCCAGCGGCCCGTATCGAGCCCCTCAGCCAGTTCGCTGAGCGTGGCTTCGGCGATCTGGAGCTGCCCGGTGGACGGTCGCGCCGCGTTCGGGATCGCGATGGTGGCCGCGGGCGACGCCTCGGGCGACGCGGCGGTGCCCAGCAGCGGCTGCGCACCGAGCGCGTGCGGCCACGGAAGCACAGCGGCGGCAACAAGCCCCGCGGCGGTGCTCAGGAAGGCGCGCCGGTCCGGCTGGGCGGCGTCGCTCAAGCGCTGAGTGGCAGACTCTGTGCTCACAATGGTCCGGCGAAGGCTGCAACGAGAGGCGGCGCGCACAGGCGATTGCTGCGTCGCGCGCGAGACTGCAGAGGCGAATGACTGTCTGACGCCAAGTACCCACTGCCGTTAATCGCGACTACTGTCCGACTGCCAGTCCCTCGCGGACGTGCTCTTGATAGTGCTCGTCCAGACAGGACGGGCAGATACCGTGCGAGAAGTCGGCGTCGGTGTGAGCGCGCACGTAGTCGTCCAGCGGCTGCCAGTCACCGTCCTGTGCCCGGATCTGCCGACAGTGCGCACAGATCGGGAGCACCCCGCGCAACACGCGCAGCTCGGCCAACGTCTGCTCGAGCGTTGAGCGCGCCTCCTGCTCGCGCGCGAAGACTCGCTCCTCGCGGCGCTCGCGTTGCTGCCGGTGCCACAGCGAAGCCACGCCCAGCGCGTTGGCGGCGATGAGTGAGGTGGCCACACCCACCTGCTCCTGAAGCGAGACGTTGTCGTGCCACAGGAACAACAGCGCGAGCGAACCCGCCGTGAGCGCGCCGGCAATGGCCGACTGGCGATAGCGGGTGAGCGGCATGAACGCATAGAACGTCGTGATCAACAGCCCCTCGACCACGAACGGCAACAGCCGATCGGGCTGACGCAGCACGTGCTGGATGAGAATGAGCACCACGCCGATGGACAGCGCCCAGGTCACCGCTCGGACAAAGGCCGCCCGCGTGCGGAAGCGGCGGAGACGAGTGATCAATCCCAGCATCACACCCAGCAGGACAATGCGCAGGGCGAACGAGGCCGCTCCAACATGCAGCGGCCGGTCCGCATTGAGGGCTTCCGTGACGCCAAACGCCACCGGGAGCGCCAACAATATGCAGAAGACGATCTGCACCTGCTGTTGGTCGGACTCGAGGCGAAGGCTTTCGAGAGAGTGCGCGGGGGTAACGAGCGTCATGATGCTGGAGGGTATCGGGCCGATGCGAGCGCATCTGTAGCGTGGACTGCCAACCCGAGGCAAGTGATGTGGGAGAGCCGGCGGTTCCCGGCCGGTACGGTCGGAGACGGGGGCCAACTTGACAGCGTTAACCTAACGTTGTAAAGTGTGGCCATGAGTTCACTGACTGAAACGGCGACGGCTGGACCTGCGGCGCGCCGATTGCGCCAGAAGGAGGAGACCCGCGCCCGTATCCTCGATGCGGCCCGGGAGCTGTTCGTGGAGAACGGGGTGGAGGCCACCACCATGCGGGCCATCGCGTCGCGAATTGAGTACACGCCCACCGCCATTTACCATCATTTCCGGGACAAGGAATCGCTGCTGGCCGAGCTGTGCGCGCTGGATTTCCGGGCTTTGGCCTCGGCGCTGCAACGTATCGGTGCGATTGACGATCCGCTGGAGCGGGTGCGTCGCATGGGAATCGCGTACGCCGAGTTTGGGCTCAAGAATAGAAGCCAGTATCGGTTCATGTTTATGACACCATCAGGCCAATCCATGATGGACTCCAACTTGGTGCAAAAAAACAATCCCGAGGAGGACGCCTATTTCTTCCTCGTGCAGACCGTGGAGGAGGGGCTCAAGAAGGGTCTCTTCGGGCCCGAATTCCAGGACGAACACCAGCTCGCTCAACTGTTCTGGAGCGCACTGCATGGCATGGTCTCGCTCCACATCGCCAAGTGCAATGATCCCTGGATCGAGTGGCGCGATCCCATGGCCACCATCCGCCTCTCCATTGACGTCATGATCCGCGGCACTCGGCGGCACCATCCGGCCTGACTGAACGCTGTTTTGCTTTTGGTTCGTATAAGAACGAATACCCACCCGTAACCATCCCGCCAGCACTCCCCGCCGTCCCACCAGCGCCCTGAAGCACCCAGCCCCGCCACTGCGGGGCACTTCTTGGCCATTCAGCTTAACATTGTTACAGAAACGATCAATGTTATACTTTCTCCAGCGAACCTCAGCTCTGGCTGTGCGCACACGCGGCATCCGCGGCCCCGCAGCCGCACTGGCCGTCGCACTCGCGCTCGCCCTCCCGGCGTCGCCGCCCCTCAGCGCACAGAACCCGGCCACACCAACCGCCGCCGCCGTCATGGACGAGCTCGTCCAACTCGCCGTGGAGCGCAACCTCGCCCTCGCCCAAACCCGGCTCAGCGAACGGCAGGGCGCCAGCGGCGTCACCCAGGCCCGAGGCCTCCTCCTCCCCACACTCGGCCTGGACGCCCGCTACTCCGAGTTCAGCGGCGTGGTGAACATCGGCGACTTCATCAACCCGGCCTACGCCGCCCTCAACCAGCTGCTCGGCCAGAACGCCTTCCCCACCAACGTCGCGGCCACGCTCCCCTTCCGGCAGGATTCGCGCGTCCGCGCCACCCAGCTGCTCTACAACCAGGGCGCCATTGAACAGTGGCGCCTGGCCCGCACCCTGCACGGCGTGACCGAGGTGCAGCGCGATCTGGCCACCCGCGAGCTCGCGGCCGACGTCCAGCTCGCATGGCTGTCCCTCGCCGGCGCCACGCGACTGGTGGATGTCTACACCGCCTCGCTCGCCGTGCTGGTAGAGAACGAGCGCGTGGCCGACCGCCTCGTGGCCAACGGCCAGGGCACGGTTGACGCCGTCTATCGCGCCCGGGCTGACCGCGCCGAACTGGCCCAGCAGCTCGCCGACGCCGAACGCCAACGCGACGGTGCGCGCCGCCTGCTCAACCTGCTGCTCGATCGCGACCCGGACACGCCCGTGACCGTGGTGGACGACAGCACGCTCGTGCGCCCGCTCCCCACCAGCCACGACGCCACGCTCGCCGACGCACTCCGCCAGCGCGAGGAACTCCGCCAGGCCGCACTCGGCGTGGACGTGGCCACCCGCCAGATGCGCCTCGCGTCGGCGTCCTTCCTGCCCAACGTGGCGCTGGCCGCCGAGTGGGGCATTCAGGGCGATCAGTATCGGTTGGACGGGTCGGGGAACGTCGCGCTCGCGTCCATCGTGCTGCAGTGGAACCTGTTCAACGGCGGCCAGGACGCCGCGCGCCGGCAGCAGGCCACGCTGGAGAAGCGCAAGGCAGAGCTGCGCCAGCGCGACGCCGAACGACAGATCGTGGTGCAGGTGGAGCAGGCCTGGGACGCGGCCCGTGTGGCCGAGCAGGCGATTGCCACCTCCGAGGCGCGACAGGATGCTGCGCGCCGGTCGTTCACGCTCGTCTCGCGGCGCTACGAAGAAGGACTCGCCCCGCACGTGGAGTTCGTGGCCGCCCGCGCCGCGCGCACGCAGGCCGAGCTCAACGCGGTGCTCACCCGCTTCACGTACGCCGCCCGTCGCGTGGAGCTCGAGCGCGCCGCCGCGATCCGCTCACTCACGCGCTGAACCGCATCGCACCGTGCTCAACCGCTTCGATACGCCTCACACCAATCCACCGGTCACCGTCATGCCTGTCACCAGTTCCCCCAAACTGCTGCGCGCGGGCGCGCTGCTGGCCCTCGCCACCATGCTGGGCTGCAGTGGCGCCGACGCCACGCCCGAGACCACCATCCCGCCCGTACCCGTGGCGCTCGCCGACGTGATGCACGACGAGGTGTCGCGCCCCATCACGGGCACCGGCGCATTTGGGCCCAAAGATGAAGTCGCCCTGTCGTTCAAGATTGGCGGCATCGTCACGCAGGTGAGCGTGGACGAAGGCGCCACCGTGCGCAGCGGCCAACAGCTCGCCTCGCTCGACCTGCGCGAGATTGACGCACAGCGTACCAAGGCGCGCATTGGTGTGGACAAGGCGACCCGCGACGCGGCCCGCCTGCGCGCGCTCTACACCGACAGCGTGGCCACCCTCGCACAGCTGCAGGACGCGGAGTCCGCACTCGCAGCCGCACAGGCCGACCTGCAAACGGCCACTGTGAATCGCGAATACGCCGTGATCACCGCACCGGCCAGCGGCCGCATCCTGCGCCGGCGCGTGCAAGCCGGCGCCCTCGTGAGCCCCGGCACCGAAGTGCTCATACTCGGCAGCGACGCGCGCGGCCGCGTGGTGCGAGTGGGCCTCCCCGATCGCGACGCGGTGCGTGTGCAGACCGGACAAACGGCAGAGGTCACGTTCGACGCCATGCCCGATCGCACCTACACCGGGCGCGTGACACAAAAGGGCGCCGCCACCGACGCACGCACCGGCATGGTGCCGGTGGAAGTGAGCGTGACCGGCGCCGACGCCATGCCGGCCGGCACGGTCGCCCGCGTGTCCATCTCGGTGCCCTCGCGCACGGCGCTCACGCTCGTACCCATTGAAGCGATCATTGAAGCCGACGGCGACTCGGCCACCGTCTACAGCATGCGCGACGCCAAGGCAGTGCGACACATGGTGCGCATTCTCTTCATTGACGGCGCGCGCGTGGCGGTGACCGGGCTGGACAGCGTGTCACGCGTGATCACCAGCGGCGCGCCCTACGTGAGCAACGGCGTGGCTGTGCGCGAAGTGGACGGTGCCAAGTGAGCGGCCTGGTGGAGTTTGCCGTCCGCCGGTGGCAGTTCACCGTGTTGTTCTTCCTCATGCTCGTCGCACTCGGCGCATCCAGTTGGCTGGCCATCCCGCGCGCGGAAGACCCCACGTTCCCGGTGCCCATTTACACCACCGTGGCCGTGTATCCCGGTGCGGATGCGGAGGACATGGAGCAGCTGGTCACCGAGCCCATTGAAGAACGGCTGGCCGCGCTCGAGAACGTGAAGGAGCTCTATTCGCGCAGCAGCGACGGCCTGGCCGTGATCACCGTGGAGTTTGACGAATCGGTGGACGCCGACCGCAAGAATGACGAGGTGCTGCGCGAGGTGAACGCCATTCGTGCACAGCTGCCCGCGTCGCTGCAACGCCTGGACGTCACGCGCAACGAGAACAACACCGTGGCCGTGATGCAGATCGCACTCGTGAGTGAAACCACGCCGTACCACGAGCTCGACGTGATCGCCGAGCGCATTGAGGAGCGCGTGGAACGCGTGGGTGGTGTGCGGGACGCCACGCGCTGGGGCGCACCGGAACGCCAGGTGGAGGTCACACTCGACCTGGGCCGCATGAGCACACTGGGCATCGCACCGGGGCAGGTGCTCAACGCGCTCGGCAGCGACAATGCGTCCATTCCCGGCGGCTCGGTGGATGTGGGCGCGCGCCGCTTCAACCTCGCCGCCGCTGGTCGCTACGAAACGCTCGGGGAA
>JBBSPE010000148.1:0-10378 GCA_038259155.1 Gemmatimonadales bacterium
CCCTCCCGACCTCTTCAGCCCCCCCGCCGCCCAACCACAGGCGTAGGCCGTTGCGTTTTCTGTTCCGACTGCATTTACCCCGCCTCGCCCCGCGCGCGCGGCCGGCCGCCCTCGCCGCGCAGCCCGCCCCCACGCCGCCCGCCGCCATGGCGGCCATTCGCGAGGCCGACCTCAAGCGCGACCTGTTCGCGCTCGCCGGCGACGACATGCGCGGCCGCGAAGGAGCCACGCTCGACGAAATGCGTGCGTCCATTTGGTTGGCTGACCAACTGCGCAGCATTGGCGTTGAGCCGATGGGGGACAACGGCTCCTACCTCCAATGGTGGAACATCCTGCGCGAGCGGGTGGGCGCCTCCAGCAAGGTGCAAATCGGCGCGCGCGAGTTCGCGATGTGGAAGGACATCGCGGTGAGCAGCAACACCGCGGCCTCGATTCAGGCACCCACCGTGTGGGCCGGCGACGGACGCGACACCACGATTGACGTGGCCGGCAAAGTGGCAATTGCGCAGGTGGTGCCACCACCCGAGTCGCGCCGCCAGACCAGTGTGAACTCGCCCGAATACCGCTACGCCCGTTCAGCCATGCAGAACATCGGCTTCGCCCTCACGCGACGGGGCGCGCTGGCGGTGATCCTCATTGCCGATTCCGTCTCGGACATCGCCTTTGACGGTGTGGCCGCCATCGCATCGCGCGGCTCCTACAAGGTGGACGACCCACAGATCGCACCGTACGGCGGTGTGCGACGACCGGGTCCGCCGGTGTTTCTCGTGCACCAGCGCGAAGCGGCCGCCATGCGCGCCGCCGCCGGCCAACCCGCGGACATCGAGCTGTTCCAGGAATCGTTCACGTACCCCTCCGTGAACGTGGTGGGACGCATTCAGGGTACCGACGCCGCGCTGCGCGACGAATACGTGCTCTTCAGCAGTCATCAGGACCACGACGGCGTGCGCTACGACGTAAACGGCGACTCCGTCTGGAACGGCGCCGACGACAACGGCACCGTGAGCGTGGCACTGCTCGCCATTGCGCGCGCCTTCAAGCAGCAGCCCGGCCGACGGTCGGCGCTGTTCGTGTATCACGGCGCCGAGGAGCGCGGTTTGCTGGGCTCCACGTACCATGTGAAGCACCCGGTTTTGCCACTGGACAAGATCGTCGCCGTGCTCAACGGCGACATGATTGGCCGCAACCACCCCGACTCAGCGAGCCTGCTCGGCATCCAGCCACCGCACCGCAACTCCACGGAGCTCGTGGACATGGCGCTCCAGGCCAACCGCGCCACGGGCGCGTTCGCGCTGGATTCGCTGTGGGACCGGCCCACGCACCCCGAAGGCTGGTACTTCCGGTCCGATCATCTGCCCTACGCGCGGGCGAACGTGCCCGCCGTGATGTTCTCCACCAACCTGCACCCCGACTACCACACCCCGCGTGACAATCCAGACCGCATCAACTACGCCAAGCTCACGCGCATGACGCAGTGGTTTTACATGACGGGATGGCTCGTGGCCAACACGACCAAGCGCCCGGGACTCGACCCCGGATTTCGACTTGAACGCTAGCGGCGCCCGCGCCTCCCGCATCGGCGTGCGCAACGCCTCGATAGCGATCGCGGCGGTTGGCCCGTGACGCGCTTTCTCTCCAGCGACCTGCTTCCCACGCTGCTGCTCCTGTTCATTGCCGTCGAGGCGGTGGTCCTGGTGTTGGTGTACCGTCGATTACGGCGTGGACCGGCGCCCGCACTCACGCTCACGTTTCTCGCGGCAGGCGCGGGCTTTGCCGCGGCACTCCTGTTTCATCGCCGAGACGGCGGCACCGTCGGCTTTGCCGTCGCCATGTGCGCGGCCGGTGTGGCGCACGCGTGGCACCTGATGTTGCTGGCGCGGGTGTCGCGGGCAAACACCGAGTAGCGCGACGCGACGCACCGCGACCCTCAGCGGCGCGGCTCCAGCGTCACAATGAGGGAGGACGGCGACCGGATCGCGAATCCGCCCAGCCAGGCGGGAGGTGTCGCCGTGATCGCGAGCGGCGCCAAGGTGAGAATGTCTGTCGAGGCCAGCAGCCGCTCGGTGGCCATGCCCACGGCGAGTCGCACCACTGATTCGCCCACGCACCGGTGCGCTCCTGCGCCAAAGCCGAGGTGGCTGGTGGTTTCGCGCTGAAAATCGAGACTGTCCGGGTGCGAAAACTGGGCCGGATCATGATTGGCGGTGGACAGCATCAGGACGAGGCGGTCGCCGGCCGGCACCGAAACGCCGCCCACGTTCACTGCGTGCTGCGCCATCCGAAAGACCGCGCGGGCCGGACTGCCCAGCCGCAGCAGTTCCGCCACCACCCGCGCGGTTGAGATGTCGCGCGGTTCGCGCACCTCACCGGTGGACATGCCGTCGGCCGGTTGCTCTTGCGCGCGCAGCTGCTCCACGGCCTCAGGATGCTCGAGCAGCACGCGCCACGCGTTGGTGAGCAGCGCCGGCAGCGTCTGCGAGATCGCGACAAACCCCTGTACGGCGTGTGGCGCGCCCAAGGCTGTTGCCAGCGTGCTCGCCGCCTCGTGCGCGCGAGGGGTGGCCACACCGGACGTTGCGATCGCAGCCTCCTGAAACACGATGTGCGCCGGTGCGAGGCACTCCGCGAGGCGCTCCGTGGACAGGCCGTACATCAGTTGGCTGAGATCACGCGACCAGGGCTCGGCCAGATCTTCGCGCAGATCCGCCACGGGCGCGTCGGACAGCATCGCGTTTATTCGCTGCCGCAGCGACCGCTCAAATGCCGGACGCAATCCGTCAAGGCGCTCCGCGAACTCCCACACCGCGTGCTCATGCTGCGTGCGCTGCGCGTCGCGACGTGCCTCACCCGCGGAAGGGCTCGCGTCCGCGCGCGTGCCCTCCGGCACGACGTTTGGGTCGCGCAGTGCCTGCAGCACGTCGGCGTAGCGCGTGACCACCCAGGCGCCCAGCTCCGTATTCCGCGAGGGTGTACCAACGCGGTGGAGTGTGCGCGCGACGGCCGATGTTCCCGCTGACTCCGAGAACGCTCCACGGCCGGTACCGACATCGGACCCGGTCTCGTTGCTGCTCATCTTGCGTCACCCACTGGTATCGACGGCGGTTCGCGCGCGGACCTCATGGCCTGTTCCAGACCCGCGTCGCAGTTTGTGCTCGGCTGTTGCCGGTGCTTCCCCATGATACGCAGGGGGAGCGGAAGACGTGGAACTTCCCATGAGCAGCGCCCCGCAAGCGCCCCGGGTTCCCCATCGGTTCGATGCGCGCGAAGTTACGGGCACCATGCGACTACTCCTCCGACTGCTCGCCGCGCTGCCGCTGGGCGCGGTACTGCTCAGCTTGCCACCCATCCGCGAATCGTTCGCGCATCGGGCGGGCGCGTTCGTCGCCGCGCAACCCGACTCCATCAGCGCGATTGCCCAGTCGCTCCTGGACACGGACCGCCGCTTTGCCGCGGCCGGCGAGCGCACTGACATGGTGGCGGCCCTCTCCCCCATGTTCGCCGACGGCGTGCTCATGCCCACGCCCACCGGCTTCGCCATGGGCAAGGCCGCCGTGATGGCCGCGCTGCGCTCCTCACCGACTTCACGCGGTGCCCGCGTGGCCTGGCGGCCCGTTCGCGCCGGAATCAGTGCTGACGGCACGCACGGCTTCACCTTCGGCTACATGGCGCAGGCCATTGGCGACACCAGCGTGGTGCCGCTCAAGTACATGGCCTATTGGGTGCGCGCAGCCAACGGCTGGCGCGTACTGGCGTACAAACGTGCCCGCTCGGCCGCGCCCACGGCGGACAGCAGCGTGATGGACGCGCTGCTGCCGTCGCGCATGGTACCCGTTCGCACCGACCGCGCGGGGGACGCGGCTCGGCGCCGCGCGCTGATTGCCGCCGAGCAGGAGTTCTCGGACAATGCGCAGCGTGTGGGGCTGGGGAACGCGTTCGCGAGTCACGGTCGCGCCGACGCGGTGAACATGGGCGGTGCCGCGTCGAGCACATTCGTGGTGGGCGCAGAGGCCATCGCGCAGGTGGTGAATGGCGGCGATCTGACGGCGAGCCCCGTGCGTTGGAGCGCTGACACGGCTTTCGTGGCATCGAGTGATGATCTCGGCGTCACCTTCGGCCGCATTGTCGTGAAAAACCCGCCGCCGGGTGCTGCATCCGGGGCGGGCATTCCATTCTTCACGATCTGGTTCCGCGACAGCGTGCGCGGTCCCTGGCGTTACATCGCTGAGTGAGCGGTCGCGACTACTTCGGTTCGAGAATCGCCGTGACGCGGTCGGCGATGTCCCCCCAGTGGGCACGCATCGTGGTGGTGGTGGCCGCCGTGGCCGACGCGCGCGCGTCCCGCTGGATTTCGCGCAACTGGAATCGCGCGATAGCCGGCAGGTCGCTCTGCTCCAGATCGGGCGCCGTCACGAACGGTACGTAGCGCTGCGGCCCACGCGCGCCTGCGCCACCGACAGTCGGCGCGGGCGGTGACACGACGCTCTCGAGCCGCTGCAAATACACCCGCTGCAGCTGACGACGATTCGCATCGGGCGTGGCGCCGGCCCAGACGCTGCGCTTGAGGTCCGCCATGTACTCCGCCAGCGGGTAGGCGTTCACCGGATCGAAGGTCTCGGCTTCGGAGAGTCGCCCCAGTCGGCTCGTGCTCATGAGTGAGCCCAGCAGTCCGGACTGTCGCGATGACAGCGTGGGGTTGGGGCCGATGCGCGAGATGATCTCCGTGGGCTCGAGCCACGACGGCGTGGTCATGACGTTGGCACTCAGAAAGGCCAACGCGGCCCTCTGTCGCGCTTTTGGCAACACGCGATACACCGCACCCGACTGCTCGGCCGTTTTCAGCTCCACGTTCACGCCACCGATCATCGCGGCCACGTGTCCCATGTAGCCCGACCAACGGCCGATCGCCTCCTGATAGACCTCTTGCAGATCGTCATAGTTCTCGCCCGGCGTGGCCGTCCATTCCACGAGCTTGGGGATCATGCGCTTGTAGTTCATGACCGCGTACGTGCTCGACTTCACCGGATCGTCGCCCAGGTCTTCCGTCTGGTTGCGCGGATCGGCGCTGCCCAGCCCACCGCCCACAAAGCGATAGGGAAAGGGACCGCTCTCGTCCACGAGCCACTTGTGCAGTGTGGGCTCCTCCGCATACGCGTTGGGCGCGTCCACCAGGCGGTAGCCCCAGTTGATCGCGAAGTCGTCGAACGGTCCGAGGCGCCGAATGAAGTCCTTGGGCTTGAGGCCGTCGCCCGGTTGCGCGACGTAGTTCTGGCGCGCGTAGTCCATGATGGTCGCGCTCACGCCGTACTTGCTCGTGAACGTGGGGCTGCGCATGGAGTCGGTGGGAAATGACGAGGACGCCATCATGTTGTGCTGCAGGCCCAGTGCGTGTCCGATCTCGTGCGTGATCACCTGGCGCATGGTTTCGCCCATGAGCTCGTCGCTGATTTCCAGCGAACGTGCGAGCGGATTGGCGGCGCCGGTTTCCATGATCAGCCAATTGCGGTACGACCGCATGTGGTTGTGGTACCAGGTGATCTCGGAGTTGATGATCTCGCCCGACCGCGGATCGTGCGTGTGCGGCCCGGTGGCGTTGCGCGTGAGGCTCGCGGCCCAGCGCACAATGGAGAAGCGCGCGTCATCCGGATCGAAGTCCGGATCCTGCGCGGGTGTGGGCGCGTCCTTCGCGATGATGGCGTTCTTGAATCCGGCCTTCTCGAACACCGCCTGCCAGTCCTCCACGCCCTGCTTCACATACGGCTTCCAGCGCGCGGGTGTGGCCGCGTCCACGTAGTACACGATGGGCTTGATCGGCTCCACCAGTTCGCCGCGCGCGTAGGCCGCTGGATCCTTGGGCTCCAGACGCCAGCGCGTGATGAACGTCTCGCTAGCCGCCTTTTGCACGTCGAGACCGTAGTTCACGCGGTCCACCGAGAAGTAGCCCACGCGCGGATCAAAGTGGCGCGCGCGCATGGGTTCCTTGGGCAGCAGCACGATGGACTGGCGCGTCTCCATGGTCACCGTGCCGCCGTCCGGGTCGCCGGGCGGCGTGGACGCGTCAAACGTCTGCACCTGACGCACTTCCACGTTGATGGGGAAGCTGCGCACGCTGCTGATGTAGCTGCGCGCGGCGTCGAATCGGCGCACGCCGTAGGTGCGGCGCTGTGCGGCGTTGAGCCCCGACGTGGCCGGATTGTCGGTGCCGAAATAGTCGGTCACGTCCACCACATAGCTTGTGCTGTCGTCGGTGAACGCGGCGATCGGGAACGCGCCAATGATGGCCGGATAGTTGTTCTGCGCCACGCTGAGGGCGATGGGCAGCGAGTCATCGGCCACGGCATCAGTGGCGATGCTCTTGAGCAGCACGCGATTGTTCACGCGCTCGAAGCGGATCATGCGCTCGTTGAGCGAGCTGCCGGCGCTCTGGAAGCCGCCGGAGCCGGCCGGAACACCGGCCACGCGCGTGACCATCAGAAAGTCGCGACCGATGAGCGAATCGGGCACCTCAAAGAACCAGTCCTCATCCACCTGATGCACCGTGATGCCGCCGCGCTCGGACTTGGCGCGGCCCGGAATGACTTGCGCGTAGGGTCGCGGACCACGCGGCGCGGCCGCGCGGGCGGCGGCACCGGTCGCTCCGGCAGGCGGCGTGGCGGGTGGCTGAGCGGTCGCGTCGGACGCGACAACGGCGAGTCCCAGACTGAGCAGGGCAGACAGGCGGAGTACACGCATGGGCAAACGGGGGGTGGGGACGGGGACGGACAGCGGCGACCGACACGCGTGGCGAGGACGGCGCCGACTGGACCAGCGTTGAAACTGGCCGCGCCCACCGGACGGGGCAATGCGCGCTGGGACAAGGCGACGTAGGTTGAAACTGGGCCGTCGCTCCATCGTAGGGACCATGTGAGTCGCTCGGCACGCCGAGCGACCTGTTGTCACCCCCTCGAGTTTTGACATATGCCGCTCCAGCCCTCCCCTGTGATTCCGCCGGTGCCCCCGATCCCGATGCAGGGGCTGGAGCAGTTGGAGCAGCTGAGCCAGCTGCAGGCGTTGCAGAAGCTCGGCAACAATCAGTATTCGCCCGTTCAGGCCCAGCGCAGCCTGAGCGCGGTCAAGGCCGCGCGCAGCGAACTGCGATCGCAGCTCTCGAGGCTCGAGGACCGCCGCGACGATCTGGCGCGCGAGATCACCCGCGACATCCAGAACAACGACGGCCAGCTCAACGCGTCGCGCACTGGGCTCGAAGCACGTATTGCCGATCTCGACGTGCGGATCAAGGAGCTGGACCAACAGCTCGCACAGGCCGACCAGGCCGTGGCCGTGGCCAGCGCGGTCCCGGGCGCCGTGGTGGAGACCCCGCCACCCGTGCGCACCGGCCCACCCGATGAAATCATCGCCATTCCGATCGTCTTCACCTTGTTTGTGCTCTTCCCGCTCACGATCGCCTGGTCGCGGCGCATCTGGCGGCGGGGCAAGACGATCATCGCACCCGTGCCGGCCGAAATCACCGACAAGCTGGACCAGATGGCGACGGCCGTTGAGAGCATGGCGCTCGAAGTGGAACGCATTGGTGAAGGGCAGCGCTTCATCACCAAGGTCATGTCGGACGACCCGCGTGCGCTGGGAGCGGGTGCGATGCCCCATATTCCGGTGGCGCGGGCCGCAGAGCATGCGGAAGTCCGGCGCGGCGATCAGGGCGACTGGCGGTAGCGGGGGTGGCGCTGGCAGGACGAGCGCTGGGGCTTCCGCGCCCGCCACGCCCGTCGCCACTCACCACACCAATCGGGAGTTTCGCACATGCGACGCACAGGAAGCGCAGTCTGGAAGGGCACGGGTCTTGAGGGCTCGGGCACACTCACCACGCCCAGCGGCGTGCTTGCGAACCAGCCGTATTCCACCAAGCTGCGTTTTGAAAACGCGGACGGAAAAGCCGGCACCAATCCTGAGGAACTCATCGCCGCTGCCCACGCGGGCTGCTTTGCGATGGCGCTCTCCTTCCAGCTGGCCGGCGCCGGACATCCGGCGGAGCAGCTCGATGTTTCGGCAGCGATCGACATGGGCAAGGAAGGCAACGACTGGTCGTTCACGGCGATCACGCTCACGCTTCACGCCACCGTGCCCGGCATTGCGCCTGAGCGCTTCCACGAGCTGGCCAATGCCGCCAAGGCTGGCTGCCCGGTGTCCAAGGCCCTTTCCGCGGTCCCCATCACGCTCAACGCGACGCTCGCGTAGGCTTACATGCCCGGTCCGGTGGAGAGCTTCTTCACCAGGCGATACATGAAGTCGAGTCCCTTGTAGAACGCCTCGCTCGAGACGTTCTCGTTCATGCCGTGAGCGTTGGGGTTCGCGTAGAACAGTCCCGACACGCCGTATACCGGAATGCCGGCGCGCCGAAGGTACGATCCATCGGTCGCGCCGGTGCTCATGGTGGGCACCACCGGAACGCCGGGCCACACCTCGGTGGTGGTCTCCTCGATCGTGCGCAGCAGGTCGGGTGTGAGCGGCGACGGCGGACTGTTGCGGGCCTCGCGCGCCACCGTGATGTGCACGCTCGTATCTCCCACCGCCGCGATGAGCTGCTTCTGCACGTCGGCCGTCGTGCCGTCGGGCAGAATGCGGCAGTTCACCGTGGCCGTCGCGCGCTGGGGCAGCGCGTTCATGGCGTGCCCGCCCTCCAGCATCGTCGCCACACACGTGGTGCGCAACCGTGAGTTGTACGCCGGATCGTGTGCCAACGTGGCGGCCGCCTTGGCATCCGACTGATTCACCACGATCGCGCGCATGGCGCTGCCCGTTTCGCCACCGACGATCTCCGCCTGACGCGAGAAGTACTCGCGAGTGACTTCGTTCAGTCGTACCGGGAAGTTGTACGAACCCACCTTGCTGAGTGCCGCGGCGAGCGCATAGATCGCATTGTCCGGGCGCGGCACCGAACTGTGTCCACCGGGATTGGTGGTCTCGATCGTGAAGTTGGACACCTTCTTTTCGCTCGCCTGCACGTCGTTGGAGATATTGCGGTCATCCTCCACTCGGCCGCCGCCGCCCTCATTGAGCGCATACTCGGCCTGCAGCAGCTCTGGACGGTTCTCGAGCAGCCACGCAATGCCGTTGTTGGGCCCGCCTTCCTCATCGGCCGTGAGCGCCACGATGATGTCACGGTCGGGCACGAATCGCTCGGCCTTCATGCGCAGCAAGATCGTGAGGTGAATCGCGCCTTCGTCCTTGTCGTCGGCCACACCGCGTCCGTAGAACGAGCCGTCACGCTCGATGAACTCGAACGGCGGCAGCGTCCAATCCTTTGGATCGGCCTCCACCACGTCGATGTGCGACATCAGCAGGATGGGCTTCCGCCCCGTGTTCCGTCCGCGATAGCGCACTACCAGGTTGCCCTTCTTGGGCGCGTTCTCCACCACCACCACGTCCTCAGCCGGAAACCCCGCGGCACGCATGTGCGTGGCCATCGCCTCCGCCGCCGCGACCGTGCTGCCCACGGAGTGCGTGGTGTTGATCTCCACGAGCTCCTTGAGCAGTGCGCGGGCCTGCGTTTCCCACGGAGAGAGAGTGCGTGACGACTGTGCGATGAGCGGCCGCGCGATCAGGCTGCAGAGCAGAACGGCGGCGAACGGGCGAGTGAGGGAGCGGTGCATGATAGGGCGGGCTCAGGGTGATCGGCGAACATGGAGCAGCGACGCGTACGGTGCAACCGTGCGCCGCATCTTTGCGAACTTCCGGCTGCTGAACGGAGTTCGCCTTTCGTGTGCGCACCACTCGGTACCCCTCGCCGAGCCATCGCACGTTCCCCCTGCTGGTCCCTATGCGCACTCGTTCGCCGAATCGCCCAATGCTGTCGACGTCGTGGTGGCGCGGCGTCACGGCCGTTGGCCTTTGTCTTGTCAGCCAACCGCTCTCGCTCCTCTCCCAACCGTCGCCACCGGTAGGCAACGCCGCGCCGACCGTGAATGCCGTCGCGCTCGGCGCGCTGGTGGACTCCGCCTTCCGCGGCGGATTCTCGGGACACGTGCTCGTGGGGGATGCCGACGGGCGGGTGCTCTTCGAACGCGCCGGTGGGTTGGCCGACCGGGCAACCCGCGTCGCCATTGCCGACAGCCTCCCGTGGCGGTGGGCCTCCGTGTCCAAGCAGGTGACGGCCGCCCTGGTCTTTCGCCAGATCGAGGCTGGGCGGATGACACTGGACTCCCCCGGCGCCACATGGCTCGACGCGTTCGCCAGCGACGGCCGCCACAACATCACCGTTCGGCAATTGCTGCAGCACACGTCCGGGCTGCCGGACCCGGACGCCACCCCGCGCGACGCCATGGGCGTCGAGGCGTTCTATCGGGAGGCCACGCTCTGGAAGACCCCGGTTGGCGTCGCGCCGGCC
>JBBSPE010000149.1:0-10334 GCA_038259155.1 Gemmatimonadales bacterium
CGAACGCGCCGGTGGGTTGGCCGACCGGGCAACCCGCGTCGCCATTGCCGACAGCCTCCCGTGGCGGTGGGCCTCCGTGTCCAAGCAGGTGACGGCCGCGATGGTCTTTCGCCAGATCGAGGCTGGGCGGATGACACTGGACACCCCGGTCGCTACCTGGCTTGACGCGTTCGCCAACGAGGGGCGCGGCAACATCACCGTCCGGCACCTGCTGCAGCACACGTCCGGGCTGCCGGACCCGGACGCCACCCCGCGCGACGCCATGGGCGTCGAGGCGTTCTATCGGGAGGCCACGCTCTGGAAGACCCCGGTTGGCGTCGCGCCGGCCAGCTGCGCCGGGCCGCCGAGTACGCCGCCCGGCACGCAGTGTGTGTATAACAACTGCGACTCTCGGGTGTTGCAGGCAGTCCTCGAGCGCGTGACGGGCAAATCCTACGCCGCGCAGATTTCGGAACTGGCAAGCACGCTGGGACTCCGCGGGATGATGCTCGTGGACAGCGCGGCAAGCACGGGGGCGGGCGCCACACCTCCAATCGGCTACCAAAGCGACGGCCGCGTCGAACCCGCGTATTCGCTGGCGGCATTTGGCGCCTCTGGCGCACTTCGTGGGCCACCACGAGATCTCCTGACGTTCGACGCCGCGCTGCTCTCGCACCGAATCGTGGGAGCAGCCCTCACCGACACGATGTTTACCGGCGTTCCAAACCTCGGCTACGTCGCCTTCGGCACGTGGGGCTTCAGCGCGCCGTTGGCGGGGTGCGAAGCACCGGTGCGGTTCGTGGAGCGTCGAGGTGGGATTGGCGGAATCGAGGTTCGCAACATCCTGCTGCCTGAGCGGGGACTGGCCGTGATCGTGTTCACGAATGGTGCAGATGTCCCGTTCGGTGAGATCTGGACCGGCCAAGGGTTTTCGCACGCGCTGCTCTCAGCCGCGGTGTGCGCCCCGCTCTGACCCGGGGCATCGCGTGGCGCATCGCGTGGCGCATGGTTTCCCGTGACGGCGCGGCGCCATAGCTTCACCCCGGTCGCAGTGCCCGGCCGCTCGCCGTGCTGTCCGCGTTGCCTGATCGTTCCCTTCGGTCCCAGGATCCTGTGATGTCCTCTTCCTCTCGCCGTTTCGCACTCGGACTCGTCCTCGGCATTGGTACACTGGCGGCCGGACGACTCCTCGCCCAGCCTGCGCGACGCACCGTCCCCACCCCCGCCAGCATTCTCGGCTGGGAGCCCGGCACCGACCGCAAGCTGCCCACCTGGAAGCAGGTCACCGACTACTTCACCGCCGTGGACAAGGCCAGCCCGCACGTGAGCGTGCGCACGCTCGGGCCCACCACGCTCGGCCGCCCGTTTCTCGTGGCGTTCATCAGCGACTCGAGCACGCTCGCCGATCTGCCGCGCTATCAGCGCATTCAGCGCCAGCTCATGGACCCGCGCGAGCGCGCCGGCGCGGTGCGTGACTCGCTGATTGCGCAGGGCAAGAACGTCATTCTCATCACGTCGAGCATTCACTCCACCGAGGTCGGCGGGTTCCTCACGCCATTCGTGCTCACCGATCGCCTGGCCCGAGCCGACACGCCCGAGGCCCGCGAGATTCTGGGCAACACGATCATCATGCTGGTGCCCAGCCAGAACCCCGACGGCGTGGACATCGTAGGCGACTGGTACCGCAGCACCGTCGGCACGCCCGCAGAAGGAATCGGGCCACCCGCGCTCTACCATTTCTACACGGGCCACGACAACAATCGCGACTGGTACGCGTTCACGCAGAAGGAGACGCGTTACACGATTGACTCGCTGTACACGCCGTGGGATCCGCAAATCGTGAACGACGTGCACCAGCAGGGCGGCAACGCGGGTCGCATTTTCATCCCGCCGTACATGGACCCGATCGAACCCAACATCGATCCCGTGCTCACGGCCAGCACCAACGCGCTCGGCATGGCCATGGCGTGGCGCATGATGGCGGAGGGCAAAACCGGCGTGGCCACCAACGCGTCGTACGATCAGTGGTCGCCGGCGCGTCAGTATTCGCTCAACCATCGCGGTGCGCGCATTCTCACGGAAACAGCAAGCGCGAGACTGGCGTCGCCGGTGGAGGTGCCGTACGACCGGTTGGGCACGGGCCGCGGCTACGACGCCAAAGTCTCAACGTGGAATTTTCCGTCCATCTGGCCCGGCGGGTCGTGGGGCATCGGCGACATCGTGTCGTATCAGGTGAGTGCCTCGTGGGCACTGCTCGTGGAAGCGGCGCGCAACCGTGCGGGCTGGCTGGAGAGCTACGCCGCGCTTGGTGAGCGTGCGCTGTCGGCTGACCACGCGTGGACCACCACGGAAGTGCCGAACGCATTCGTGATTCCCAAAACGCAGGCTGACCCCTCGGCGCTCACCCGACTCGTGTGGGCGCTGCAGCACGGGCAGGTGGAGATCTACGAAAGCGTGCCCGCCGGCAGCCTCGTGATTCCCGTGCAGCAGCCCTTTGGCGCGTACGCGAAGGCGCTGCTCGAGCGGCAACAGTATCCCAATCTCTCCGAATATCCCGGCGGGCCGCCCAAGCGTCCGTACGATGTAACGGCACATACGTTGCCGCTGTTGTTTGGCGTGGATGTGCGCGCCGTGCAGGGCAGCACCGTGCCACTCGGTGCGCGTGTCGCACCTGTGAGCGAGCCGGCCTACAACGTGCCGGGATTGAGCGGTCGCAGCACCAAGCGCGTCGCGATCTACCAGAGTTGGAGTGCGTCCATGGACGAAGGTTGGACGCGCTGGGTGTTTGACGCGAACAAGATTCCGTTCACCACGCTGCATGACGCCGACGTGCGCGCCGGCGGACTGCGCGCGAAGTTCGACGCGATCATTCTCCCAGACCAGGGTGCGAACCAGATCCGGGGCGGCCTGAGCGCGCCGTATCCCGATTCGCTGCGCGGCGGTCTCGGCAACGAGGGTGCGGCGGCGCTGAAGGCGTTCGTGGAGGCGGGTGGGACGCTGCTCGCGTTCAACGATGCCAGCGACTACGCCATTGAGTCACTTGAACTGCCCGTGAAGAATGTGATGGCGGGCGTGGCGAATACGGAGTTCTATGCGCCGGGCTCGCTGCTCGCGGTGGACATTGATCGCGCGCATGCGGTGGCGTCGCGCTTCAACGCGCCCACGCCGGCCATCTGGTACGAAAACAGCCCGGCGTTCCAGATCACCGATCCGGCGCGGGCAACGGCCGTGGCACGCTACGCAGCCAGCGGCGATCCCTTGCTCTCCGGCTGGCTGCTGGGTGGCGCGCGCCTGAACGGTCTTGCGGCGCTGGTGGACGTGTCCGTGGGGAGTGGACATGTCGTGTTGTACGGCTTTCGGCCGCAGTACCGCGCGCAGACCAACGCCACGTGGCCGCTCATGTGGAGCGCGATACTGCGGTAACTGTGGTAACTGTGGTAACTGCGGTACCGGCGGTTCAGCCGCCGGTGCCGAACTGCCGCGTGAACTTCACGAACACCGTGCGCTGTTGCGGACGCACCCAGTCAAAGAAGCCGTCTGCTTCGCGTCCGTCGTTGAACACCACGAACAGACCGGTACCCGCCGTGTTGAGCCACCCGAACCGCACGTTGGCAGACCACACCCGCTGCTGATCGTTGAACTGCGTGAGGGTCTGCACAAACACACGCGGCGTGAAGAAATAGTTCAGGCGGAGAGCCTGCAGCGTGCGCGTGAAGTCACCCTCCGGCAGCCGCACATCGTTGTGGTCCACCGTGAGCGAGCCGGAAAACACCGCACCACGGCGCAGCGTGAGTGTTCCGCTGCCGCCGCGGCGCGTGCCGGTCCAGAAATCACCGACGTCAAAGCGGCCTGTGACCCAGAGATTCTCACTCGGGTCGGTGGTGTAGTCGAAGCCGAACGTCCCCCAATTGTACGAACCCTCCGGAATCACCACACCCGGCGAGATCTCAAACGGCTCCTGCAACCCCTCGTGGGAAATGTTGTATTCCGGGCCGAACTTCGTGCTGTTGGCCAGCTCGATTTCCGTGACGTCCAGGTGCACGTAGCCGGTTTGGTGGAACCCGTCCTCCAGACCGTAGAAACTGCGGTAGCTCACGTGCGGATTCCACTGGCGAAACCACTCCCACTCAGGCTTGCGCACGAGTCGCATGAGAGAGAGTTCATAGGCCCGATACCCACCCGGTCGGCTCATGAAGCCGGCTTCGGGATTGAAGTCCTCGCCCACCTGCGCCACGCGCGCGCTGTGGTTCCACACGTTGGTCTGAAACGCGACGCGTGCATTCGCCGCGAGGTCATCGCCGGTGCGGCCCGGTGTGGTGGTCTTTGCAGCCCAGAGGTCACCGGTCCACTGCTGCCCCAGTCCAATGCGACTGTCAATCGCAAAGGTGCGATTCACGTCGGCGCCGTCGCGCGTGTTCAAGCGCTGCACCACCATGGCGCCGACGCGGGAGCGCGCCGACAGTTCGCGCGTTGCGCGTGCCACGCTGAACGACTGACCGTCCGACGTCTCGTCGGGTGCGTCCGTGACCATTTGCAGCAACCCGATCGTGGTCCCACCCACACGCCCGCTCAATCGCCCGCCGCCAATGATGGGCTGCGCCGTGCCGTTGTCCGCAATCCCGATGCGCCGCGTGAAGAACAGGTCCACCGCCTGCGGGGTCCCGGCCGAGAACACACCGGCGTTCTCGAGAAAGAAGGGGCGCTTTTCCGGGAAAAAGATGGGGAAGCGCGTGAGATTCACACGCTGATCGTCCACTTCCACCTGCGCAAAGTCGGTGTTGTAGGTGAGATCGAGCGTGAGCGCCGGCGTCACGCCGTACTTGATCTCGCCGCCAACCTCGGTGGGCGTGGTGGTGGAGCGCACACCACCGGCCCACTGCGCCTGCCCCGACGTGAGCACGTACGGTGTGATGGTCTGGATGCGTCGCACCGGCACGCGCAGATTGTCGAGCGTACCCGCGAGCGAAAGCCGGTACAGGTTGAACTGCCGCGGAATGAACGCCCAGTACAGCTCTTCATTCTTGCGACGGATCATGCGGGACACATTCAGTCCCCAGCTCTGCTCCGCATCTCCCGTCTGATAGCGCAGCGTGGAGAAAGGAATGCGGAACTCGGCGCTCCAGCCCAGCGAGTCGGTGTTGGTGGCCACGGTCCAGCTGGCGTCCCAGTTCACGTTGAACCCGCCAAGCGCCCCGCCCTGCGCCCGATTGCCGCCCGGCGTGTTTGAGCCGCCACCTTCCCCTTCGCGAATCACCTGGCCGTCGTACTCAACGCCCGCGGGTGTGGTGGCAAACACAAACCCGTTCTGTCGGTCGTTGTACGTGTCCACGATGATCGCGACGTAGTCACTGTTGGCCAGCGTCACGTCTCGAATCTTCTCGCCCGGCACGATGAGCCGCGGCTCGCGATCGAACATCCGCGCACCGATGTAGAGGTTCACGCCATCGGTCGCGAAGCGCACTTCCGTTCGCTCCGAGCCAGGCACACCCTCGTTGAGCTCACGCTGCACCAGGTCCGTGACCGCCTCGCCCTCGCGCCAGACCGACTCGTCCAACCGCCCGTCAATCGTGGGGGCCACCTCCACGGGGATCGCGCGGATGTTGGGCCTGGGCCTCGCACGGGCGGCCCGGGCAAAAGAATCCGCAACAGCGGCATCGAGGCGCGGTTGGCCGGCTGCGTTGAGTGGTTGGGCCGAGCCCACGTCGGCGAGCACCAGCAACAAGGCGGCGACCGGAAGCAGGCGCCGGGTGACAACGGCGTGAGGCAGCATGGAGAGGGGCGGGAGGGCGATCGGAGGGAGGTGTCGTACTCCTACGGGGATCGGCGCGACTCCGCTGGACGCCAGAGCACACGTTGGTAAGGTAGGTTGAGAGGCAACATCTGGCCGGTCGGTCCGCCGACGTCAGGCAGCCAGCATTCCACCCAGTATCTCGTGCCCCCTCTCGACCGCCGTCGATCGGACCAGGGCGTCCTCGAAGTACACGCCGGCCCATGAGCAACCACGCGCCCTCCGGCGCCAACGCGCCGTCCGCGACGGCGTCATCGAGTAGCCGGCTGTTCACGCGCAGTCGCGTGGCGCTTGCAGTCGTCGTGGCGCTGATTGCCGTGCTGCTGAGTGGCCCGCGAACGATCGTGAACGAACCCGAGGCGGCCGTTGACGGCGGCCCGTTCCGCCTCACCGCAACCGGGCCCACGCCGCGACCCGTTGCACTGGCGGCACTGCCCGCATGGCTGGCCGACGCCGAGCAGACGGCCGGCGTGCGCGACCCCGACGTGGCCAAGCGCATTGTTTTTGCCGGCGACACAGTACGCACCGCATACAGCGTGGTGTACCTGCACGGCTTTTCGGCTACGCGACAGGAGACGGCGCCGTTGCCCGAGGACGTCGCGCGTGCCCTCTCCGCCAATCTGTTCGAGACGCGACTGGCCGGACATGGTTTGCCGGGCGACTCCATGGGCGCGGTCGCTGCGCGGGATTGGCTGGTGGACGCCAATGAGGGGCTCGCGATCGGGCAACAGCTCGGCGACTCGGTGATCGTCATTGGCACGTCCACCGGCGGAACGCTTGCTGTGTGGCTGGCCACTCGCCCGGTGGAGGATCGCACCGCAATTCACAGCATCGTGCTCATTTCGCCAAACTTCGGACCGCGCGACAAGGCGAGCGCCGTCCTCACGATGCCGTGGTCGAATGTCGTGCTGCCGCGCTTCATTCCGGCGCGCGAGTGGACGCCGCGCAATGACGCGCAGCGCCGCTACTGGACCGTGCGCTACCCGAGCACCGCGCTGTTCCCGATGCAGGCGCTGGTAGAGCACGTGCGCGCGATTGACGTGCGGGCGTACAACACGCCAACGCTGGTGTTCCAGAACGAAAATGACGACGTGGTGGACGCCAGGCGCACGCACGCGTGGGTGGCGCAGGTGCATGCGGCCACAGACACGCGTGTGGACGTCGTGCCGGTCACACCGGAGGCCAACGAAGACGGGCACGTGTTGGCCGGTCGGGTGGTATCACCAAGCCAGACGGCGACGTTCGTGGAACGGATTCTGCAGTTCGTGAAACGCGAGCGTGGCGCTCCTCGGTAGCGTCAACGTGGCGGTGGACCATCGGGATGACGCGCACAAGCTGGCGGCTGCTCCACGCTCCACACCAGCGACGCAATGCGCCACCCGCCCTGCGGCGTTCTCAGCAACGTGAACGTGTCCACGCCACAGTGCGACCACGCGCCGTTGAGATAGAGGTCGTACGGCATCCACACCACGGCCAGCGGGCCGGACACGTGCACCTCCGGAGTGAATCCGCGTTCCGTGATCGTGCCGTTCATGCGCGTGGCGCGCTGGCTCGCACGCGATGAGTAGTTCACTCGGAGCTGCCCGCCGCGCTCTCCCGCCGAGAAGGTGACGGCGGAATCGAGCATGAGGTCGGTGAGACCCACGAAGTCCGTGCGGCTGATGGCCGCGAGCGCCGAGTCGGCAACCGCAAGCACGGCGGCGCGATCGGCGGCGTTGCCGGTGGAACTCGTGCCCTGTGCGCCGAGCGGAGCGGCGGCGGCGAGCGCGACGATGCACGCGCATGCGAATCGAGCGGTGAGGTTGAGCATGGCAGGCTCGGTGTGGTCAGCGAAGGAACGGCGGCGGCGCGGCCGTGAGCACCCCCGCCAGCGCCACGACGAACATCACGAAGATCACCCCGACAATCACCATCCCCACCACGCGAAACCGAGGCTGCTCCACCGTGCGCGCAAAGCGCTCGTCGTCAAACCAGTAGGTGTTGCCCTCGACGTGAATCACCTTGAGCGTGGTGAGCTCGTGGAACGGCGCGTTGTAGCGCAGGCCGAGGGTCGCAAGCGTCGCTGCCTTGTCGGGCGCGGTGGCGTTCGAGGCGCGAAAAGCCATCGCAATCGTGCGCCGTTCAGCGAGCAGCGCCGCGGCGATCGCACGACCCTCGTATGGCGTGGTGTTGGGATTGCCGGAAGACTTCGTGGGGGACTTGGCGCGTGACATGCACGAAGGTTGTCACGTGCCTCGCGTCTGCGCCACTGCCACTCGCCAAGCGGCTCCGCCGAGAGCACGTTTGTGCATGCCCAACTCTTCGGAAGTCCTGCCGCGTTGCCTGACCCTCGCCGCCGCCCTGCTCGTCGGCTGCTCCAGCGGCTCGGACCGCGCGGTGCCCGACACCACCGCGCCAGCCTCCTACCTGTACGTGTGGACAGCGGCGGCGGACACCACGCAGCCCGATTTCCTGGCCGTGCTGGACATCTCCGAAGACTCGGCCACCTACGGGCGTCTCGTGACCACCGTGCCCGTGCCCGGCACACGGAATCGACCACACCACACCGAGCATGAGGCGCCAGCCGACGGCATGTTGTTCGCCAATGGCTTCGCGTCCGGGCAGACCTTCGTGTTCGATCTCGCCAAGCCGGACGCGCCGCGGATCGTCACCCAGTTCGGTGACGTTGACGGATACGCCCATCCCCACTCCTTTCTGCGCCTGGAGAACGGCAACGTGCTGGCCACGTTCCAGATGCAGCACGATGATGCAGGCGGCGCGCTGCCCGGTGGCCTTGTGGAGCTCACGCCCGCGGGCGTGCGGGTGCGAAGCGCGTCGGCCAACAGCGCCGGCGCCGAGTCCGGCCTGCGCGTGTACAGCGCCGGCGTTGTGTCGGCTCTTGATCGGATCGTGACCACATCTACCGACATGCACGGCGAGGATTCGGCTTCACGCCAGTTGCAGTTGTGGCGCCTGTCCGACCTCTCGCTGCTGCACACCTTCAGCTTGCCGGACGGCCCTCGCGGCAACGAAGGGCTGCTCAGCGCGGAGCCGCGTGTACTGCGGGACGGACGCACGGTGCTCGTGAGCACCTTCAACTGCGGGCTGTACCTGCTTGACGGCCTGGAGACCAACACGCCGTCCGGACGTCTCGTGGCGTCGTTTCCCACGCTCGAGGGCGAGTCCTGCGCGATCCCGGTGGTTGTTGGCGACTATTATCTCGTCACCGTACCCGCGTGGCACGCCGTGGTGAGCCTCGACATTTCCGACCCCGCCTCGCCGCGCGAAGTGAGTCGTGTCGCGTTCGACTCCACGGAGGTTCCACATTGGCTGGCGCTCTCACCGGACCAGCGGCGCGTGGTGGTGACCGGATATGTGGGCATGGAACACGTGATCCACATGGTGTGTCTCGATCCGGCAACGGGCGCGCTCTCCATTGACGAGCGCTTTCGTGATGCGGGGGCCGCAATCGCGGGCGTTCGCATGGACAACAAGACGTGGCCCCACGGCGGCAATGGTGCGGCGACCCCGCACGGCGCGGTGTTCAGCCGGCCGTAGCGCACACTGGCGACTTCGGGCGAGCGTGGCGCGTTCGCGCAATCTGTGTTCGCACGCGGTGCCCTGCGCGGTGCCGTGCGCGCGCAGGGAGATTCGTCAACGCGGCCGCAACAACGGCAGCCTCACGCCCAGCGCCACCGCGCGAAGCAACACGAACGCAATGAAGGCCAGCCACAGGCCGTCGTTGCCGCCCACACGCACCAGTACAAGCGACAATGCAATGAACGCCACGCACGAGAGTACGCTCGCATTCCGCATATGCCGGGTGGCCGTGGCCCCCACGAAAATCCCGTCCAACTGAAACGCCGCAAACGCCAGCGCGATGTAGGTGGCCGTGTACGGCAGGTATCGGGTGGCGGCAGCGCGCACGTCCGACAAATCGGTGAGATGCGCAATCGCCCACGGGCCGGCCAACCACACCAGCACCGCCAGCGCCACCGCACTCACACCGGCCAGAATACTCGATCGTCGCACGGCCACACCATACGCCAGTGCCTGACCAGCACCGATGGCCCGGCCCACGAGAATTTCCGTGGCGTGCGCGTAGCCATCCAGCAGGTACGCGCTCAGCGAGATCAACTGCAGCAGCACGTGGTTGGCGGCCAGGATCACCGTGCCGAACACCGCGCCCTGATTGGCGAACCAGCCAAAGCCGAGCAGCAGGAACAGCGTACGCACCATGATGTCTGCATTGGCACCGAGCATCGCGCGCGCGCGTGTGCGATCCGAGAGGCGCTCCACGGGCCACCACGGTTCAAGGTCCGTACGCTCTGCGCGCAAGACGCGAGCGAGCAGGCCGCGTGCCACGATCACCGCCAGCCATTCGGCGAGTAGTGTGCCGAGCGCGATGCCAGCCACGCCGCGGTGCATCACGCCGGCGAACAACACGTCCAACGCGATGTTCAAGCCGTTGAGCACCAGCTGCGTGATCAGCACATCACGCGTGCGCCCGAGTCCAATGAGCGCGCCGAGTACGGTGAACATGGCCAACGACGCTGGCGCCGACCAGATGCGAATCGCGATGTATTGC
>JBBSPE010000150.1:0-10253 GCA_038259155.1 Gemmatimonadales bacterium
GACAACGCCGGCAACTCCATCGCCTACGCGCTCACCAAAATTCCGAGCTTCCTCGATCTCCGGCGCAACGAGGACGGCTCGTTCCCGGTGAATCCGTTCTACCCGTCCAATCCGCTGCAGACGATTGACCAGTTTCAGAATGAAGAGAACGTGTGGCGCAACATCACCACCGCCCGCGTCACCTTCGATGCGCTGAGCACGGACAACAACACGCTGCAGCTGATCGCGTATGGTGGAGTCGACCTGCTCAATCAGTCCAATCTGATCTTCTCGCCGCCCACGCTGCAATACGAGCCGGTGGATGGCCTGCCCGGGACAACGGCCAACTCGAAAACCACCAATCTGCAGCGCAATCTCAATCTGAATGTGGTGCACGGGTGGACGCCGCGATCGTCGTTGCAGATCACATCACAGGTCGGTACACAGTTCGAGCAGCGCGAGCTGAATCAAACGCGCGCTTCGGCGCAGAACCTGCTGGGCGGACTCGAAGTCGTTCCTTCCGGTACGGTGCGCGACGTGGATGAATCGCGGCTGGAGACCGAGGACTTCGGCATTTTCGCGCAAACGGAGATGTTGTGGCGCGAAAAGCTCCTGCTGACCGTGGGCGCCCGCGCGGACCGCAGCAGCAACAATGGCGACGTCGCGAAATTCTTCCTCTTCCCGAAGGCCGCCACCTCGTATCGTTTCATCGATCTGGCACCGGGCTGGGTTGACGAAGCCAAACTGCGTCTGGCGTACGGCGAGACGGGCAACCAGCCGTTGTATGGTCAGAAGTTCACGAATCTCGATCTGTCGAGCGTTGGTGGGCTTGGCGCCTTCCGGGTCGGCAGTGTGCGTGCCTCGTCAGACCTTCGACCGGAGCGCCAGCGCGAGTTCGAAGGTGGCGTTGATCTCAACCTGTTCAACAACAGAGGCACGCTCGGCGTCACCGGATTCCGACGCAACATCTCCGACCTGCTCATCACGCGCACCTTGGCTCCCACCACGGGCTTCAGCAGCGAAACCTCCAACGGCGCCGAGATGCAGGTGACGGGTTGGGAAGTGTCGATCAACGCCTTCCCGATTCAGACGCCGACCTGGGAATGGAATGCGCGCCTCAACTGGGGCACGAATCGATCCAAGGTCACGAACCTGCCCGTGGCCCCCTTCCTGCTGGGCTCATTGCAGACGGGGGCCGTGCGCATCGAAGAGGGCAAGTCGGCCACGCAGCTGTTCGGCAACGACACGCTCCCGCAGTCCGGCGGACGGGTCGTGGTGCCGGTGCTGATGGGCGACGGAAATCCGCTGTGGAATGCGGGCCTCAGCTCCGAGCTGCGCTTCAAAAGTGTGGGACTCTATGCACTGCTCGACCAGCAAAAGGGCGGCATGCTCGCCAACGGTACCTGGCGTCACTATGACCTCGGACAGAATTCGATTGACTACGAAGAGCTTGACGCCGACGGTCGCAGGATTGGTGAGGTGCGCCGCACCAGCTACCTGCAGGTCACGCGCATTTTCTACCAGAACACGTCGTACGTGAAGTTGCGCGAAGTCACGTTGTCGTGGGACATCCCGCAAGTTTGGGTCGAGCGGGCTTGGTCTGGCGCGAGCGGCGCCAGGCTCTCGCTCAGCGGCCGCAATCTGTACTGGTGGACGAAGTTCCGCGGTGGTGATCCGGAGGCGCAGAACTTCGGTGGCGGCGGCGCGCCCGACGCGGTTCAGCGCAACCGTGAAATTGCGGCCTATCCTGCCAGCCGTAGCTACTGGCTCAACTTCAGCCTGAACTTCTGACCATGACTACGTCCCGTCATCGCCAGGCGCGTGCCCTGTTTCTTGCCGCGGCCTGTACCAGCCTTTTCGCGTGTCAGGCGGCCGACATCGCGAACTTCAACAGTCCCAACACGTCGCAGCTGGAAGATGCGCCAAACGCCGCGACGGTCAACTCGACGGTGGCTGGCGTACTCGCCGGGTCGCGCGCGGGTGCCGGCACGTGGGCCAGTACACTCGGCGTGTTCGGTCGCGAGATCATCAATCTTGATGGCGCCGAGCCGCGCAATGTGCTCGCGCTGCTTATCGGGCCGCTCGAGCCAGGCGGTTTCGGCGTCGAAGCCGGCTGGTCAAACTCATACCGGAATCTCCGCAACGCATCCACAATTCTCGATGTCGTGGATGCCGTCCCTGACTACAGCGACGCCCAGAAGAGCGGGGTGAAGGGTTTCGTGAAGACCTTCATGGCGCTGGAATACATGAACCAGCTGCGAGTGCGCGACACATTTGGCATCGTGTTCGACATTCCCGACGATCCCACGCAACTCGCGGAGTTCGTCACGCGCGACGAGGCGTACACCAGAACCGCCGCACTGTTCGACGAGGCGAAAGCCGACCTCGCAGCGGCTGGCACGGCGTTCCCGTTTGCCCTGACGACCGGGTTCGCAGGCTTCAACACACCCACCACGTTCCTGCGGGTCAATCGTGGCCTCAAGGCTCGCCTCGAGGTGTACCGCGGTCAGTGGACCGAAGCGCTCTCGGCGCTGAGCGAATCGTTCATCAGTACCTCGGCGAGCACACCGGCGAGCTTCGCGACCGGCGTGTACCATGTGTACAGCACGGCTTCAGGAGACGCCACCAATCCGCTGTTCGATCCGACGCCCCGTGCGCTCGTGACCGAGCCGGAGTTCCTTACCGACGCACGGCTTCGCTCGGACGGCTCGCGCGATCTGCGCGCCACCGGCAAGGCCGTGGTGGGCACGGTCACGCTGACCACACAGGGCATCAGCTCAAACGTGCGGCCCATCGTGTATCCCACGAACGTCACGCCCATCCCGATCATCCGGAACGAGGAACTCATCCTGCTTCGCGCCGAAGCCAACATAGGCCTGGGCAATCGCGAGACGGCAATCGCTGATCTCAACTTCGTGCGCACCAGCGCCGGTGGTCTACCGGCTCTGCCGCTCGATTTTTCCGGCGATCTGATCACCGAGCTGTTGTACGATCGCCGCTACTCGCTCTTCTTTGAGTACGGTCATCGTTGGGTAGACTCGCGTCGCTATGGCCGCCTGGGCGACCTTCGAAAGCAGCTTCCGACGCACCGCGTCTTCCCCTTGGTGCCGGTCCCGGTCGATGAATGCAACCAGCGGTCTGCCGCGCCGCCCCGGGGATGTGTGAACGTCCTGGGGCAGTAGGGGATCGATTGCGCCATGCTTGAGGCGACGGCCACCCGATCGGTAACCGGTTGGCCCTCGTCAACGATCCACCCGCCACACTGGTCCTTCATGCGCACTCGCCCAATCCGAGCCGTCTCCTCGACGCTCGCCCTGCTCGCCGTCACCGCCTGTGCCACCGCGTCGGGTTCCAGCGGCGCACCGCTTACCCCCGCGCAACAGGCACGGGCGGACGGCGGGCAGATGCGCTACACGCGCGCCGACGTCGATTTCATGCAGGGCATGATCGGGCACCATGCCCAGGCGCTGGTCATGGCGGCACTCGCGCCGACCAACGGTGCGGGCGGTTCCGTCCGCGTGCTCGCCGAGCGCATCGACGTGTCGCAGCGTGACGAAATCGTGTTCATGCAGCGCTGGCTGCGCGAACGCGATGAGCGCGTGCCGGCGCTCGCGGGCGCGCACGCTGGGCACACCATGGCCATGGGTGGCGGAGACGACCACGCCATGCACATGCCCGGCATGCTGACGGCGGAACAGCTCGCGCAGCTCACGGCCGCGCGCGGTGCCGAGTTTGACCGGCTCTTTCTGACCTTCATGATCCAGCATCACGAGGGGGCCATCGTGATGGTGCGAGCACTCTTCGCCAGTCCGGGGGCGGGGCAGGACGTTGATCTGTTCACCTTCGCGTCCGAAGTCGAGGCCGATCAGACCACCGAGATCGACCGGATGCACCGCCTCCTCTCAAGGGGGGAATCGGAATGACGCCTCGTTTGATTTTGCCACTGCTCGAATCCTCCACCGGAATCACCATGTCCGATCAGACTCGTCGTTGCTACACACGCGCCCTCGCGCTCCCGCTCGCGATCATCGGAATGGCAGCGTGCGCCGCGTCACCTGCGGTGAGCCCAAGTGTGTCACCTGCCTCCAGCATGTCCACGAGCCCGCCGAGCCCGGACCCGCGCGTGGGACTGCGCGCTGGTTGGTTTGACGCCGGCGAGGCGAGCTGGAATATGCGCCTGGTCTCGGCCACCAAACCGTCGGCCAGCTTCACGAATCCGAGCACGCCTGGCGATGCCCGGCTCAAGAACTCGGATCTCGCGTTCAAGGGATCCACGGTCTTTCAGGGCAACTACAGCGGTTGGCAGGCGTGGGACGTGTCGAATCCGCGCGCACCGCGCGTAGTGGCGGCTTATGTGTGTCCGGGCGCCCAGAACGACGTCAGCGTGTATGGCGACCTGCTGTTCGTGTCCGCCGAGGCGACGAGTGGTCGCGTGGACTGCGGGATGCAGGGCGTTGAGGCTCCCGTGAGCGAGTCGCGTGCGCGTGGCATTCGCATTGTGGACATCAGCGACCTCAACAACCCGAAGTATGTGACCACGGTGCAGACCTGCCGCGGTTCGCACACCAACACGCTCGTCACCGATCCGAACGATCGCGCGAATGTCTACATCTACGTGTCCGGTTCGTCGGGCGTGCGTTCGAGCGACGAGCTGTCCGGCTGTTCGGACGGCGCGCTCGAGTCCGACCCGAACACGGCACTCTTTCGCATTGAAGTGATCCAGGTGCCGCTGGCCAATCCGGCCGCCGCGCGCATCGTGAGCTCACCACGCATCTTCGCCGGTCTGGACGCCGCGACGCGCCACGGGGAGCAGGCGGCCGATCTCGCAGGACGTCCGGCGCGCGAGCCGCGGCCGGTACAGGGGCCCACGCAGTGTCACGACATCACCGTGTACCCCGCAATCGGGCTCGGCGGCGGCGCCTGCAGTGGCTACGGTGTTTTGCTCGACATTCGCGACGTGGCCAATCCTCGTCGCATTGACGCGGTCGCGGACACGAACTTCGCAGCCTGGCACTCAGCCACGTTCACCAACGATGGAAGCCGCGTGCTGTTCTCGGACGAGTGGGGTGGCGGCACGCAGCCGCGTTGCCGCGCGACCGACAATCCGATCTGGGGTGCCGACGCGATCTTTGATCTGCGCGAGCAGAAAATGTCGTTCCGGAAGTACTTCAAGATGCCCGCCGCACAGACTCAGCTCGAGAACTGCGTCGCGCACAACGGCTCACTGATTCCCGTGCCGGGCCGAGACATCATGGTCCAGTCGTGGTATCAGGGTGGCATCAACGTGTTCGATTGGTCCGATCCGGATGACATTCACGAGATCGCCTTCTTTGATCGTGGCCCGATGGACGGTGAGAAGTTGAGCAGCGCCGGACATTGGTCGGCCTACTGGTACAACGGGCTGATTTACGGGTCTGAGATTGCGCGTGGACTCGACATTCTCGAACTCATGCCAAGTGCGCACCTGTCGCAGAACGAGATCGACGCGGCAAAGACGGTGCGGTTTGAGCACTTCAACCCGCAGGAGCAGCCCAAGTTGGTGTGGCCGCCGAGTTTCGTGGTGGCACGTGCGTATCTCGATCAGCTTGAGCGCGGACGCGGGCTCGGGGTCGCCCGCGTCGCGGCCGTGCGCGGCGAGCTGGCGTCGGCGGAGCGCGCGAGCGGGGCGGCGCGTCGGACGGCGCTCACGCAGCTTGTCGCGCAGCTTGAAGGAGATGCGGCCGGTTCGGCCGACGCATCGCGTGTGCGGATGATGGTGGGTGTCCTGCGGGAGGTGGCGGCCTTGTAGCCCCCTTGCGCTTTATCCAGTGGATTCCACGCGGTGGATTTCTGCTCCGCAGTTTGGGTGTGTTGCCGGCGTGCTTAGCGCTGGTCACCGCTTGGTTCTACTTCTCCCGCTAGTCAGTAGTGCATCCGCGCGGCACCTCACGAATCAGCCCACTCTTCGCGGAGTGGGCTTTTGTGTTGTCAGGCAACCCGACCCCTCGCCGACGGACACGCCCCGCAGTTAATCCACGATCGGCGCGACCCCCGCCGGCGGCACGGACGGTGTCCGCATGGCGGTGGTCACGTTCAGCGGACGCTCCGCAAGCGGCGGCAACGGACCCATGAGCAGCGCATATCGCGCCAACGAATCGCTGTTCTCCAGTATGATCCGGATGGCAATCGTGAGCGGCACCGCCAGGAACATGCCCACCAACCCCAGCGTCCAGCCCCAGAACACCAGAGACACCAGGACGATGATGGGCGAGAGCCGCAGGTGCCGCCCAATGATGATGGGGTCTGCCAGATTGCCCACCAAGAAGTTCACCACCAGATACACCGCGCCCAAACCCAGGGCACGCCCCGGGCCGAACTGAAGCAGCGCAATCAGCAGCGCGGGAATCGCCGCGACGATGGAGCCAATGCTGGGCACATAGTTGAGCACGAACGCGAGGAACCCCCAGAGCAGCGCAAAGTCTACGCCGAGCAACCATGCCCCCACGCCGACGGCCACGCCTGTGAGCAGGCTCGCCACGGTTTTGAGCGCCAGGTAGCGCTGCACCTGGCGCAGCGCGTCGGCGGCGCCGCCAATGCCATGGCTGTGCTCCCCGAAGACGACCCGCCACTTGGCCGGAAATGCCACCGACTCGGCCAGCATGAACACCATGTAGAGCAGCACGAGCAGGCCCACCGCGAGCACGCTCGTCACGTTGCGCGCGGCGGACGTGGCCATTTCGAACAGCCGCTCGGGCTGTACGAACGTGGCGTAGTAGTCGGGCCCGATCTGCACCCCCCATCGACCGAGTCGCTCACGCAGCGCGCCCTCCAGCACCTGACCGCGCGCCACGTAGTCGGGCAACGCGGCCCGCAGCTCGGTGACCGACTGCAGCACCACCCAGCCCAGAAACGACAGCACCAGCGCGTTCATGAGCACCACGGCGATGATGGCCACGCTGGTTCGGGCGCCCATGCGCCGCAGCCAGTCCAGCAGCGGCAGGCTGATGGCCGCGATGAACGCGGCGAGCAGGAATGGCGCGATAATTGATGCCGCGCTGCGAATGCCCGCGATCACGATCACCAGACAGGCGACCAGAAACGCGACGCGCGTGACGCGCGACAGTGCGATGCGGGAGAGCGTGGAGGACATATCGTGTACAATACCCCGGCAATCGATCAGGTGCCCACTGGCACGGACCGCTTGCGGGGCACGCTGACGGGGTCCGGCAACCACGCTTTCGTCGCGCTCGCTGGCAGGAAGCGGGCGCGACGTGGGGAAAGGGAGGCGACCCGCTGCCAGCTAGAAGCTGAACTCCAGTCCAGCGGTGAACGCGATGCGCGGCTGAAGCGCGCCGGTGCGAAACGGAATGAGCGTGTTGAACACGGTGGTGATGCCGCGCTGTGACGTGTACTTCACGCCGAACGAGCTGCTGATGACGTGGTCTTTCGTGCCTGGAATGTTGGTGGGGTCGATGGTGCGCGCGAACGGTGCCGTGATCTGTACTGGGGTGGGGAGCACCACCTTGTTGTCCCCGATCTGCGTTTCGCTGAGCACGTCAAACGCGAGCGTCCAGCTGTCGGTGAGCAACTGGTCAAAGCCCACGGTGGCGAGCGCGGCGTTGCTCTGCAGGCTGTCCGTGCGAATCAGCATGCCGGCGTTCACGTGCGGCGAGAAGTTGCCGTACCGCCCGGAGTATGCGCCCAGGATGCGCGCGCTCAGGCTGCCCGCGCCCCGGAAGTTGTCGGCGTCGCCGGTGGGCAGCCGGAAGTCACCAAACAGCGCGAGGCCGGCCGTTTCCGTCTGCGACACGTTCGCCTTCACGCGCACGGCGATGTCGCCCACGCCGATGCTCGACCCGTCGGTGCTACCCGTCGCCGAGAGTGACGGGTTGCCCTCGCTACCAAACTGGTGCGGCGAGCTGGCGCCGAAGGGAACCACGGTGCCGAAACTGGTGCCACTGAGGGAGGTGCGCACGAGCGGGATGGCCACGCCGATATCCAGCTTGTCGAGCACGCCGTAGGTGAGGAACGCGGTGGTCACGAACACGTTGATGTTCAGGTCCGATCGCACTGAGATGACGTCGTTCTCGAAATCGGGACTGCCGAACACTGGGTCACCAACGTTCTGGTGCGTGAAGTTGAAGCTGAGCTGATCGAGCGGTACGCCGCGAAATGTGGAGAAACTGAGCGAGGTCACGTTCGCGCCGGCGAGCAACTGGCCCTTGCCGAGCGTCTGTCCGCGTTCGGCGAAAATTGGGCCGGCGGATGTGGACGTTTTCACCGGTTGTCCACCGCTGAACGCAAAGGTGACACCACCTGACGAGGAGCTGATGGGCAGGTTGGACACCGACGAGCCGATGGCGTCGGCGAAGAAGCCGATGAGCGCGCCGCTCGCCTGCGTGGCCGACGGGGCATAGTGCAGGCCATGCACCGCGGCGTTCACCTGCAGGCAGAGCGCTTCGCCGCATTCACCAAAGCGGAAGAGGTCGTTGATCTTGCTCTTGAGCGTTTCGCCTTGCGCGTGTGCGGGAGCGGCGATGGCGAGGGAGGTCAGAAAGGCTGCAGCCGTCAGGCGTCGCATGCGTGCTCCGGGGGAGTGGGGAGTGATGGGCATCAGGGGTGGGCGCCGCTGTTGATCCAGTCGCGGAAGAGATCGCGCGTGCCAACCGGCATCTGGGCGCCGGTTGGCATGCGAAAGGCACCCGCGGACCAGTTGATCTCGTAGTACAGGTAGCTCTGCAGGTGATTGCCGGGCACCACCCGTTTAGGATACGTCACGGCCAGTGGATCGGTACCGCCACCACGCGGATTGGCGTTGTTCACGTTCACCGTATTGTTGTAGAACGCATCTGCCGAGCTCAAATTTGGCGAGCTGCCGCCGCTGAAGTGACACCCGGAGCAGTATGTGGGATAGATCGAACTCCACACCCCGCTGTTTGCGAGCGACAACCCCACGGTGAACGTCACAATCACGTCCTGCGGCGAATTGTCAGCCGCACCCGAGGAGATCCGCACGCGCGCCGTGTAGGTGCCCAGCGGCCGCGGCGTACCCGACGTCCCCGCGTTGGCCGAGAGCCCCAACAAGGCCGGTGCCGTCGTGGTGCCCAACGACGCCTGCAGCCAGCCGTTCTGCGGGCCGCTCAAATACGTGACGCTGACCGACAGACCCGTCAACATACCTGCACCAACATTCGTGATGTTCACGGGCGTCACCGACGTGATGCCGTTGCCCTGGCCAGCCAACACGGTGCGCGTGGCGCCGTCGGTCCCGATCTTGGGCGACGCCCCCACGGTGAACGTGACAGGAATGAGCACCGGAGAGTTGGTGGCGGCGAACGAGGCGATTCGGACGGTGGCGTTGTACGTGCCCACGGCCAAGCCAGTGGACGAGGGTTGCACCGTGAGGTTGGCCGGCGCGGTGCCGCCGCTCAGCGAAGCCGACAGCCAACCGCCGGTGCCGGCGTACAACACGGAGACCGACAGCGACGACAGCGTGCCCCCACCACCATTGTCCACCGTGCGCAGCTGCGCCGCCGGTGACGACACCGTGGTGCCCGCAAAAACGTACGGCGTGGTACTCACGGCAATGGACGTCGGCGCCTGAATCGTGAGCGTTACCACCACGGTTTGCGGCGAGTTGCCGGCCACGGACGACGCAATTCGCACGTTCGCGGTGTATGTGCCCACCGACAGGCCGGCAATGGTTGGCGTGAGCGTGAGTGAGGTCGGCGCCACCGACGCGCCGAGCGCGGCGGCCAGCCAGCCGCTCCCGGTCACATACTCCACGCTGGCCACGAGCCCGGTCACGGCGCTGGACGTGGCGTTGTTCACGCCAACGACACTGGCGGTGGGACTCGAACCACCGGAGAGTGCCGAGAAGTTCACGGTCGAGGTGGTCAGGGCGATCGTGGGTGCGTCCCCAACCGTCAGCGTGACCGCGATGGTCTGCGGCCCGTTGCTCGCGCCGGCGTCGGTAAGACGCAGTGTAGCGGTATGTACGCCGGGGGCGAGACCAGCCACGCGCGGCTGCACGCGCAGCGTGTGCGGCGTGGCGGCGCTTCCCGCCTGCAACTCGAGAAACGCATTCGGTCCGCTGTACTGCGCCTCGATCTGGAAGGTACGGTTTCCGCCACCGCCCCCGTTGGTCACCAGCACGTTCTGGAAGGCCGGATCCGGCCCACCGGCCGGCGCGGTGAAGTTGAGCGCGTTCACGCTCACATCGAGTCGGGGCGGCGGCGCCACCACAAATGTCACGGCAATCGTACGCGGCGAATTGCTGGCGATTGGTGAGGCGA
>JBBSPE010000151.1:0-10021 GCA_038259155.1 Gemmatimonadales bacterium
AACGCCATGCCCCAGAGTTCATGCGCGACGCCGCCAAAGACGCTTGGCAGGAGACGCGGCAGGAGCGCCACCGGCAGGGCACCCTTGACCGTATCCACCACATACACGAGCAATCCTGCTTTCCACCCGAGCGTGCGCAGCGCGTTGGTGGCCCCCAGATTTCCGGAGCCGACGGTGCGCAGGTCAACGCCGTGCGCGTGCCCCACGAGATAGGCGGTGGGCACCGAGCCCACCATCCAGGCGATGAGCAGACCAACGAGGAGCGCGACGGTCATGCGTTCTTGCGCCGCAGGACAATGCGGAGCGGACTGCCGGTGAACGGAAACGTCTCGCGGAAGCCGTTGTGCAGGAACCGGATGTAGTGCTCCACCACAAGATCAGGATGGTTGCCGAACACGGCAATGGTGGGCGGCGCGACCTCCACCTGCGTGGCGTAGTTGAGCTTGACCTCGAGACCGGCCTGCTGCGGCGGCTGCCGTCGCGCGAGCAGTTCGCCCAGCCGGTCATTGATCTCGCTGGTGGAGATGCGCGTGTTGCGCGCCGCGTCCACTTCCATCACGAGATCCAGAATCCGGTTCACACGCTGCCCCGTGAGCGCGGACGTGAACAGAAACGGGATGTGGCCAAGGAACGGTGCCTTCTCCACGATGGCCTTCTTGAACTTGTCGGCGCTCTTGTCGCCCTTTTCAGGGTAGAGATCCCACTTGTTCACCACGATGATGATGCCCCGCCCGGCTTCCCAGGCGATCGTGGCGACCTTCAGGTCCTGGTTGTGGATGCCTTCCACGGCGTCCACGAGCAGCACGCAGATGTCCGCGCGATCAATTGCCTTACGTGTGCGCAGCGTGGCGTAGAACTCGATGCCTTCATCCACCTTGGACTGTCGCCGGAGGCCGGCCGTGTCCACGAAAATGAGATCGCGTTCGTGGTAGCGCATGGGGGTATCGATGGCGTCGCGGGTGGTACCCGCTTCGTCGGCCACGACCAGCCGATCTTCCTTGAGAATGCGGTTGATGAACGACGACTTGCCCACGTTCGGGCGGCCGATCACGGCCACACGTAGCGCGTCGGGCACCTCTTCCGGCGCCTCGGGGATGCGGGCCACCACCACGTCGAGCAGGTCGCCCGTGCTGGTGCCGTTGCGGGCGGACACGGGCACAGGGTCGCCGGCACCAAGTTCGAAGAACTCGTACCAGTTGCTGTCCCGCACGTCGTCCACCTTGTTCACCACGAGCACCCAGGGTTTGCTCGCATCGCGCAGCAGGTCGAGGACGCGGCGATCGCTGGGATGCAGACCGGCCTTGGCGTCCACGACCAACATCAGCAGGTCGGCCTCCTCGATGGCCATGAGCACCTGCCGGCGGATTTCCACGTCCATGGGGATCCGCGGATCGTCGGTGACGCCGCCGGTGTCCACCAGCCAGAAGTGGCGGCCGGCCCAGTCGGTGTGCGCAAAATGGCGATCGCGCGTGGTGCCAGGTTCATCGCTGACTATGGCGCTCGTACCGCCCACAATGCGGTTGAACAGCGCGGACTTGCCGACATTCGGACGCCCCACGAGGGCGACAACGGGCATGCTCATGCAACCGCCCGAATCGAGCAGCTGCCTTCCGGTGCCAGCGCATCAATGAAGTCATACGACGGGTATACAGGCATCGGGAACATCTCGCGCACGGTCACAAACGGCTCGTCGTCCAGGAAAAGGCCGTCGTCATTGATGCACTCGGCCGGAATGAGGGCGAGATCGAGGTCAGTACGACCATCGAGCGCCCGGCGGATATCCGCGCCCACCAGCAAGCCGGCAGTCGTGGTGGTGGGTCCAAACAGGGAATTCTCCACGGGAATGAGCACGAAGGTCGCTCCCGTCTGTGCGGACAGCTGATCGAGCAGTGCGGGCATGAGAGGGGCCATGGACACGCCGGTGACCACGCCAATGCGCTGGCCGTCGAGGCGCGGCAGTTGCGACAGCCCCTGGGACACGCGTTGCCGAAGCGACGCCACCGCGCCCACGCCATTCTCGATCTGCTGGAACTCCCCATAGAAGTCAGCATCGGGCAGCTCGCGACCGGCCAGCAGGTACAGCTCGTCGGAGCCGTTCACCCAGCGCTCCCCGCGTTCGGCAAGCGCGCGTTCCGCCCATCGCTCCACGTGGTCGAGCAACACACCAGCAGTTCCGGCGTCCATGGACTTGCCGGTGTACAGGTGGGAAAACTGCGTGAGGCCAACTGGCACGATGGCCACCGACATCATGGCGTCGCCCAGATTCCACAGGTCCTGCAGCGATTCCTCGAGCACGTCACCGTCATTCAGGCCGGGGACGATGACCATCTGCCCGTGAAACGCGATGCCACCCTCGGCCAGTCGCGTGAGCTGCTCCACGATGTTGGGGACGCGCTCATTGTTGAGCAGCACCTTGCGCGCCTCCCAGGGGGTGGCGTGCACGGAGACGTACAACGGCGACAGCCGATACTCGAGAATGCGCGCGATGTCCTTTTCCTTCACGTTGCTGAGCGTCGCGAAGTTGCCGTAGGCGAAGGACAGCCGATAGTCATCGTCGCGGATGTAGAGCGGCTTTCTGAGCCCCTTGGGCAGGCCCTCGATAAAGCAGAACTCGCACCGGTTTGCGCAGCGGCGGATGGTGGGCGGTGCGAGAATCACGCCCATGGGGTCATCGGGCTCGCGCTCGATGTCGTACTCCACTTCAGTGCCATCGGGCAGGCGCGCCGACACGACGAACGCATCGTCGGCCGTAAGGAACTCCCAATCGAGGAAGTCGGCGAGAGCACGGCCGTTCACGGCCAGCAGCTCCGTTCCCGGCTCGATGCCCACCGCCTCGGCGATGCTATCCGGCTGAACCGCAGTGACCTGAACCATACGAGCGAGACGCGAAACGTGAACGAGACAGAACAGAACGGGGGCCGAGATCGCCACGCGATCCGCCCCCGGAGTTTGGCCCGCGCCAAAGCGCCAGCCGTATCTGAGAAATGTTAAGAGGTCAGGCGTCCGAAGTCAATCAATAACATGGACTTCGGACGCGTGGCAAACGGGTCCTCACAGGTGTGCCGCGCGAGCAGTGCGCGCTACGGACGGTACGACGAGCCGACGCCCGTGTTGAACAGCACCACGTCGGCATCAGCCCGGACCTTGCCGTTGCGCACGAGGCCTTCGAGAACGGCCAGCGCGCACCCGCCCTCCGGTGCCGCATCGATGCCGGTAGCGGACGCCAGCTCGCGCGTGCTGACGCGCATGGTGGCGTCATCCACGCTCGCGGCCTGCCCACCGGTCTCGCGCAGAATGCGCAGCAGAATCCGATCGCCCAAGGGTGTGGGCACGCGAAGGCCACTGGCGTACGTGACCGGATCGGCCCACGGGTCGGCGTGGTCTGCTCCCGCTGCGAACGCGCGCGCGATTGGCGCACAGCCAGCGGACTGCGCCACCACAAACTGCGGCTGCGGCGTACCCTCGGCCAGCCAGCCGCTCTGCCTGAGTTCGTTGATTGCCTTCCAGATTCCCACCGTGCCCTCTCCTCCCCCGGTGGGATAGACCACGACGTCTGGCAGCGTCCAGCCGCACTGCTCTGCCAGTTCGAAGCCCATCGTCTTCATGCCCTCCACACGGTACGGCTCCTTGAGGGTGGCCACGGGCCACCAACCAGATTCCGCGGCAAACGCAGCGGCCATGCGCCCCGCGTCGCCAATGTGCCCGTCCACGCGCACCAACTGCGCGCCAAGCGCGTCAATGGTCTCAAGAATCGGACGTGGCGTAGTGGTGGGCGCGAACACCCGCACCGGGATGCCAGCAGCAGCGGCATAGGCCGCGAGCGCCGCCCCCGCGTTGCCGGCGGTGGGCACCACGAGTCCCGGAACGCCGTCCCCGCGTGCACGTGTGACCGCCGCACTCATGCCGCGCGCCTTGAACGAGCCGGTGGGATTCTGCGATTCGTCCTTGATACGCAGACGCCGAACGCCAACTCGCGCGGCGAGCGCCGGGGCTTCGATGAGCGGCGTCATACCCTCGCCAAGCGTGACCGGGGTCTCGCCGTCGAGCAATGGCAACCATGGTGCATAGCGCCACATGTCCGACCGAGGCGTCAGGGTGTGCTCAGGCGAGACCGCGGGATACGCCGCGAAGAGCGGCTGGCTGCAGGCGGGGCACGTGGTCGCGCCGCGGATGGCCGAGGCGGCGGTGCCGCAGGCGGAGCAGGAAAGCGTCCAGATCACGAGTCGGGTTGGGTTGGGGGAGTGTCCGGTGGAGCGTCATTGGGCGCGTCGGTTTGCGCGTCATTTTGCGCGTCACTTTGGAGGTCGCCGAGGGCCGTGCCGTCGGCGGCACCGTCCGTTGCACCATCAGGTACGGGGACGCCGAGCGCAAGGTGAACGCGACGCGCGATCGCGTCCCCAAAGCCCGGAAGATCGGCGAGATCCCGCAGCGACGCGTCACGTACGCCCTGCACGCTGCCAAATCGATGCAACAGCGCGCGCCGCCGCGTGGGGCCAACGCCTGGAATCTGCAGCAGTTCGGAGGTGATCGTGCGCGCCGCCCGCTTGCTGCGCTGAAACGTGATGGCGAATCGGTGCGCTTCGTCCCGGGCCTGCTGCAGCATGCGCAGCGCTGGCGAGCGGCGTGGCAGCCGAATGCCGTCTGAGCGGCCGGGCAAGAAGATCTCTTCGTCTCGCTTGGCAAGGCTCACAATCAGCTGATTGGCGAGATCGAGTTCGCGGAGCGCCTCCACGGCGGAGCTGAGCTGGCCCTTGCCACCATCGATCAGCACGAGGTCCGGCAGGGGTTTGTCCTCGTCGCGGCGGCGGCGCAGGAACCGCTGCACCACTTCGTGCATGGATTTGAAGTCGTCAATGCCGACCGTGTCGCGCACCGTGAACTTGCGGTACTCACTGCGCTTGGGGCGACCGTTTTCGAACCACACGCACGAGGCCACGGTGTCGGTGCCCTGCGCGTGCGAGATGTCAAAGCACACCAGCGATCGAGGCACGCGTGGCAGCCCGAGTTCGCGTTGCAACTCGTACACCGGGTCTGAGGCGCGTTCATCGGCCTCGAGCGCAGCCAGCTTGAACTCCTCCAACAGGTGTCGCGCGTTCTGGTCCGCGAGGTCCACCAGCGCGCGCCGAGCACCGCGCTGCGGAACACGAACTTGGGTGCCGTCCAGCGCACCCTCGATCATTTCCTGCTCAGGCACGGGAAACGGCAACAGCAGCAGGCGTGAGCGTCCGGGGGCCGTGCGATACCACTGCAGCAGGAAGGCCGAGAGCACATCGCCATCGTCAACGTCCTCCGCGTGCTCGAGCAACCGTTGGTCGCGTGCGAGCAGTTTGCCGTCGCGCACACGCAGTACCACCGCGCACGCGTCCTCCCCGTCCCGTGCAAAACCGATCACATCGCGGTCGCCGCCCTCCACGTCCACCACGACCGTGGGCTCCTCCATTTTCTCCAGATGTTGCACTGCATCGCGCATCTCGGCGGCGAGCTCGAAGTCCATGCGCTCCGACGCCTCGATCATTCGCGTCCGCACGCGCGCGACCACGTCACTCGTGCGCCCATCAAGAAAGGCCACTACGTCGTCAATCATCATCCGATACGACGCGACGTCCTGCCAGCCCACGCAGGGCGCGTGACAGCGTTTGATGAAGTAGTCCAGACACGGACGCTCCGGCGCCTCGCGCGGCAGGTCGTAGTGGCACGATCGCACGGTGAAGAGCCGCTTCACCACGTTGAGTGCCCGTCGCATCGCGCTCACGTCGGTGTAGGGCCCGAAATAGCGGGCGCCGTCATCAAGCAGTCGGCGCGTCACGAGTACGCGCGGAAACGGCTCGGCCACCGTGACCTTGATGTACGGATAGGACTTGTCATCGCGAAGCGCGACGTTGAAGCGCGGGCGGTACTCCTTGATGAGGTTGGCCTCGAGAATCAGCGCGTGCGCCTCGGTTGGCACCACCAGCGTCTCGACGTCGGCAATTCGGCGCACGAGCGCCACCGTTTTGGGGCTCACATGGTCGAGCGCGAAATAGCTGCGCACGCGCGACCGCAACCGCTTGGCTTTGCCCACGTACAGCGTGTTGCCTTCGATGTCCTTCCACAGGTAGACGCCCGGAGATTCCGGGAGGTGCGGGACCTTGGCGGCCACGGCGTCCGGCATGCGTTCCGTTGTGCTCACTTTCCCTCCGTCGCGCGGCGCGGTCGCAACCGCAGCCAGCGGGCCGCCTCGCTCGACCCCAGAAACCAGGAGACCAGCAGATAGCACAGTGAAAAGCCGCCGAGCACAAGAGGACCCTGCACCCAGCGGTGTTGCCCGGCGGTGAGAAGACGCAACCCGGCAGCCGCCAGCGCGGCAATGCCAGTGGTGCCTACAATTCGACCAATGGTGCTCGGCACGCTTCCGGTGGCGATTGCGCCAAGTACCCGACGCAATCGACTGTACAACAGTGCGAAGTTCACCCACGATCCCAAGGCGGCTCCGAGCGCGACGCCGGCCACCGCGAGCGGATCGGCACGCCACGGCAGCGACAGCGCCGCCGCAGTCACGACCGTCACCGACACGCTCACCATCGCGAGGCGAAGCGGTGTGCGGTAGTCCTGCATGGAGTGGAACACCGCGGCGAACAGTCGGTTCGACGCAAAGCTCGCGAGCGCCACGGCGTACGCCGCCAAGGTCACGTGCACCAGCCGCTGTTCCGCCAGCCCGAACTTGCCGGAACGCAGCACCATGCCCACGAGCAGGTCTCCGAACACGATGAACACCAGCGCACTTGGAATTACATAGAACAGGATGCGCAGCCATCCGGACTGCACACGTTCCCGGAGCGCCGCAGCGGCCTGGTCGGCGCCAAGCACGCCCCGCTCCCGCGAAAGCTCAGGCAGCGATGACGCGGACACCGAAATGCCGAACAACGCCACCGGCAGCAACATGAGTTGGTTGGCATACGCCAGCGTGGTCACCGAGCCGCTGGGAAGGAACGACGCAATGAAGCTGTCGGCAAACCCGGACACCTGCACCACACCGAGCGCGCCCACCACGGGCACAATATTCCGCAACGTGGTGCGGACGCCCTCTGCACCGAGATCCACCGTGGGACGCAGAGGGCCCGCAAGCCGCCAGACCTCCGGCAGCTGCGCGGCGACCTGCAGCGCGGCACCGGCCAGCGTCGCCCACGAGAGCCACCACGCGAGTTGCGCCAACGATTCAGCGCGCGCCCCCCACCCGACCAACAGGACGATCTGCGCCACCGACCACATCGCCGCGCTCGCGTACGACACAAAAAACCGACGGTGTGAGTTCTGGACGCCCAGACACCAGCCGGAGAGCACCATGAGACCGGCCATCGGGAACAGCACGCGAATCATGCGTGTGGTGAGCGCGGCCAACTCGGCGTCGAATCCCGGGGCGAAGATTGCCGTCAGCCACGGCGCAAGCAGCATGCCCAGCAGCGACAGCAAAGACACTGCACCGAGCAGCACACCCAGCAGCGCGTTGGCGAGCGCGCGCGCACCGCGTTCATCGCCACGGGCCAGCAGGCCGCTGTACACCGGAACGAAGGCCGCCGACAGCGTGCCTTCACCCAGGAGATTCCGCAGCGCGTTCGGTACCCTGAGCGCCATCGTGTAGGCGTCGTTCGCCGCATCGGTCCCGAGGTAGCGCGCCAGAAACCAGGTGCGCACGAAGCCCATCAGCCGACTGACGAGGATACCAGACGCCACCAGTCCTGCCGACCGGCCAGCAGCGCGATCGCGGCCGTCCGAAGATGTGCTCACCTGTGGACCGGCGCTCCATGACGCCGCGATTGCGCCGCGTCCGGGGCGTTCATCACGCAGAAGATGCGGAGCTGCCGCTCACCAGAGCGCGCGCGTGCTCCCGTGCCAGTCCCCGCATCTCGTCAAGCAGGCCGAGTCCAAATCGGGCGAGCGTCGGAATGAGGGACAACACGCGCTCCGGCGATGAACCAAGCGGGTGCAACGCGGCACGCGCCACCGCAATGTCGCGCGCCGTTCCGGTCTCGCGTCGCTTGACAGCTGCAAGCAAGCGGCGCTCGATGCGCTCCACCCGATGCACCAGATCTCGCGAGAGTCCCACCATCACGCTGTCGTCAACGAGTGCACGATCGGTGGACACAGCGCTGCCGAGCGCGGCGACCTGCGCGTCGATGGTACCGCGCAGCCGCTCGAGTGCGTCGCTAACGTCGCGATCCATCGCCGCCCTCGCCAGCTTCCCCTCCAGCACATGGGGCACCTGCAGATCTTCCGCCGTGCTGTCGAGCCGTTCCAAGAGGCGGCTCGTTTGCGGTTCGCACCACGACATTCCCCAGCGCGGTACGGCCACAGGCTTGGCAACCTCCAGCGCGCCAGCCGCCGCCGTGACCTGCGCGAAGTACCCCAGTTCTCCCGGGCCCGCCACGTAACACACGGTGGGCAGCAGCGACCGCTCGAGAATGGGACGCAGGAGGACGTTCGCCCCGAGCGACCCGGGCACCGCGCTATCGGCCCGTGCGCTCGCCTCGGCGAGTGGCACCCGTGAGCGCGTTCCGTGCGACGTCTCGAACACCAGGGACAGACCGCTCACCTGTTCAACTTGCGGCGTGAAATCGAGCCCCACGATCTCGCGCTCGCGCTGGTCGAGTGCGGATGCGACAGCCCCTGCTCGACGCAGCGATGATCGCAGAAACGGATCCGCGGCCGTGCGCAGCGCGCTGTGCGAGGCGTCCACCACCGCGATGCCGAGCGGCTCGAGCATGGAACGCAGCCAGGTGACGTATGCGGAGCCGATGGTTTCCCCTTCCACATACGCCGCATCGATCAGGTCGAGCGGCAGCGGGTCGGCCGCGGAGCCCGCCGCGGCGCGCAAAGCGGCCCGCAATTCGTGCATGACGTCGCGAGCGTCGAGCGGGACGTCGGCCATGGCCACGCCGTCGGTAGCCGGACCGGGCAGTGAGAGCTTCTCGAGTCCGTTGTCTCCTACCACGTGAGTGGCGGCGGCCTCGTGCCAGTCGGTGTCGTCGGTGGCGGCCCAGAACACCGGCGCCACGGGCAGGCGCAACTGTGCCGACAGCTCATCGGCCAGGGCGAGCGCGGAGAGCGCCTTGGTCAGCGTGTACGCCGGCCCACCGAACAGACCGGGTTGCTGACCGGTGGTGACCACCACGCCATCACGCGCGGCATCGGCCAAACGACGGCGGCCCGCGGTGTGCATGTTGGGGCCAAACGCGGCACTGATCGGTGCGAGCCAATCCACGCCGGGCGCACGCACCTGATCAACGTGGGCACGCCACGCGGCCACGCCCTCCGGCCGGCGCATGTGCCATTCGGTGGGCGCAGTTCCGGATTGGATGGCGCGGGACAGCAGCGATCCGCCGAGCGCGACGGAGCGCAGGATGGGACGATCGGTAGTAGTCACGATGGCGTGCAGGTCACTTGTGATACGGTTCGCCTCGCGCGATGGTGCCCGCGCGATAGAGTTGCTCGGCGAGCACCAGGCGTGCGAGTTCGTGCGGAAGTGTCCATGGCGCGAGATTGAGGCTCCGGGTCGCGCGGGCCGTCACCGCGCGTCCAAGGCCCTGCGCGCCGCCAATGACAAACGCGAGATCGGTGGCCTGATCCCGCGACGCAGACAGCAGCTCGGCGAATGCCACGGAGTCGAAGCGCTCGCCGTCCGGCTCGCAGGCAAACACACGCGCCGCCGCGGGCACACGCGCCAACAGGCGCTCGGCCTCCTCCTCCCGCACCTGTTCGGCGGAGCGCGAGCGGCCAGAGACCTCCCGCACCTCGCTCACGTCGAGCGGCCAGTAGCGCGCGGCGCGCGTTTCGTACTCCTCGATCGCCTGGGCGAGCCCCCCCTGCTTGGGCTTGCCCACGACGACCACCGACACGCGCACCGCCATGGCTGTGGAACGTCAGGCGTAGATGCCACGCAGCCGATGCACCGTCGCCACGCGGCTGATCGAGAGCATGTACGCCGCCGTGCGCATGTTGACGCTGTGCTGCTTGGACAGTTGCAGCACGTCGCGAAAGCTGCGCG
>JBBSPE010000152.1:0-9985 GCA_038259155.1 Gemmatimonadales bacterium
CAGAGCGTGGTTCCGCTCGGAAAGATGTTGGGCCGGATGCGGACGCGCCGAGCGGCCAGTCCCGTGGTGCCCGACGTGTCGAACTGCGATGGACGCGCGGTGGTCTCGCTGATAAGAAACGCCGCGGCCGTGGTGTCGTTGGTCGGGTTGAACGGGCGCAGGATGGCGAACCGCACAAGCCACCCCTGGGCATCGCGCAACGTGCCGGCCGAGTCGGACTGCAGCTTGACCTCGACGGGAGCGCTGTTGTTGTCGATGCCCCGGGCGCCGGTATCGGGAACGAATCCTACAATGGCCGTATCCCGCGTGAGCGAGACCATGTCGGGCGGCACCACCACGCGTACGGTATCGAGCACCTGAATAAAGGTGCCCACACGCGCGGCCACGAGCACCGGCGATCCTGTGGGAAGCTTCACCGCGCGCACAAACCCGGTGATCGAGTCCACGTCGAGTGCACTGTCGCGATCGAACTGCACGTACTGAAAGCGCACCGGCGCGTCCGTGATGGGATCACCCGCCAGGTCGCGCACCACCACACGGAGCGGCTGCGCGACGCCGAGCGTGTCGCGCAGCGTATCACCGACCGCAATGGACGGGAACGGCTTGGCCACCCGCTCAATGGAGGCCGGCACCGTGGGGTCACTGGTGATCGCTGCGCACGCGCCGGCCGTCCACACTGCAGCCGTCACAGCCGCCAGCAGCGCGCCGCGTCGGACCCGACGCGGACTTCCGGCCCACGACCACGACGACATCAGCCGATGCGCTCGGCCAGCAGGGTCGCGACGTTCACGTAGGCCTGACTCGCCGCGTCGGACGGCGCGCGCAGGACCACGGGCTGTCCCGCCGCAAACGCGTCGGCAGTGGCCGGTGTACGCGGAATGCGTGTCTGGAACACAAGGTGCTGCGGCAAGTGCTCGCGCACGTAGTGCGACACGCGCTCCGTGGCGAGGGTGCCGGCCTCGTACATCGTGAGCAGCAGCCCTTCGAGAATCAGTTCGTCGTTCTCACTGACCACGTCCTGAATCGCGCGCAGGATCTGCGGCGTGGTCTGCAGGGCCAGCGGTTCGCACTGCAGCGGCACAATCACGTGCTGGCTCGCCGCCAGCACGCGGCGGGTGATCGCGCCAAGCCCTGGTGGCGTGTCCACCACCACGATGTGGCAGCGCTCCCGCGCGGTCTCCAGCAGGTCGCTGAGCACGCGCGATCCGCCGACGCTGGCTTGGAAGGCGGAATGATCGGCTTGGTCGCTCACCGATCCGGCCAGGATCACGCGCAACCATGGCAGCGCGGTGGGCAGGATCACTTCGCGCAGGGAACGCTCACCGCGCAGGAAGTCGTCGAAGCCCACGGTGGCGTGCCCGCGTCGCAATCCAACGCCGTAGCGCACCGCGCCCTGCGGATCGGTGTCCACGAGCAGCGTCTTCAGGCCGCGACGCGCGAAGGCGGCGGCGAGGTTCACGGCCGTGGTGGTTTTGCCGACCCCACCCTTCTGGCTGACAATCGAGAGGACGCGGCCCACGCTAGCGACCGGGGCCCGGATCGGAGAGATCCGAGTTCCGGTGCGCAGAACGGGACTCGCTCTCATGCCGGACCGATGGATCCGCCCACTGGGCATCGTCGCGGGCAACCGTACCGGAGTCCAGAGCGGCATCGTCAGCGCCGGCGGCCTCGCCCGACAGCGACGCCAGCGTCCGCTCGGCGTGCGCGACGAAGCGCGCCGAGTCGCCGTCACGGCGCGTGGTGCGCAGGAAGGCCTCAAGATGTGCGGCGCACCCCGCTGTGTCCGCACGCTTGAGCAGCAGGAACGCGAGCCCGTAATGCGCGCCGGCAAGCGCCGGCTCGAGCTCGAGCGCACGGCGATACGACCGAATCGCTTCTTCCGGCTGCGACGTCTTGGAGAAGGCGATGGCGATGTTCTGCAGCACCTTCGGGTCGTCGGGTCGCTGCCGCAGCGCAAGACGATACGACGTCAGCGCGTTGGCGAAATCGCCTCGCGCCTCAAGGTCGATCGCCTCGGCGAGATAGTCGGTCGTTCGCGGGGAACCGTCGCGCTCGGAGGAGCCGCCGGTGATGCGTTGCCACCAGGACATGCGCTCGCGCGGGGGCAGTGGGGAGAAACGAAAGCCAAGTTGGCGCGGATGCCCCAAGCTACGTCGCGGGTCGCGCCCCTACAAGCGGCGAGCGGGACGTGCGTCACGTTGCCGCGCTGCGACTGGCTCCCTGACCGCAGCTCGTGTACACTCTCTGGGAAGTGTGTTGCGCGCACATCGCTCGCCACGACTGCTCGATCCCGTTCTCCGGAGCCCTGCATGCCGTCGGCAACCTACCGGCCTGATCCTTCGCGCGGTGTGCTTGTTGTGGACTGGCCGTTGTTCGGCGAGCTCTCGCGCGCACTGGCCCTCAAGGTCGCCCGCACGTACGAACCGGATCTCGTGGTGGGCATCGCCACGGCGGGCGTCGTACCGGGTGCCGCCATCGCCGCCATTCTGGATCGCCCGTTCTACTCGATTTTGGTGAGCCGCCGTTTCAGCGCCGACCGCATTCGCGAGACGCCGGCGGTGTTCGGGGCGGCGCCGCCGGAGGTGCGCGGCAAGCGCGCGCTCATTGTGGACGAGACCTGTGGATCGGGCGACACGCTACGTCTGGCCGTATCCGCGCTGGTGAATGCGGGTGCGCACGAGGTGCGCACGGCGGTGGGATTCAAGACGGGCACATACGAGCCGGACTATCACGGGCTCGCCACCGAAAGCGCCATCGTTCTCCCGTGGGACCGGGAAATTCTGATCGATCACGATCTGGTACCCAACCCCAAGTACGCCGGCCTGCTGCCGGAGGAATAGCCGGCGGACGGGGGCGTTTCTCAGCCCGAAGCGGCGCTCGATGCGGCGTGCTGATACGACACGCCCCGCTCCATGGCCTCGAAGATGTACTGGAGCACGTCCACACTGCCCACCACGAACCGGCAGTGCGGCGCGCCGGCAGAACGGCATTCCACCTCGAGCACAGCCAACGGCGCGTCGGCCAGCCGCCCAAGGAAGCCGGCCAGCAGGCCGGTGCCCACATGGCATGACGGGGCGCTCGCGCCAGCCGTCTCCTCCGCCTCGGGCCACTCGGTGCTGTCGAGCGCCATGACCGCATCACTCAGGGCCACCACGCCCAGGGCGCCCCAGCCGGCCGCCGTCAGGAAGTCGGCCAACAACGTGCCGAACTCGTCTTCGGGCAACAGCTCGGCGGGTTGCTGGCCGTGCTCCGCGAGCCACTCCCCGAATGTGTCGTACAGCGCCACGCCGGCAGCGTAGCCGGCGTCACGCGCAGGGCCCACGGCCTCGGCGGAGCGCGCCGTGGACGCACGTAAGGCAGCGAAGAACTCGCTCGGTACGACAACCGAACGGCTGGACTGGGAAGAAAGAGAGCTCGTCATGACCCGGGCTTCACACTGGCGGACGGAAGAAAATCCTCGCGCACGAGGTGTTTGGTAGGGGGACGCTCGCCGCGCGGCCCCGTCACGTCAAGCGGCACGCCCCGGGGCGTCGCCGTGACACAAGTTGCCCGGGGCGTGACGGTCACCCAGTCTCACCGCTGACGCGCAGCCGCAGCTGGGCCTCGTCGATCACCTCGATCCCGAGCTCGCGCGCCTTCTCAAGCTTGCTGCCGGCCTCGTCGCCGGCCACCACGAAGCTGGTCTTGCGCGACACCGAGCTGGTGACGCGTCCTCCCGCATTCTCCACCAGCGCCGTGGCCTCGCCCCGTGAGAGGGTGGGCAGCGTTCCCGTGATGACAACCACGGCGCCGTTGAGCGTGCCCGACGCCTGCTGGGCCGCCGGCTCGTCCATTCGAACCCCAGCCTCGCGCAGGCGCGTCACCAGCGCCGACGAGGTGTCATCGTCGAAAAAGCTGCGCACCGATTGGGCAATCACATCACCCACGCCGCGCACCGCACTGATTTCTTCCACGGTGGCCTGCTGGAGGGCATCCATCAGCCCGAACCGGCGTGCAAGCAGCTGCGCGGCCTGACCACCCACATGCCGGATACCGAGTGCGAACAGCAGGCGTGACAGCGGCTGGTCGCGCGAGGCCGCGATGGCCGCCACCAAATTTTCCGCGCTCCGGTCGGCAAAACGTTCGAGCGCCACCACCTGCGCCACCGTGAGCGCGTAGAGATCGGCCGCGTCGCGCACGAGCTCTGCATCGAGCAGCTGCTTGATGCGCTGGTACGACAGGCCTTCGATGTCCATGCAGTCGCGGGCGGCAAAGTGCACCAGCCCTTCGAGCTGGCGGCCGGCGCACTGCACATTGGGGCAGTACAGTCCTACCCCGTCCTCCTCGCGAGACACGGGCGTGCCGCACGCGGGGCAGACGGTGGGTGCCTCCCACGGTCTCTGCGAGCCATCGCGCTGTTCCGGCACGGGGCCGATCACCTGCGGGATGACGTCGCCCGCGCGTTTGACCTGCACCATGTCGCGAATGCGCAGGTCCTTGGCGGCCACGAGGTCGGCGTTGTGGAGCGTCGCGAACGTCACGGTCGTGCCGCCCACCAACACCGGTTCCAGCACCGCGTAGGGCGTCAGCACCCCGGTGCGTCCGGTGTTCACCTTGATGTCGAGCAGTCGCGTGACGGCAATGTCCGCCGCGAATTTGCGCGCGATCGCCCAGCGCGGCTCGCGGCCGCCCACCACGCCCAGATCCTGTTGCACGCGTACCTGATCCACCTTCACCACGCCGCCGTCAATGGCAAAGTTGAGCTCGCCGCGAACGGTGTGCTCCACCTCGTGCGCCCACGCGTTCACCTCTGCTACCGTACGACAGTGCCGGCGATGTGGCGCCACGGGAATGCCCCACGCGTCAAGCTGATCGAGCAGTGCGCCTTGAGTGTCGGCCGGCGCGCGTCCGTCCGGCAGCACGGCGGTGTACCCGAAAAACCGGAGCGGTCGGGCCGCGGTCATGGCGGGGTCGAGTTGGCGCAGCGATCCGGCGGCGGAGTTGCGCGGGTTCGCGAACACGGGCTCCCCGGCGCGCACCCGCTCCTCGTTCATGCGTTCGAACAGGTCGAACGGCATGTACAGTTCACCGCGCACTTCCACCAGCGGCGGGGCCTCACCGCGCAGGCGGAGCGGGATGCCACGCACGGTGCGGATGTTCGCCGTGACGTTCTCGCCCACGGTGCCATCACCACGAGTGGCGCCCGAAACGAGCACGCCATCGGCATACGTGAGCGCGATGGCCGCCCCGTCGATCTTGAGCTCCGCGACATAGCCGCTGGCCGTGACGTCGCTGCCGGCCGTGCGAACCAGCCGCTCCTCCCACTCCACGATTTCGTCGGCCGAGAAGGCATTGCCGAGCGAGAGCATGGGGACGAGGTGGGTATGTCGGGCGAATCCGCTCTGGACCGGCGCGCCAATGCGCTGCGTGGGGGAGTCGGGCGTGCGCAGGCTCGGGTGCGTCGTCTCGAGCTCCTGCAGTTCGCGGAAGGCCCGGTCGTACTCGCCATCGGACAGCGACGGTTGGTCGAGCACGTAGTACTCATGCGACGCGGCGGTCAGCTGGGCCTGGAGCGCGGTCGCGCGGTCGCGCACCGCGGGGGGAACAGACGCCGCGTGTGCGGCGTGTGGTTCGCTGGAGTGGCCCTCGGTCATCAGGTCCCCGCCGGACGTGGCACAAATCGCCCGCGAATGGTGTATGAGAATGAACGGAGAAGGTTCACCGGGGCGCGACTGCCCGGCTGACCACGCCGTTTAACTATGCGAGTTGTGCACGTGCACCGTGCGCTGAATCACGTCGGCCTGTTCGCCTCCGATTGATCTTAAGCGCTGATTGTTCACCGCGCCGCCCAAACGGTTCCGCTCTGTGGCATTGCGCCGCAGCCTCCGGTGCCAACGGATCGCGCCCTTCAGGAGACTCTTTATGCCCATGTTCGAATCGTTCCGCCGCGAGAAGCACCACGAGACCTAGCGCCTGCAGACGCTCGGCATCGGCCTGCTTGTTGGCGCCATTCTTGGTGCCGCGTCAGCGCTGCTCCTCGCGCCGGCAACTGGCGAGGACACCCGCAAGCGCATCGCCAAGCGGGCGCGCAAGGCGTACAGCGATGGTGCGGAGCTCGTGGAGGATTCGTGGGATGACGCTGAGCGGGCCGCGCGCCGCGCCGCACGCGCCGGGATGAAGCGCGCGCGCCGTCAGGCCGCGCGCCTGCGCGACCTTGGAGAAGAGACGCTCGAAAACGGTCGCAAGCGCATTCGCACCTGAGCACTGCCCATCAACGCACCCGGCAGCGGCGTGAGCGCATCGCAGCAGCAGGGCAGGTGAGCACGGAACGTAGCATCGCCCGCAAACAACGAGGGGCGCCCACAAATGGGCGCCCCTCGTTGTTTGCGGGTCATCGTGCGTCCAGTGTGTCCAGTGTGCGCTTCGCCTCTCGCTTGTAGGCTTCGTCGTTCGGATCATGAAGTGGTGCGCGGATCGCGGCATTCAACGTCGCGCGCGCTTTCTCCGTGTTGCCCGCGTCCCGGTACACCTCACCCAGCGCCAGCAGGTGCACGGTGCGATTCGGCTCGATCTGCACCGCCCGCTCCAGCAGTCGAATCGCGTTGTCCCAACTCGCCTCACCGAACACCTTCCCGCCCAGAAACGTCTTGGCGATCATGCGCGTGAAGCCGTTCAGTCGCATCACCTCGGCGTTCCAGCGCCCCAGCACGTGCATCGCTCCCGCGTGCAGCGAATCAATGGACAGGGTCTTGAGGGCCGCCTCGCGCACGTCCAACGCATAGCCGGTCCGCTCGCGGGCGCTGACGGACAGGGCCTGCCGGCCGAGCGCCCGGGAAAGCTCGAAATAGCCGGCGGCGCTGTCCGGGCGCAGCGAAACGGCCCGACGCGCCAGGTCGGCCGCTCGCGAGAAGGCCGCTTTTCGACGTTCCTTGTTCGTGTCGAACTCCGACACATCGATGAGCGCGCTGGACGTGCGCCACAACGCACCGTAGTTGTTGGGAGCGGCGTCAAGCGCCGCCTCGTAGGCGGCGAGCGCCGCCGCCGGCTGACGATCCGCCCGCTCACGGTCGCCCGTGTCCAGCAGGCTCGTCACCGGCGGCTGCGCTGCTGCCCGATGCGCCGGCGACCAGGCCGCTATCATCAACGCTCCCGCGATCACTCGTGCGATTCTCATGTGATTCTCATGCCCAGTCCCATGTTGGCGCGTCCTCTGATTGAACGAAAGCGCGACGGTGGTCGCATTGGTTCCGGTGAATGGAACCAGCTCATGCGTGCATACGCCGCGGGCGACGTGCCGGACTACCAGATGGCGGCCCTGGCCATGGCCATCTTTTTTCGCGGGCTCGATCGCGACGAGACACGCGCACTCACCGACGCGATGCTGCGCTCCGGCTCCTCGCTCGACCTGTCGCACCTGCGGCAACCACGCGTGGACAAACACTCCACCGGCGGTGTGGGCGACAAGGTGTCGCTGATCCTCGCGCCGCTGGTCGCCTCACTCGGCGTGGCCGTACCCATGATGTCCGGTCGCGGTCTTGGCCATACCGGTGGTACCCTCGACAAACTCGAGTCGATCCCCGGCTTTCGCACCGGATTGTCGCTGGCCGAAGCCACACGCCAGCTCGAGTCGATCGGTTGCGCCCTCATGGGGCAGACCGGGGAGATCGCGCCCGCGGACCGCAAGCTGTACGCGCTCCGCGACGCCACCGGCACGGTGGAGTCGATTCCGCTCATCGCCGCGAGCATCATGAGCAAGAAGCTCTCGGAGGGACTCACTGGGTTGGTGCTCGACGTGAAATGCGGTTCCGGCGCGTTTCTGCCCGAGGTGGAACGCGGTCTGGAGCTCGCGCGCACCATGATCGAGCTGGGTGCGGACCACGGCTGTCCGGTGATCGCTCTGCTGACGGCCATGGACCGTCCGCTGGGCCGCGCCTGCGGCAATGCCATCGAGGTGGAGGAATCGATCATGGCGCTGCGCGGGGAGGGCCCGCCCGACCTCATGCGGGTGACCTACGCCTTGGGTGCCGAGATGCTGCTTGTCGCCGGCGTGGTACGCGACCGGCAGGAGGCGCGCCGGCGCATGGAGGTCGCGATTTCGAGTGGACGAGCGGCCGAGTGCCTGCAGCGGATCATCGCAGCACAGGGAGGCGATCCAGCGGTGGTGGACGACCCGGGGCTGCTACCGGAGGCGCCGGAATGCGACGTGTTCGTGGCGGCGCGTGGCGGCGTGGTGGTGCGCGTGGAGCCGCGGGCGGTGGGACACGGGATTATCGCCCTGGGGGGCGGCCGAACGCGCGTGGAGGACACCGTAGACCCGGCGGTGGGCTTCGTGATCACGGCTCGGCCCGGCGATGTGGTGCGGACTGGGGAGCCACTGGCCACCATCTACGCGCGCGACACCGCCGGGCTTGCGGCGGGCAGAGCGGCGATGGCGGGGGCGATCATCATTGGCGACGAGGCCGAGCCGCCGCTGCCGCTGATTTCGCACCGGGTCACGGAGGCCGGCGTGGCGGAGTACGACGAGGGGTAGCGACGGACTCCCGGAACCTGTGGCCGGAAGCTATAGTTGGGTTGTTGAACGTGCGCTGTCGAGTCGCACGGACGCTCACTCTCGCTTGCGACCCATGCCGTCAAACGTACTCCGCCTCCTGAGCTTCGCCGCGCTTGCCGCCGTCCTGCCACTGATTGGCCTGTACGTGGTGCTGATCATCATGTCCACGCCCAACGCAACGGGCGGCCTTGAGCCGATCGTGGCGACGGTGTGCTACACCGCGTTCACCTGCATTTTCGGCGCGCTGATCATCGTGGCCATCAACTTCTCGCGCCAGCTCGGGCGCGAGGCCAAGGGACAGCATCAGCTGCCGTAATACCGCTCAGCGAGCGCGCGGCTCCAGTCGCACGATCGTGCCGGGCCCGCCGTCCTTGTCCACGGCAATGTAGATAAAACCGTCCGGCCCCTCGCGCACATCTCGGACGCGCCCGATCACCTCCTTGAGCAGCGTCTCCTCGCTGCTGAAGGCGGTGCCGTTCAGCGCCACGCGCGCCAGCTGCTGCCCCGCGAGGCCACCCACAAACGCGCTCCCCTTCCACGACGGAAACTTGTCGCCGTTGTAGATCATGAGCCCGGACGTGGCAATGGACGGCACCCAGTACTTGATCGGCTGCTCCATCCCCGCCCGCGAACGCTCGCTCGTGATCGGCGTGCGATTGTAGTTCATGCCATACGTGATTACCGGCCAGCCGAAGTTTCCGCCCTTCACCGGCGCGTTGAGTTCGTCGCCGCCCATGGGGCCGTGCTCCGCCTCGAACAGCACGCCGGTCACCGGGTGGAACGCGAGTCCCTGCGGATTACGATGGCCGTAGGACCAGATCTCCGGCCGCTTGCCCGCCTGTCCGACAAACGGGTTGTCCGTCGGCACCCGTCCATCGTCGTGCAGTCGATTGATCGTGCCCTGATGATTTCCCGGGTTCTGCGCGGGGTGTGCCTCCAGGTTGCCAGAGGGCGGGGCACCACGATCGCCGACCGACAGGTACAGATAGCCATCCTTGTCGAAGGCAATGCGCCCGCCAAAATGCTGACCAGCGCTGCTATTGGTCTCGGCCACGAAGATGTCGGTCAGGTCCACGATCGTGTTGCCTTCCAACCGGCCGCGCGCGAGCGCCGTGGTGGCGTTGTTGCCGGTGGTCGCCTTCGCGTAGGCGAAGTAGAGCAGCTTGTTCGTGGCAAACTGCGGATGCGGCGTCACCTCGTGCAGCCCCGCCTGCCCGCGACTCACCACCGTGGGCGTGCCGGTGATGGGCTCGGGTGACAACACGCCGTTGTGTACGCGGCGCAGTGTGCCGGCCTTCTCGGTGACGAGCATGTCGCCGTCCGGAAGAAACGCCATGGACAGGGGAAAATGCAGGCCGTCCACCACGTTCACCACGGTGAACGACACACTGCCGGCTTGCTGCGCGGCCGCCTGCGCCGGCACGTCGGAGGTGGCGCAGGCGGTGAGGACGGTGG
>JBBSPE010000153.1:0-9952 GCA_038259155.1 Gemmatimonadales bacterium
CAGGTGGTGTTGGTGCGGGCGAGGTCGCTGTTCCACGAGTACGGTTTGAACCAGAGTTCGTTGGTGGTCGAAGATACCACGCCGCCGTAGCTCGGGAAAGCGCCGGGGAACGGCATCTCCTTCAGCCGACGCTCTTCGATGGCCAACCGGTTCGGTTCCGTCTGCGAGCGGGATCTCGCGCCATACGCGTCAATTTCACGGGCGGTGACAGGGGCGGACGCCTCACCGGCGCTGAGGAGCTGGCCGCCGCGTCCGTCAGCAAAGAGCACGCGTATCGACATGTCCGAGGCGTCTGCGAGGTAGACCACACCAGGACCGGCGGCGAGACTCCCGCGCCGTCCGAACGCGCGTTCCCAGTAGGCCACGCCACCCATTTCCAGGGGCACAGTTTGAATAAAGTGTTCGGAGGCGAAATGTGAGCCGAGCGTGTTCAGCCGTTCGCCGGTTGCCGAATATCGCACCAGCGTCTGCGTGAAGCTCTTGGCCTCCGGCGACGGGGCGCCGCTAGAGAAATCGGAGAACCCAACAATCACTGTTCGATCGGGAAGTCCGAGCATGGACACCACGCTGCCGAGCGTGTCCGACGGCGGCACAATCGGCAGCGATCGTACGAACTCGCCGGAGGGTGAGGCAATCGACAGCCGGCGCAGGCCGCCGTCGTAGACGACAATGGAATCGCCGCCGAGTCTGCCCACGAACTGCAGGGACCGGTACTCGCCGGGCCCGGAGCCGCGTCGCCCGTACACTTCGACGAGTTGCCCCGTCGCCGAGAAGGTGCAGAACTGCTGGCCACCGCCGTTTGCCGCCACCACTCGGCCGTCTGCCAGCGAGAAGACCGCCCGCACGCCATTGAGCACGCAGCGTGCGTCTTCTGCTGCGGTGAATTCCGGAGTGCGCGCCGTGAGCCAGACCAGAGAATCGGCGGTTGAACGGATGGCGAGGGTGGCGTCCGGCGCAGCCGTTGGCGCCTGGGCGTGGCTCACGCGTGTTGGCGCCGTTGCGAACAGGGCCAGCAGTGCCAGCACCAGCAGTCGCGGCGGCGTGGTAAGCAACCGGTGAGCTCTCCCGGACGGACCCGGGGCCGTTCGTCCATCGCGCATGCATGCCCCAGTGGTGTTTCGCGCCCGCTGCGCGTCGCAGTGGATGGCGGACGACTGCTGTGAGTCTACCGGTAGGCATGAAGGGTCGCCAGAGGCGGCCTCTCGCACTCGCTCCGTCGCCGTCGTACTCTTCGCTTCATGACCGACTCCGCCCGTCTACGACTCCCGCGCGCCGTCCAGTCGGACGTTACGCTCCGCCAGACCTTGCGATATCGCGCCATGTCGTTCGAGGAAAAGTTGCGGTTGGCTGACGATCTCGGTCGTCTGGCGTGGGAGCTGACCTGCACGGGCGTGCGTTTGCGCCACCCCGACTTCGATGATGCGCGTGTGCGGGACGCGGCACTCGGAGTGTTTCGTGCTGCAGCCGACTGACGTCCTGAGCGTGTTTGCGCCGAGGCTCACGGCGTGTGGTGTGGAGTGGATGGTGGCCGGCGGCGTGGCGGCGATTCTCTACGGGGAGCCGCGACTCACGCAGGATGTCGATGTGGTGATGAAACTCGGTGTTGGTGACGCCGTGCGGCTTGCGCAATCGTTCCCGTCATCGGAGTTCTACAGCCCACCCGTCGGCGTGATTGAGGAGGAGGCCGGTCGCCCTGCGCACGGCCACTTGCGACAGGAAGGAGCCAGCGAACGGCACTTCCGCGATATGCAAAGCGCGCATGTCTGACACTCGTCACACCAACCGCGACAATGCCTGCTTGGGTGTGATGGCGGGAATAGGCGACTTCTTGAAATCCTTCACGTTCCGGGTTGCGATGAAGTCTGCGGCGCACGCGCTCGCGGCAGCGACCTGCATGGCATCTTCAAAGTCGGAGAGGGGCAGCGCCAGTGCTTGGCGCAGATATTCGCGCGACGTTGGCGCGACATCGAGGAATTGCGTCAGCTCCTCGACAAACCGAAGCGTGGCGGCGCGCTCCTGCTTGGCGGAGACGAGGTGGTAGAAGTTCGAGATGCTGTGCCAGGCGATGAACCCTTTGGACGCACCGCCCTCCAAAGCGTCCAGAAGCGCAGCGGCATCGCTCGCGAACGGCGCGCGGTCAAGCGCGACGTCGATCAGGACATCGGTATCAACGAGGACGATCACAAGTACTTCTTTGCCAGCGCCCGGTAGCGCTCATCCTCGTTTCCGGATTCGACGAACTTCCCCCGCCATCGCTCGGAGAACGAGGATGTGTGGGACGCGCTGCTGATGCGTCGCAAGTTTGCCTCAATGAGTTCTGACAGCGATACCCCGCGCGCGCGGGCAAAGCGCTTGGCGATGGGGACGAGATCGCGGTCGATCGTCACGGTGAGTTTGGTTTTCATGGCTGGGTGGCTAGACGTACACGTACATGAACTATAGTATACGTGTTTCTGACTACCTCGTCAATCCGTGTCGCCGGCCAGAACGTCAATGATCGAGAGAAGCATTGCGCGGTGCGCCTGCTCGCTCCCCACGCGTCTGTCCAGTACACGTTGGTCGAAGACCAGCCAGTGCGCCGCAGAGTCCCGGTCGCTGGACGGGCAATGATGGCATCGTTTGCTGCGGTGAGCAGCACACGGCTGGTTGCTGAGGGCAGCCAAGAACAGGCCGCCAGTTTGGTGTACGTGGTCATGGAGGATTGGCGTTCCGGCCGACGTCGATTCTTGCCGGACCACCCACCAGGCAGTGCGTAGCGTCAGGGAATGGCGTGGATCGGCGCTTTGTGAGCGCGCCGAGAAACGAGACGATGTCTTCGACCACGGATTCATGTGGGCGCCAGTTGCCATGCGCCATGTCTGTAAATGTGTGGTCAGTATCTGCGTAGCGAATACACCTTACGGTTGAGTCGCGCGCTCCTATGAGCGAAAGGATACTGTCCGCCTGATCGGGGCTGACATCGGTGTCCTGCGCGCCGTGCAGGACGAGCGCCGGAACGCGCACCCGTTGGTAGACGACGTGCGGATCGAAGTTCAGAAATTCCTGATACCAGCGATCAGTCTGGGACCTTCGCGTGTGGGTCGCTTCAAGTTCCGCACGCGGGATTCCAAACAACTTCGCATGAGTTCCCAACTGATATTCAATGATGTCGCTGCCACGATGCACTGGCGCGGCCAAGGTGACGATCCCAGCGACCGGCGCCTCGGAGGCGACCATGGCGGCAATCAAACCGCCCTCACTGTGCCCCAGCAGATATACATCTGTACCCGCAAGCTCCGGCCGCGCCGCTAGTTGTGCCACGATGTTCGTGACATCCGTCGCCAGCGACTGGGTTGTCGCGTTCGCGGCGTAGTCACCTGTCGAGCGACCGGTACCCATTTCATCGAATTCGAAGTAGCCCACACCGGCGCAGAGCAGTCTCTGCTGCACCTGAGCGAACACCGATGAGTCGGCTGGTGTCACGGTGAAGTACTCGCGCGGTTGCGCCCCTGCTCCGCTGACATACACCACGACGGCAGTGGGTGAGACGGGCGAACGAGGCATACCGAGTGTGCCGGCGATTGTGTGCCCGGCGCTCTGCACCGCAATCTCGGTGCGGACGGCATCACAGGCGCCAAGGTCCAGCGCAGCCGCACTAAATCGCAGTGCCAAACTGAGACCGAGCAGCGCCGTCGCGGAAAGCCCCCAGCTCGACTTCATCGCGGCCGCCGACCATCCACCGCCAACAGCTCTCCCACCGTTTCCACTTGACGTACCCCTCGTTCGGATAGAATCTCGGGTGCTACTCACTCGACACCGAACGGAGCTACCCTCATGTCGCACTGCGGTTCACGCCGGCCTCGATTCCACTCGACTGCGCTGCGGAGCGCCCCCGTTCTGCTGGCCATCGGTCTCGCTCTCACCGGATCGGGTCCGACGGCCGTCGTCGCCCAGTCGTCCGGGACGCAAGCCAGCCCATCCACAGGCATCACCGGCTTCTACCAGCACCCCACCCTCCACGGCAACACGCTCGTGTGACCGCTGCTGAGGCGACTCGTGTCCCCTGTGCGCCACCGGCGGCCTCGAACGGCGGCTCAGTTCGCATCCGATGCGGGGAAGGGTGACGGAGCCTGCGGCTATGGGAGCGAGATTCCTAGCGGCTCTATCGAGAATCGCACCACCGTGGGCACGTCGTACTCGTCGAGTGCTTGCGCCCAGGCCGTCGTACTATCCGCCCACAAGACCCGAAGCGATTTCGGTACGCTGATGCGCGTAGTGCCATCTCCGTCTGCGTCCAGCACGACATACTCGATCTCGCCGGCACGCGACGGCCCGCGGAGCCAGATGCGACTGTCCGCACCGGCCAAACCCTCGCTCACCGGAGGCCAGTGAGTGGGGATGTAGAGTGCGGCGTCAATCTCGCGTTCGGATGCATACCTGCGCAGTCGAACCACTCGACTCAAACGCACACTGTCAGTCTCAGCGCTCATCAACGGTATCGGCTCATACGAGATTGACTGTTGCCACGCGGTGTCGCCCGCGGGTGTCAGGCAGGTGACGCGAACATCCGCGACTCCGTCTCGAGCGAGGAGGTCGCGCTCAACGATGCAAGCACGCTGGCCGGCACCGTCGTACACGACGAACGTGACCGTTTCGATCGGTTGCGTAGAGACTATTCTCGGTAGATACAATCCGTAGTACTTCAGATCGTAGCTCCCGATCGTGTGCGAGCGGCCGGTCTCCAGAGAGTAGCGGACTATTGGCGCGCGAGTCACGCTACCGTCGGACATCCTGTGAGCGGCGACCCCACCCCAACCCAATACTTCCCCAGCAGTGGTCAGCTGCTCCGGCATGAGACTGAACACCTCGGTGGTCGTATCGCTCGCGGCAGCTGACTGAACCAGACTTCGATCATCCAAGAGATCACCGGAAAGACTGAATTTCGACAGCCGGTATTGATCCCAGTCGATGGTCCACAAAGTATCGAAGAGCAAGCCAAAGCGGCGCAGCGAGCGAAACTCGCCGGGTCCGCTACCCAATCGTCCAATCCTGCGAACAAACCTCCCGTCGACGGTATAGACGACAATCTCTTGCTCCTCGCTCTGTCCTACGAACACATACCTGTCGGTTGCTACCAACTGCGACACCGTGGTCAGGGCGGGTGCAGAATCGAGGGATAGCTGAGCTTGCCGCACGAGTACGGCTCGACGGATCGACGAGTCAGCGGCGGCCGGTGAATGACAGCCGACGAAGAATACCGTCAGGAGAGCACCCAGGATGTCGCGTCGCAGCATGCCGAAGTTCCCTGGCGGAGACCGGTTGAGAGATTCATGGTGCGGCAATCGACCGGCAGCAGCGAGCTTGGCGGCCTCGATCACCAGTCACTGCGCGAAGCACTCACACGTTGCGGCGCAGTTCACCAAAGCGCCGGCTGAACTTGCGTCATTCTGGGCAGTGACACAAACAGGTGGTCGAAGAACGAACTGTCTCATCCCGAACAGCGGGCGGAAGCATTCACGAACGTTGAACCTCATCCCCCGCCTGGCGCGAGTACGTAGTACACCATCACATGCGCGGGCAGCGCGCGCTCGCGCGCATTCACCCGCTCGGTCTCGAACAACACCTGATCGACGAGCTCCCGCGGGAACTGCGCTGTCAGCACACCGAGACTGATGTGGTTGGTCAACCGCATGCCTGCCGGAATCGTCCCCGCCGTCCGCGCCATAGCTCCCTCGGGAGTGAAAGTCTCCTCAAGGTAGCAGATTTCGCACTATCTGGACAGTATTGGAGCTAATCCCAGTGTAAAGGATGTTGCTGGACCAAACTGTCAATCATGTTCCCGACTGTTCATCCCCGGATCGACAGCGGAGTCATGTACCGTTGCAGCTGTACGTTTTGCAGAAGCCGTAGCTCCCAAACGGTTGCACGTCGCAACCCCTCCCTGCACCAAGATCACAGTAGACGCCGAACACACAATAGGTGTCCTCACACTGGATTGCTCCGCGCTGGCTCGGCTGCTCCGCCGACGCGGACTGCACGCCAAGGAATGTACCCGTGCCGCACGCGACACCGACCAGGATTCTAGCAAGAAGTCCGCGATGCATTGTGGTGCTCCTTAGTTGCAATAGTGTGAGGGAATTCTCGGACTGTGTCGCGCCTGCGCAGATTAGACCCATGAATCTCAAGAGCACTCGCAGAAATATCGTCGCCATCGCGAGGATGTTGTGCCGACTCAGTTTGTCCTCCCGTCGCCTCCGGCAGGAGGACCACCACCGTACGCACACGCAACCGATACACTGCACGATTGCGTCGCGGGACACGTATTGACGCTAGGTCTGATTGCAGTCGTACGTCTTGCAGAAGGAGCCGAATGGCCCGTACACCTGGCAACCCGTCTGCTCCGTTCCTACGTCTCTGCATTCGTTCCCGCCGAAGCACTTATCGGTCTCGCAGAACAGTTCGCCGACCGCGCGATTTTCCGCGCTGGCGACAGTCGCGCCTCCGAGCGCGAGGGCAGTGGCGCTGACGGCGGCAACGAGCGCGATTCGCTTGACATTGTGGCGCATTAGAGGGTCCTCAGAAGAAGTAGTTTCGATTGCCACCGTCATGGTGAAACAACCGGCATGAAGTAGGGCGTCCGAGCTTTGCTAGGGATAGCGTTGCGGCAACGGCGCGCCCAGCTTCAACCAATCAGATATCTCAGCAAGTCCAACTTTCCGCAGGAGGACTCTCTCGTCAGCCGCGATAGGATCGACGCTCCCAAGCACGTCCCCGATTCGTCGATCAACTACCAACAACTGCGGCGTTGCAGCCACGCCCTTGTGATCAACCGAGATGTACTTCGAGCTCGCGGTATTGAGCACGCCCTGTCCGACTGAGATTTCATCGAAGCCGCCGAACTTCGATAGATGTTCCAATCCTGAGCGAGCACTGATCTCGCGCGCGACCCCAATGCGTACGAAACCCGAACTGTCTTTGAGGGCTGTTGATCTGAGCAGAGTCGCAATCGCCCCAACCGTTTCCGGAAGGTCCGGCGCATTCGAGGGCCCGCAGCGCGACGAGCCAACGTAAACGAGGACGAGCTGTCGACCAGGCCGGGGCACCGCTTCGATGCTTGCCTCACTCGCTTCGGTTCGCAAGGGCAGCTCCGAGTGTGAGGCAGCTGCTCGGCCTGCAAAGAGGCTCGCCGCGAAGAGCACTGACAACCCCAGTATCCAGCTGCCCAGTTTGCGCTTCTGTTCCATACGATCCCTCCACAAGAGAGCGGGTAGCGTTCGTTCTGAAGGACTAGGGAATTCGAAAGACTAGTATGCGAGGATACGGATCGTTTTGGAAACCATACGCGCGAGTGCCGGTGATGGCGCTCAAGACTGGAAATCGGTCTGACACGAACTGCCCCTTTCCAGATGCAACATCCAAAACGTACGTGTCGAGTTTCATCCACTCCCGCCGATCGATCATCGATTCTAGAGTGGAAGACGAAACCTGGACAAGCGCAAATCGATTTCCGACGGGAGTGATTCGCCTTACATAGGAGTGGTCGGCCCTTTCTGGATCGATGCCGATTGCCCAGCGTCCGTTGCCGTCTGGCTCGTAGGTCTCGTGGCCAATCACGAACGCATTGAATCTCGCCGTCCAGCTCGCTTGACCATTTCTATTGAAATATCGAACGAATGGAAGCTTCGAAAGAGCGTGAATCGATGCCCCATCCGGCATGCACGCCACAGTGCCTTCCGACATGACACCACGAACTAGCCCAGACTCTGCGTCGTAAGCTGAACCAAAGGATCTGATCGTTCGACCCGCGCGATCCGACACCCGAATCACAGGGTAGGCATTCCCTACGGGAAGCGCTGTCGTCATGTACGTGTACAACAGACCGTTCGCACCACATCCACCTGTGACCGCAGCCGTGGAGGGAACGACTCGCTGGAGCGAGACCCGTGCCCTGTCCGTCGACGTGATGTACTTGGTGCCAAGAACCGCGTCGACCACCGCAAATGTCGAGTCATTCTCAACCCAACCCGACCAGGGCGACCTGAAATCCAGCGGGCCGCTGCCCTCACTGCCAAAGTTGAACGCCGGATCTCCGTTCCGTTCAAACACCCTCACCATCTGAAACGCATTGTCCAACATGAAGATGCGACCTGAAGAATCAACATCCACGTCTCGAATCCTTCCCAGAACCGTTGCCTGCGGTCCATCATACGTTCCTATGGAGTCGACGCGCACCATTCGCCTGAGTCGCGCTGCGAATGCGTCGAGTTCTGCAACTCCACTCGAAGCGGTAGATCGAAGGATCGCGATTGTCGGCCCCTTCGACTGCAGGTTCAACGCGTCTGGATGCGTGCCAGCTGTCTGTGCGCCAGCACTTCCGACGGACACGAAAACAGCGTGCAGGATCATGATGCTGGCAGCACACCTGCTGCTTCTCTTTTGAACTCGCATGCTCTTGCCTTGGCTACTCAATGTTGCAGTCGTACGTTTTGCAGGTACCGTTGCCAGTATAGGGTTGAATGTCACAGCCCCATTGTGCAGTGGTTGTATCGCAGAATAGTCCAAAAACGCAGACATTCTGTTCGCAAAATACGGCTTCATCGGCAGAAGTGGGTTCCGCATTTGCGCTACCAACTCCAATGAACGCGCCGCCTCCAAGCACAAGCGCGGAGACGACCCCGGCAAGAACTCTCTGATGCATCGTTCGACTCCTTGAAAGAAGTGTCATGAGTGATTCGCAGCTATTGACCCGGCGGCTTTGTAGTTGACTATGCGGCGTAGGCGATCAATGGGTGTTTGAAGTACCGCGCCACCAGGTCGGTGCGCCGTTGAATGCGCCGGGCGTGTCGGTGCACCTTGGCGTGCAGATCCTGCGCATCGCGCGCCGGCACGTCGCGCGCCAGACGGCCTTTCAGATCCCCGTTGAAGTACTCGCTGGGATTGCGCTCGGGCGAGTACGCCGGCAGGTAAAAGACGCGAATCGTTTTCGTGTGCACGGCGAGCCACTCGCGGACGGCCTTGGCCTTGTGCACGTTCAAATTGTCGAGAATGAGGAAGACCATGCGTCCCGCCGCGCGAATCAGGCGTTGCATGAACCGAATGACATGCCGCGTAGTCAAGGAGCCACGATAGATCATGAACCGCACCGTCCCTTGGTTGGTGACGGCGGCCAGGAGCGACAGACTGTTCCGGCGTGCGGGAATCCGGACCACGGGCGGCCGACCGCGTGGCGCGTAGCCGCGCGGCCGCACACTGTCGCTGCGCACCCCCGTCTCGTCGCCCCAGTTCAGTTCCGCCTTGTGACGACGGGCGAGTGCCTTGATCTTCGGAAACTCGACCTCCAACCACTGCGTCACCGCCGCGTCGTCCTGCTCGTACGCGCGTCGCGATGCCTTCTGCGGCGTGTAGCCCCAACGCGCGCAATAGTCCCCGACCGCGCGGACGGACAACGCGACCCCGAACTTGACCCGCACCAACTCGCGAATCGCCGCCCGCGACCAGAGCGCGAACGGCAGGGCCAGTTGATCCGGATACTTCCCGCAGATGAGGTGCTGGGCACGGCGCTCATCCGCGGGCGACAACGCGCGCCGCACGCCAATCGGCCGGCCGCCGCGTGCGACGGTGTCCTGTTGCGCGGGGTCGGCCGACAGCGTGCGCACCAAGGTGGAGACATACGTGCGCGCGTAGCCCGTAATGAGCGCGATCTCCGTCTTCGTCCGTCCCTGCGCATGCAGCGCCAGCACTTGTTGGCGGAGCACGATGCGCGCATCCGTGCTGGCGCGACGACGATCAGAGGGCGGCATGCACGATCATACTGCACGCGACGCAATCTGTCAAGTAGTTTAGTGCCGGGTCAATAGCAGGCCACGGACATTCGTGCGGCGCGTCCGGCGCGCGGGCATTGTCAACGCACGTCGCTCTGAGCTGACGATGCGCGTCAGACTCAGGAAGTCGATTGCGCATGCGAGCGCGGCGC
>JBBSPE010000154.1:0-9941 GCA_038259155.1 Gemmatimonadales bacterium
GCGACGGCGCGGCGCTGGCCGTGGTCGCGCACCTCGAGCCATTGCGCATCGCGCCAGGCGACGCGTCCAATGCCGTTGGCGGCACCGTGCGCGGTGACATCGTTTCGCGCGGTCGCGAGCAGCTCGGCGCATCCGGCGCCCTTTGGGTGGAGGTACAGCATGCGGACGGCCGCACCGGATGGCTGCCCGCGCGCGCGTTGCAGAGCCTGACCGGGACATGAGCACGCGCATTCGCGTACTGAGTGGCCCCGTGGCTGATCAGATCGCGGCCGGCGAAGTGGTGGAGCGACCGGCGTCGGTGGTGAAGGAACTGGTTGAGAACGCACTCGATGCCGGTGCCACGGTGGTGGACATCACGGTGGAGGACGGTGGTCGCGCGCTCATTCGCGTGGCGGACAACGGATCGGGAATGAATCGTGACGACGCGATTCTGGCGCTCGAACGCCACGCGACCAGCAAGATCACCACGGCCGAGGACCTGGTGGGCGTATCGAGCTTCGGGTTCCGTGGTGAAGCGCTGCCCGCCATCGCGTCAGTCTCGGAGTTCGCGGTGGAGACGGCCCCTGACGACGGCGCGGGTACCATCGTACGCGGGGCGGGTGGCGTGATCACGAGCGTGGAGGATGCCGCGCGGCGGCAGGGCACGACCGTTCACGTGCAGCGGCTGTTCTTCAACACGCCTGCCCGACAGAAATTCCTGAAGGGTGCGCGCAGTGAGTGGCGGGCGATCACGGAGACCGTGGGCAGCATTGCATTGCTGCGTCGCGACGTGCATTTCACCACGCGGCACGACGGCAAGCTCGGGCTCGACCTGCCCGTCGCGCCGTCGTTGCGCGCGCGCCTTGCCGCCCTCTGGGGACACGAGTCCATCGCGCGGTTTCTCGACGTGGACGACGTCTACGGCGTGGTGCACATCCGAGGACTGCTTGAACGTCCGGCGGACGTGGGGACACGCACGCGTCGCGTGCTGCTGGTGATCAACGGGCGGGTGGTGCGCGACCCGGGTCTCGTGCGCGCCGTTGAAGCCGCGTATCGCTCCACGATTCCGGCCGGCGTGCGTCCCTCCATGGTGCTCGAGGTCACGCTCCCTGCGGCCGGCGTTGACGTGAATGTGCATCCGGCCAAGGCCGAGGTGCGGCTGCACGAGCGTTGGCCGATTGAACGTGCGGTCGAACACATCGTGCGGCGCGCACTTGGTGAACTCGACGCCGCTGCGGGACTCGGCTGGCGCACGTGGCGTCCCGGGGGTGCGGCTGCGCATGGTGAGTCCGACAGCAACACATCGGGAGAGGCGCACGGCTCGCGGAGTGCGCTGGAACCGTGGATGCTGCGATTGCCGCCGAAGCCGGTCGGATTGTTCGCACCCGGTGACGCGACCGGAAGTGGGGACGTGTCGCTCGATACCGAACACGCTGAGGAACGCAATGGCGCGTGGCAGGCGACACCCGGAGAGAGCGCTGGACCGGCGGATGCAACACGTCCCGACGGCGAGCTCACGGTGCCGCCCCTCATGCAGCTGCGCCGCATGTACCTGATGTTCGAGCACGCGGACGGCGTGGTGCTCATCGATCAGCACGCGGCACACGAGCGTATCCTCTACGAGCGATTCCTGCACGCCATGCAGAGCGGCGCCGTGCACGCGCAGCGTCTGCTGTTCCCGCTCACGCTGCATCTGTCCGCTGCCGAAGCGGAGGCGTTCGAACAGGAGGCCGCTACGTTTGCGTCGCTGGGCTTTGAGGTCGAGGCGTTCGGCGGCCACACGTTGCTCGTGCAGGCGGTTCCCATGCCGCACCCGCGCTTTGACGCCGAACGGTGCTTGCGAGAGACATTGGCCGCGTTGGCCGGCGACCGCGGGCGTTCCGACGCGACGCGCAACGAACGGCTCGCCGCCACGATTGCGTGCAAGGCCGCAGTGAAGGCCGGTGACGTGCTGTCCAGCGGCGAGATGCGTGCACTCTACGTGGACCTCGCGCGCACCACATTGCCGGTGCACGACGTGCACGGTCGCTCCACCATTGTGCGCCTCGGCTGGGACGATCTCGATCGCCGATTTGGCCGGACGTGAACGCGAGCACCACGCCGACGGCAATGGGACCGTCAACGACCGACTCTGCGCTGGCCTGGCGTGGGCCGGTGCCGATCATTTGCGGCCCGACCGCAGCCGGCAAGTCGGCCATGGCCATGCAGCTCGCGCGCATCGCGCCGATCACGATCATCAGCGCGGACTCGCGCCAACTGTATCGCGGCTTTGACATTGGCACCGCCAAGCCCTCGGCCAGTGAGCAGCGCCTTGTGCCGCACGAGGGGATCGACGTCGCGCAACCGGACACGCGCTGGTCGGCCTGGCAGTGGGCAGCCATGGCCCGGGATGCCATCGTGCGGGCTCGGGCGCTTGGTCGTATGCCGGTGGTCGTGGGCGGCACGGGTTTCTATATCCGAGCGCTGATGCAGCCGCTCGCCGATCTTGCCCCCCTCGACGAGTCGCGGCGCGCGTCGCTCTCGGCGTGGCTCGATCAGCAGCCCGCGGAGCGGCTGCGGCAATGGACGGCTCGGCTCGATCCGGATCGGGAGCCGCTGGGACCCGTGCAGCATCGGCGCGCCATCGAGGTGGCGCTCCTCACCGGACACCGCTTGTCGGCGGCGCTGGCGGACGATCGCGAGCGAACCCAAGCGGGTGAGCACGGCGCTCCAGCACTGCACGCCCGCTATCTTGTCGTGGACCCGGGTCCTGCACTCGGAGAGCGGATTGCCCGCCGAGTGGAGCAGATGCTGGACGATGGGTGGATCGATGAAGTGCGTGCGCTTGCGCGGACGGTGCCGCCCGATTCGGCGGCGTGGAAGGCAACGGGATACGCGGACGTGCGGGCGCACGTCGACGGCAGCCTGGCCCGATCGGAGATGACGACGCGCGTGACCATTCAGACCCGACAGTACGCCAAGCGACAGCGCACGTGGTTTCGGCATCAGTTGCCGGACGCGCATGTCACGCGCATGTCACCCTATGCGCCAGACGCGCTTGCGACTGCAAGCGCTTGGTGGAAGGCACTCGACACGGAGACAGTGTGAAGATCGGCATCACCTGCTATCCCACCTACGGCGGTTCCGGCGCCGTGGCAACGGAACTCGGTATTGCGCTGGCGGCACGTGGCCACGAAGTGCATTTCATCACGTACCAACATCCGTTCCGGCTGCCCAGCTTTCTGCCCGGTGTGTACTTCCATGAGGTCGAGGTCGGGCGCTATCCCCTGTTCGAGTATCCGCCGTATGACCTCGCGCTCGCCGTCAAGATGCACGAGGTCGTACGCGAGCATGGCCTCGACGTGCTGCACTGCCACTACGCCATTCCGCACGCGACCAGCGCGTGGATCGCGCGCGAGATGCTGCAGGAGTCGGGACACGATGTCCGCATTGTGACCACACTGCACGGCACCGACATCACGATCGTCGGCCAGGAACGGTCCTTCTTCACCATCACCAAGTTCTCCATCGAAAAGTCCGATGCCGTCACGGCCGTCTCGGACTATCTGCGCGACGAGACCTACCGCGCATTCGGGTGCACGGGCTGCGCCGTGGAGGTGATCCACAACTTCATCGATCCGGGCGTGTTTGACCGTGCGCGCTATCAGCAGCCGTTCCCCGAGGCAGCGAGCGCGGGCAAGAAGGTGCTGATGCACATCTCGAACTTCCGCGCGGTCAAGCGCGTGCGGGACGTCGTGCGCATCTTCGCCCGGGTGCAGGCGGTCGTACCGTCAGTCCTCGTGATGGTGGGCGACGGTCCCGAACGGGTGGAGGCCGAGGACGAAGCACGAGACCTCGGCGTTCATTCGAGTGTGCGTTTCCTCGGCAAGATCGATTCGGTTGCGCCGCTGCTTGCCGGCGCGGACCTCTTTCTGCTCCCCAGCCAGACGGAGTCGTTTGGGCTGAGCGCACTGGAGGCGCTCGCCTGCGGCGTGCCGGTGGTGGCGAGCAACGTGGGCGGTCTGCCCGACGTCGTGCGCCACGACGTCACTGGCTGGCTGCATGAGCTCGAGGATGTGGAAGGGATGGCGCAGTCCGCGGTGCGGGCGCTGACAGACACGGCGCTCTGGCGGCGCACCAGCGACGCGGCGTCTGCCGATGCGCGTGCGCGCTTCAGTGTGAACGATGTGGTGGCTCGCTACGAATCCCTGTACCGTCGCACGGTGGGGATCGACGAGCCGGCGTCGGCGCCCTCGACCGGTCTGACCGTGGACGCCGCATGACCTTGTGGCAAGCGGTTGTGCTGGGTCTGGTGCAGGGCCTGACGGAGTTCCTTCCGGTGAGCAGCTCAGCGCATCTGGCGCTCGCGCCGTGGCTGCTCGGCTGGCAGGATCCCGGCCTGGCGTTCGACGTGGCCCTCCATCTCGGGTCGCTCACCGCCGTGGCGTGGTACTTTCGGCGCGATTGGGCCGCGTTGATTGCCGCGACCTGGCAAATCGTGCAGACCCGTCGCATCGCGTCACCCGCGCAGCGGCGCGTGCTGCTGCTCATCGCCGCCACCATCCCGGCAGGGGTGGGTGGACTGCTGCTCAAGGACTACGCGGAAACCGTGTTTCGCCATCCGGCGATCACAGCCGCCAGTCTGATCGTGCTTGGCATCCTGCTGTGGATCGTGGACCGTCGCGCACCGCGCGACCGGGAGCTCGACTCGATGCCACAGCGCGACGCCTGGCTGATCGGTTTCGCACAGGTGTTCGCGCTCGTGCCCGGCGTCTCACGCTCAGGCTCCACCATGACGGCCGGGCGTGCGCTGGGCCTCACACGCGAATCCGCAGCACGCTTCAGTTTCCTGATGAGCTTTCCCATTATCGCGGCGGCCGTCGTGCTCAAGATGCCGGATGTACTTCAAGACGGCGGAGCGGTCACGCCGCTGCTCGCGGGCATCGTCGCGGCCGCCGTGAGCAGCTGGCTCGCCATCGCGGTGCTGCTCCGGTTTGTGGTGCGCCACAGCTTCGGTGTCTTTGCCGCCTATCGGGTGGTGCTTGGGCTTGTGGTCTTGGCGCTGCTGGCGTGGCGCGGCGTTCCCGGAGGCTGAGACGTCATGCCCGCACACGACCACTTGTGGCAACTCGACGACGAACAGGTGAACGCCGGCACGAGCGGTATCACGCGGTTCGTCCACGAGCACGACGTGGCCACCACCATGGATCGCGTGCACGTGCTGGCGAGCGAGGGAGCACCGTCCGGCACCTTGGTGCTCGCTGATCGACAGGGCGCCGCGCGGGGCCGCGGCGGCAAGGTGTGGTCATCCCACGCGGGGCATGGCGTGTGGTTCACGCTTCTGGAACGCGACGTGCAAGCCGACGCGCTGGCAGTGCTGTCGCTGCGGGTTGGTCTCGCCGTGGCCGATGCCGTGTCTGCTTGGTGCGATGGACGCGTCGGGCTCAAGTGGCCGAATGATGTACTCGTCGCTCCAGTGGGCAGTGCGCGTCCGGCGCGTGCCGAACTGGGCAAGTTGGCTGGAGTGCTCGTGGAGGCGCGGTGGCGTGACGCGAAGCCGGAGTGGGTGGCAATTGGCGTTGGCATCAACCTCCGAGTGCCAGAGCACCCGGACCCAGGCGTCCGGGCGGCGGCGCTGCGGCCGGGCACCAGTCGCGCCACCGTGCTCCGTGCGGTCGTTCCGGGATTGCGTGCCGCGTCGCGAGCCCGGGGCGCGTTGAGCGCCCACGAACTCTCGGCCTGGAACGCTCGTGACTTCATGGTGGGTCGCGTGTGCGTGGCGCCCGCAGTGGGGCACGTCATGGGAATCAACGCGACGGGTGCGCTGCGCGTCGCCACCGCGAGCGGTCAGCCGTACGCGAACGGCGAGCACGAGCGTGATTACCGGTCCGGATCCTTGGTGCTGCAGGAAGAGGTCTCAGTCGGCGTGCAGACGGACGTCGAAGGCGGAGTCATCGAGAGCGCTTCGCCGCGCGCTGCGTCATGACGCCCGATCTGCTCGCCCTCCTGCAGTCGCATCTCGCAGACCGCTATGACCTCGAGCGCGAGCTCGGGGGTGGCGGGATGTCGCGTGTCTATCTCGCGCGTGACCGTGAGCTCGAGCGGCCGGTGGTCATCAAGGTGCTCGCGCCCGAGCTCGGGCAGCACATCGATCGCGAACGCTTTCAGCGCGAGATCCTGACCTCGGCCGTGCTGCAGCATCCGCAGATCGTGCCCGTGTACCACGCGGGTGCCGCGGGCGACCTGCGCTACTACGTCATGCCGTACCTTGCCGGGGAGTCGCTCGCAGACGTGCTGCACCGACAGGGAGCGCTGGCCGCGGATGAAGTCCTGCGGCTGCTCATGCCGCTCGCGCGCGCGCTGGCCTACGCGCACCGCGAGGGCGTGGTGCACCGGGACGTGAAGCCCGGCAACATCCTGCTTTCAAATGGAGAGCCGGTACTGGCGGACTTCGGGATCGCCAAGGTGTTGCGCGGCGACGGTGACTCCACCGGGCTCACGTCGGCCGGGATGTCCATCGGTACCGTCACGTACATGCCCCCCGAACAGGTGGTGGCCGATTCAACCATCGACGGCCGGGCAGATGTCTACTCACTCGCTGCCGTTGGCTACGAGATGCTGACCGGTTCGCCGCCGTTCACCGGGACACCGGCGCAGGTCATGTCCGCACACGTGGTGCAGGCCGTTCCGCCGCTGGCTGCTCGTGCGCCCAACGCACCGGCCGCGCTTTGCGACGCACTCATGCGCGGTTTGGCCAAAGACGCCGCCTCCCGACCGGATGCGACCGCGTTTGCTGCATTGCTGGAAGCGGCTGCGCGTGGCGATGGCGGCACGGGCGCCGCCGCTGCCCGCGCTGCACCGCGCTCGTCTCGTCTCGTGGTGGGTGCGCTCTTCGCGGTTGCCGTGGTGGGTGTCGTGGCCTGGTGGCAACGGGGCGGGTCCGGGCCGGCGCCAGCGGCCGAGCGTCCAACGGTGGCGGTGCTGCCGTTCGAGCTCATTGGGCTGGGCGATGACGCGTATCTCTCAGCCGGTGTGACCGACGAGGTGATGACCGGGCTGGCCGAGTTGCCGGATCTGCGGGTCCTTTCGCGGACCACGGTGCAGGCCTATCAGACGTCCGGCTTCACGCCCATGCAATACGGCGAGGAGGCCGATGTGCGTGCCTTGGTCGAGGGATCCGTGCAGCGATCCGGGGATCGCGTGCGTGTCTCGGCGCGCCTAGTGGACACCCGTGATGGCAGTGCCGTTTGGGCCGATCGCTACGAGCATGCGCTCACGGATCTGTTCGAAACGCAGCGCGCCATCAGCGCTGCCGTCACCGCCGCACTGCGGGACCGCCTCGGCCTTCGCGTCGCGAGCGACGAGCGTGCGTCGTATCGCGCGGATCCAGCGGCCTACGACCAGTTTCTGCGCGCGCGCTACGCACAGCGCGACCGGGGCGAGGCGGGGCTGCGCGACGCGGTGGCGCGTTTCAGCGACGCCGCACGACGCGACGCCGCATTTGCACGCGCATTCGCCGGCATTGCCGAGGCCGCGGCGCTGCTTCCGTTGTACAGCAACGTGCGCGTTGCCGATGTCGCCGACACCATCCGCGCCTCGGCGTTGCGCGCGATCGCCCTCGACAGCCTGCTGGCGACACCACACGTTGCGCTTGGCCTGCTCGAGAAGGGGCTGGGGCGGTGGACCGAGAGCGAGCACGCGTTGCGCGAGGCGGTGCGGCTGGCTCCGGACGACGGCGCGGCACAGCAGGCGCTCGGCGAGCTGCTGTTCACGCTCGGAGAGTTCGATGCGTCGCGGGCGGCACTCGAGCGGGCCGCGTTGATCGAGCCCACCGACGAGGCCATCGTCTCGGAGTTTGCCTGGGCGTTGTTGCTGAACGACGCCGTGGACAGCGCCGCGCGACCGGTGGCGCGGGTGGAGGACGCGGCGCCGCGCAATCCGCTGGTCGCCTTCGCGGCCGCCATGGTTGCCGAGCGCCAAGGGGATCAGGCGCGCTCCGTCGCGCTGCTCCGGCTCGCCGCGGTGACGCCAGTGCCGTTTTTTCAGGGCGCTCTGGCGCGTGCACTCCGGCTGCACGGCGCGGCGCGTGAGGCGGAAGCGATCGAAGGCACGCTGGACACGCTCTCGGCGGGCGGCGCTGCGTTCGCCCGCGCGGTCTCACGATTGACCACCACGGATGCGCAGCGTTTTGAGCGCCTCGCACAGGCCGCTGCGGAAGCGGATCCCTTTGTCCTGATGCTGCCACTGCGCAGCTGGTGGTACGATCCCGCGCGCGACGATCCCCGTTTCCGGGACTTCGCCGCAGACCTCGGCCTTCCGCCGTCCAGCTGGCGTGCACGTCCAGGTGGCGCCCAACGCTGACACGTCACGTGGCGTAGCCCGTGCGTCACGTCCTGGTGGTTTCCCTCATCCCAATCCCGAACTCATGGCTTCAGTCCGCTCGCTGCTCCGCGCCGATTTCGTACCCATCAACCTCGATCTGGGACTGCTGGTGTTTCGGGTGTGGATCGCGGCGATGCTCATGGGCGTGCATGGTCTCGGCAAGCTGCAGCGGTTGATGGCCGGTGGCGAGATTTCCTTTCTCAGTGTGTACGGGCTGGATCCGGCGGTGGCGCTCGCGCTGGCGATAGTGGGTGAAGTGGTGGCACCCGCGCTCATTATCGTGGGGTTGGCGACGCGTTGGTCGGCTTTCGTGTCGGCCTTCACGATGGGAACCGCGTTCGTGGTGGCGCACGGGGCGGCGCTCACGGGGGAGGGCAACGGCGAGTTGCCCTTCCTGTTCATGTCCGGCATGGTGCTCTTGGTGCTGACAGGCGCGGGGCGCTACAGTCTCGATGGGATGCGACCGGGCGTGTAAAGCGCGGCTGCGGCGTGGTGTGGCACGGCGCCAAATTGGCGCGGCCTGCTGCAGTTTCGGCAAGGTGTCCTGCCGATTCGACGCACGGAGTTCGTGCCTAAATCGTTGCAATACTTGAGGTTGGCCGCCTCCGTCCGACGCGAGGCGCGACTTGACGCCCCCGCCCATTCCGACTATCGTACATCATGGTTAGCACTCACACGCGGTGAGTGCTAATCGAAGTGCCGTCAGTGACAATTCCCCTGACTCACCTTTCGGAGGCGTTACCCTATGACCACACAGAGTGCCGCGAAGGTCGCGCCGCTCGCCGACCGCGTCGTGATCAAGCCGCTTGAAGAAGCGGAGCAGATGCGCGGTGGCTTGTATATCCCCGATTCCGCCAAGGAAAAGCCCCAGCAGGGCGAAGTGGTGGCAGTTGGCCCGGGTCGATATGAGAAGGACAAGCGCGTCCCGATGGACGTCAAAGTCGGTGACAAGATTCTGTACGGCAAGTACAGCGGCACGGAAGTGACGCTCGACGGAGGGCAGTACCTGATCCTCCGTGAGTCTGACGTTCTCGCTGTTCTCAACTAAGCGTCCCTACAACCGTATCTGATACCATGGCTGCCAAGGAACTCCATTTCAATATCGAAGCCCGCGCTGCGCTCAAGCGCGGTGTGGACCAGCTGGCCGAAGCCGTCAAGGTCACGCTCGGCCCCAAGGGCCGGAACGTCGTCATCGACAAGAAGTTCGGTGCCCCGACGGTGACGAAGGACGGCGTGACGGTCGCCAAGGAAGTTGAGCTCGTTGATCCGATCGAAAACATGGGCGCGCAGATGGTGAAGGAAGTCGCGACCAAGACCAGCGACCTCGCGGGCGACGGCACGACGACCGCCACGGTGCTCGCGCAGGCGATTTTCCGTGAAGGCATCAAGAACGTCACCGCCGGCTCCAACCCGATGGCGCTCAAGCGCGGCATCGACAAGGCCGTTACGGCCATCGTCGACGAGCTCAAGCGCATCTCCGTGCCCACCAGCGGCAAGAAGGAAATCCAGCAGGTCGGTGCGATCTCGGCCAACAACGATCCCGAAATCGGATCGCTCATCGCTGAAGCGATGGAAAAGGTCGGCAAGGACGGCGTCATCAC
>JBBSPE010000155.1:0-9881 GCA_038259155.1 Gemmatimonadales bacterium
CGACGACGTCGCCGACCGCGGTCAGCGCGGTGGTGTCCACGGTGCCGGCGGCGACGCGCGAGACCACGCGGGTGGACGTCACGGGCGTGGGTGCAGCCGGTGTCTGTGCCTGCGCCGCAAGCGGAAGGAGGAGACCCAGGAGCGTGGCGATCGTGCCGCGCCGCAGGGTGGTGAAGGATCGCATGTTCATCGGTTGTTCTCCGTGCGGGCACTGGCAACAACGGTGGGCGCGGCGGTGCCGCTCGTGCGCTCCACGTAGGTCTGCAGGGTGACGGTGGCCTCGAGACCGGTGCGGTTCCGGTTGCGCGCGGGGGCCCGAACGCCGCGTCGGCTGGCGGCGGCGGCGTTTGCGAGGGCCAACTGGAAGTCCACCGGGGCGACGATGCGCGGCAGCGAGCCGACATTGGCGAGGAAGCCGCCGACGTCGTGATAGCCGCCAATGATCGTGACCTTGTAGCGGTGCGTGTCGAACTTCTCGCCGTGAATGACGGGCTCCGGCGTGAACGTGCCCACGTCGAGGCCTGCGCGACGCGCAGCCGTGGAGACTTCCTCGAGAAGCGCGGGCACTTCGTTGCTCGTGGGCACGAGGCGACGCATGGCGAGCAGCGCCGAACGCTGTTCCGCGGCCTCGGTGCGCAGCGACTCCACGCTCCCCTGCGCGAACTCCTTCTGCGCCAGGCGATTGGCGGTCTCGAGCGTCTCGACCCGTTCGCTGTCGGTCGCCAGCTGCTCGCTCGCGGCGGAGTACGGGTACATGTAGTAGACCACGGCGAGCGCGACGGCGATGAAGCCGATCACGATCTTGAGCTGATCTTTCTGTGATTGCGGAAACTGGAGCATGATGGCTGGCCTCGGTCAGCGAACAGGTACGACGAGCGGTTCGGTGCGCAACATCTCGGTGGGCGGTACTTCGTATTCGGCGTCGAGCTGGAACTCGGTGAGGTCCTTGCCATCGACCACCACGATCTCGGACTTGAGCAGCATCACGTTCTTGACGAACGGCGAGGCTTCGAGGTCCTTCATGAACTGCGTGAGCGCCTGCATGTCGACCGTCTGCCCGACCACGTGAAAGGTCACGGGCTGGTGAACGACGATGGAGTCTGCGACTTTGGGCGTGCTGTCGGCCGCAGCATTGGCGCGTGCACCGCGCGCGGGCACTTCGGGCACCACCGGCTCTGCTCCCGGCGGCAGCACCGCCGTGCTCGTCTGTTCCACCGACGTGAGCCATGTGAAGGACGGCAGTGCCACGCTGATTTCGTCGAGCAGGTGCGCCCACAGATAGCGATTGTCGTCGATGGTACGAATGATCTGCACCTGGCGATGCACGGAATCCCGCTCGGCCGTCACCTTTCGGCGTGCTTCGAGCACGGTGGTGAGTCGCGTGGAATCGCGCACGGCCTTGTCGAGACGCTGTGCCAGTTCACCGGCGCTGGCCTGCTGCGTGGTGAAGAGCACACCCACCACGGCCACGGCGAGCACCACGGCGGACGCGGAGCCGAGCAGCCACGGATCCTTGACCTTGTCGGCGAGGCCGCTGAAGGACGCGCCGATGTTGAGCGATTTGCCAGCGGCGGACTTGCCCTTCTTCTTGCCGCCGGGCAGGAGGTTGACCTGGATCTGCATTGGGTGATATCCTCGCGTCAGGCGACGTTCCGGAGGGCGAGCCCCACCGGCAACATGAGCAACGGCGCCACTTCATCAGTGGCCATGAACTCGAGCGCGCCTTCGCGAACGGCAAGACGAGCGAGTGGATTGGCAGGCTGCACGGGCATGCGCAGGCGCTCGCCGAGCCAGGGCAGCAGGCCCGGCATGCGGGAACCGCCGCCACACGCGAACACGGCGCGGGCCTGGCCATAGTGGCGCGAAGACGACGCGAGGAATGACATCGCGCGCTCGAGACCGACGGCGAGTTCCTCGCCGCGCATCGCGATCACCGCGTTGAGCGCCGGCGTCCGGTCGTAGCCGCGCACGAGCGCTTCGGCATCGTCGGCCGCGATTCCATGGTCGCGCTGCAGGTCTTCACGCATGCGACGCGTGCCGACGGTGAGATCGCGCGTGAGGATCGGTACGCCGTCGTCGAGAATGTTGAGCGACGTGACTTCATTGCCGATGTTGAGCAGCGCGACGACACCGTTCATGGCGTCGGGGTAGTTCATCGCGAACGCGTTGTGGAGCGCAAAGGCATCCACGTCCATGATCTTTGGCGTGACGCCAGCATCCGAGAGGAGATGGCGCTTCACTTCGACGAGATCACGCTTGGCGGCCACGAGCAGGACGTTCATCTCGAGGCTGTCTCCATCGGGATCGAGGATCTGATGGTCGAGTTCGACGGATTCCATGTCGAACGGCACGTGCTGCTCCGCTTCCCAGCGGATGAGCTCCTGTGCCTGCGCGTCCTTGACGCGTTCCACCTGGATTTTCTTGACGATGACATCGCGCCCGCCCACCGCGGCGACGACCTGCGGCTTCTTGGCCCCGATCGCCTCCATGGTCTGCCGGATGGCGTCGGCGACCATGGCGTGATCCATGACCTCGCCTTCCACGATGGCGTTCTCGTTGAGTGGCGTGATCACCACCTTCGTGAGTTCCGGTGTCGCACCGGCATGATCGATGACCACAGCCTTCACGAGGCCGGACCCGATATCGAGTCCGATGGTCGTCTTCTTTCGGCCGAAGAGCTGCATACGGCGGGGGGTTGCGCGGTGGTGGTCTCTCGACCGGAGCATTACGGACCGGGGGGTCACGCAAACGGAACTGGACACTTTGACCTGAGGAGTCGGGCGATTCACCCTGCATACGACCGGCCCGGAGCGAGGTAACGCACTCCCGAGGGGCTCCCCCCCCATTTTTGACCGGATTTGTGACAGTCTTGGCTTGTGATGTGGCGGTGCACGTCTCGCGCGGCCGGCACGTGTCACATCGAACGACGGTGTCACTCACGGGCGCGCCGACCAGCCATGCTGCCGTACGGGGGCCGGGTTGCCGAGAGCGGCGAGTGCAAGTCGCACACTGCAGCGGCTCGCCTGTACGAGTATCGGCTCCTCGAGGTGACTTCCTGCATTCGCGCGATCGCGAATCACCATGGCGCCCACCACCTGCGCTCGCGCCGCGCCGCCCGCGGGCCCGCTGGGGGACGGAGCGGCCGTGCGCAGAACCGCACCACTGACGAGCAGCAGCCCGGAGAACTGCACCCCGTCGTCGATGTGGAGGTCGCCGGCCACGACCAGCACCCCCTGCACCGGCGTGTCGCCGGTGAGTCGCGTGACACCCGGGCTCGTGGCGCTCACAACAGGCCATCGCCGCTCGCACGCGTCGGGCCCGGGGGCACCACGTCGCGCCGCGCCGAACCATCGGGGGCACGCATCACCGGTGCTGTTGACGACCAACTCGTCGGCGTCAAGCACACTGTCTGCCGTGACGATGGTGGCGGTCGCGGCAACTGCAGCAACGGCGTCGGCAATCTCCTGCGCGAGCGTCGCGGCGTCGCTGGTTGTCAGCAGCATGGTGCCGCTGCCGCGACCGGCCACGATCGCGCCGGCCGCAATGATTGCTCCCTGTGACACCAGTGCCGAGGTGGGCGACGTGGCCCGGTCGTTCGCACACTCGTCTGCCCACCCCGCCGGCTCGGCGTCCGTACCGAGCAGGGTCGCGGAGTCGCTGATGGTGATGGCACCGCTCGTGGTGATAGCCGCGCGCGCGGGGATCGTGGGCCAGTTGAGTTGCACAACCAGCCCGTTCTCGCGTTGCGTGCGTCGCATGGCACCGTCGCGCTGCTGCGCGCTCGCTACCAGCAGGAAGGTGCGCGCATTGAGTCGCGTGCGGGTAACGCGGGACGAAGCGGACGCATCGCCGCTGGCGAGTACGGTGTCGGTTTCGCCGGTACGCAAAGTTGCTGCCGACACGCGATCCCACGTATCGAGGGAGCCGAGCAGTGCGGCATCGGCGCTGCGGGCCGACTGGTCGCCTTGCCAGCCGAGCCGGGAGGTTCGCGTCGCGTGCAGGATGGAGTTCGAGAAGGAGGCGCCCACAAACAGCAGCGCGAGCATGAGCGCGAGTACGATGATCAGTGAAAAGCCGCGTCGGGATGGCATGTTCAGCGTCCTCCGCGAAACGCGAGGCGTGCGGTGAGTGAGTCGAACTGGGGTCCGGTTGCGGCGACACCTGTGCGCGGTGTGCGCACGTGCAGCTCCAGAAATCGCGCGTTGCTGGACATCGACGAGAGCGGCGTGCCGTCCTGGTGCAGCACGCGCACACGGAACCCATGTTGCGCATTCGGAAGGAGTGGACCGAGTGCGGGTTGAATGGTGGTCCAGGCGGTGCCGTTCCAGTCGTGGCGACCCAGATAGAACGCGCCGTCGCTCGCGCGGTAGCTGCGCCACTCGGTGCGTCGTGCCACGGTGAGTGGGCTGCCGAGTTCCGGTGGCTCCTGGGGCGCGGTGGCGAGGGTGATGCGCAGGGGTGTTCCACCGCCGTGCAGCCGGAGCGGCGAGGTGGCGCAGGCGGCGCCACTGGACGAGACATCGGTGATGACGAACCGGCGCTCGAGTGTGTCGCGCGCGAGCACTGACATGCCGGCGAGACTGGTGTCGCCGAGTGTGAGGGCGGCGACGTCACCGGCCTGCACGGTGCCGAAGGTGATGGACCGGAGTGGGTGTGTCGGATCGGCGTCGAGCACATCGACCACGCGTGGTGCGGGCGTGCCGCACACGGTCGCGTGGAGCAGCGGTGCACGCACGATGAGACTGGTATCGGTCCAGGACTCCACGTCGGTCGCGGCGGCACCCTGTACGTCGGCGGCGATCATCGCGGTGGCGTGTTCGAGCATCGCGTGATTGCTGATTCGCGCGCTGGACTCGTGCGTGATGCGCAGTTGCACGACAAACAGCTGGACGGCGAGCGCTGCGAGCAGGAGTGCGAGCGGCATGGCGACGAGCAGCTCGATGAGCGCGCTGCCTGTGCGGCGTGTCACGGGCACCATCCGGACAGGGTGGCGGAGAGCGATCGCGGAGGGGCGGGTGGCGCGCCGTGTGTGGACCCCAGTTGCAGCGGGGTTGGCGCCAGGGTGAGCGTGACCGCATGTTGCCGCAGCGCGCCGCTGGTGACCGGGGCCCAGGTGGCGGTGGTGCGTTCGCGTTGGCTGCTACCAGCCGTGGCCAGGCAGGGGTTGGCGTGCACCGTCTGGGTGCGATCGCGTGCGGCGTCGCGTGCGGCGGTGAGTTGCACCGCCAGATCCGCGCCGCGGAGCGTGGTCTGGATGAGCGCGAGGCAGGCGAAGGTGCCGACGGAGAGGAGCAGTGCGGCGACGAGCAGTTCAACGAGCGCGCGTCCGTGCCGGTGTGTCCTGCGATCAGCCGTGAGGTGTTGTGTGAGTTCTGGCATGGCGCAACCTGTGCGCTGCGGCCGCCCGACCCTTCATCATTCCGTGTCGCGCTGTGTCTCGTGATTGCCGAACAGCGGCAGGAGGATCACGAACGTGGCGCCGCCCTCGCGCGAGGGTTGTGCCCAGATCGTTCCGCCCAGGCTTTCAATGGTCTGCGCGACAATCGCGAGGCCGAGGCCAGTACCACCTTTCGCGCTCTTGGTGCTGTAGAACGGCTCGAACACCTGCGTTGCGTCGGCGTCGGAGATGCCGGGTCCCGAGTCGGCGATCACGATCTGCAGCACGGCGTCGGCGCGGTCGGTGCTTTTCAACCATCGTTCGGCTCGGCCACTGACCGTGTGGGGAAAATGGTCTGCGTCCGAGTCGGGGCTGCGTTGCGCGGGGGCCGAACGGAAGGTGCTCGTGGGCACCGCGCGCATGCGGAGCGCGATGCGGCCCACACCGTTCATTGCGTCCACCGCGTTGAGCAGCAGGTTCACGAACACCTGTTCGAGATCATGTCGCTCGGCGAACACTTCGGCGCCGTGCGTGTGGATGTCGCGTTCCACAACAACGCGCCGCAGCACGCCTTGGTCCGTCATCAGGCGCACCGCGTCGTCGAAGACGACGTCCACAGCCACGGACTTCGGGGTCATGCGTCGCGGGCGGGCATAGTCGAGCAGGCCGCGCACGATACGGTCAATGCGTTCGACTTCGCGCTCGAGGGCGTCGAGCGGCTCGTCCACCGATGCGGTTCCGCCTGCGCGCTGCCGCACGATGTGCGCGTAGTTGGCGATGGCGGAGAGCGGGTTGCCCACTTCGTGGGCGATGCCCGTCGCCAGGCGCCCCGTGGTGGCCAGCTTGTCCACGCGTGCCATGGCGAGTGTCGCTTCGCCCACGCGGGCGAGCGGCGTTTCCACCTGGCGGCGCAAGGTCACGGTGAGGTGTACGAGCCACGCGAGGAACAGCAGGGCGACCACCGTACCCAGCACGGCGAAGGCGACCGGGCCGCGAGCGCGAGGTCCGATGACGGCGACGGCCAGGAGTACGGCAGCCACGAGCAGCGCCGTGCTGAGCGCGAGTGGCGCCAGCAGCGCTCGGCGGGTGTAAGTGAGAGGATCGGGGAGCATGGTGTGCCGCAAGGTGCGAGGTGGGCGGGTTGCGGTCTACCCCGACATCAAAAAGGGGCCGGGCTTTCGCCCGACCCCCTCTTGCCCCGGTCCGATGGACCGGCAGTGCTGGTGTTCGTGGTGTTACGTGTGCAGCGTGCCGTGCGTACAGATCAGCCGAGGCTGTTCAGGTTTACTGGCACTTCGGCTCGCCTTCGGCGGCAAGGGCCGGGATCGGACCCGTGCCAACGCCGATCGCGCAGCTCTGCGTCGAGGAGAGGTGAGACGCCGTGGCGCTCCAGCCCGTCGCGGTGCCGTTGAACGTGAGCGACACGCCCGACGAACCGGTCGGCGCGACGTAGTTGGCGTAGGTGTTGTTGTCGGAGAACGAGGCTTCGGCGGCGGACACCATGTTCTTCAGGTCCGACTTCATGGCCGTGATGTACGCCTTTTCCTTGGTCTCTGCGAACTTCGGAATCGCGATCGCGGCGAGAATGCCGATGATGACGACCACGATGAGGAGTTCGATCAGGGTAAAGCCTTTGCGGGTGCGGTTCCGGGGCATGTCCGTATCTCCGTGAGGATGAGGGTTTGATCGCTGAAGTCTCATTCGAGTCCTTCGCGACACCGACACATAGGGCAATGCGCGGGCCACGACGGATGGCACAAGGAAACACGTTGTGGTGCAACGACTTGGATCATTTCCCTTCCCCGCCAATCGCGCTCCTGCCGTCGGCGTTTCGCAAATTTTCTTGCACGGTGCAACACGGCCCGGCGCCTCGCGCTGGAGGGGCCGGGCCGGTGCTGAAACGGTTGGGTGTGCTGCGTGACGGTGTGCTGCGATTCAGGCCGCTTCCTCGCTATAGCGCGCCAGTTTGCGGTACAAGGTGCTCGGATCAATGCCCAGCACTTCCGCCGTCTTGCTCTTGTTGCCACTCTCGTTCTGCAGCACCCAGCTGATGTAGGCGCGTTCGATCGCATCCAGCGTGGGCGTGGTATGCGCGCGGTCGGCCACCAGCGGCTCGGCGCGGCGTTCCACGATGCGCGCGGGCAGCGCGTCCGCTTCAATGACGCCGCTGGGCGACAGGATCACCGCGCGCTCCAGGGCGTTCTCCAGCTCGCGCACGTTGCCGGGCCACTGATAGACCATCAGCGCGTCCTTGGCGCCCTCGGACAGCGTCTTGGGGCTCTCTCCGCGCTGCCTGGAGACGCGGCCAAGAAAATGCTCGGCCAGCAATGGAATGTCGTCGGCGCGATGGCGGAGCGGCGGCAGGTGGAGCGCGATCACGTTGAGGCGATAGTACAGGTCGCCACGGAACGCGCCACGCTTGATCTCGTCTTCCAGGTCGCGGTTGGTGGCCGCGATGACGCGCGCATTGATCGGAATCGAGTCCGTGGCGCCCACGGGGATCACTTCGCGCTGCTGCAGCACGCGCAGGAGCTTCACCTGCGTGGCCGCTGTTGTCTCACCGATTTCGTCCAGGAAGAACGTGCCGCCGAGGGCCGCGGCGAACAGGCCGGTCTTGTCCTTGACCGCGCCAGTGAAGGAGCCCTTCACGTGTCCAAAGAGCTCCGACTCGAGCAGCGACTCCGGCAACGCGCCGCAGTTGATGGACATGAACGGCAGGTCGTTGCGCCCGCTGAGATCGTGCACATAGCGAGCGATGACTTCCTTGCCCGTGCCCGATTCGCCCGTCACCAACACGGTGCTGTCCGTGGGCGCCACCATCTCGGCCATGCGCAGCGCGTCCTGCCACGCCCGACTCTTCCCGATGGCCACCACACTCGACGTGCGGTCGCGCTTCCGGATTTCCTGCTTGAGCACCGTGTTCTCCATCCGCAGCTGGCGGTGCTCCACCGCTCGTCGCAGAATCGCGAGCAGTTCGTCGTTCCGGAACGGTTTCTGGATGTAGTAGAAGGCGCCCTCGTTGACCGCCTGCATGGCCGACTGCAGCGTGGCCTGGGCCGTCATGAGGATGACGGGGCACGACGGATAGCGTTCGCGCACCGCGGCGAGCACCTGCACGCCGGTTACGTCGGGCATGCGAATGTCCGTGAGCACAACGTCCGGTTCCCCGTCGTCGAGGCGATCGAGGCCAGCGCGGCCGCCCAGGGCGACCGTGGTCTGGAAACCTTCGCCTTTGAGCAGAATGCGCAGCGATTCCAGAATGCCCGTTTCGTCGTCCACGAGAAGGACGCGCGGTACGGCGGTTGGGGAGGTGGGTGTGGTCACGGCGTGCATCTCGGTCCGAAGTGTGAACAGGCAGTGAAAGCGTGTGGCATGCGGTGGTGGGTCAGGCAGCGGAACGGGTGCGCAGCAGGTCGTCCGGGCGCGGTGTGACGCCCGACGTCGAGGTCATGCCACCCGCCCGCGCGCCGTCGGTGGGTTGCAGCCGCGGAATCAGGAGCGTGAAGCGGGTGCCGTCGGGCAGGTGCTCCACCAGCACGACCCCACGGTGCGCCTCGGCCGCCCGATGGACGATGGGGAGCCCGAGCCCCGTGCCGCCGATCTTGTTCGTCACGAACGGCTCGAAGAGACGATCGCGCATGTCGGGCGGAATGCCGGGACCGTTGTCGCTGACGTGCACCGCGATGGCCTCGGCGTCGAGCGACGAGTCGTTGGCCGGGGACACGTCCACGTGCACAGCGCCACCCGGGCCGACCGCCTGCACGGCGTTGAGCAGCAGATTGAAGATCGCGCGATGGAGCAGGTCGTCGTCGCCGGCCACGAGGCAAGAGCCCTCAGCGGCGCTCTCGTCCAGCGTCACGCGAATGGCGTTGTTGCAGCTCGGATGCTGTCGTACGAGCGCAACCGCGGACCGCGCCACCGCGGCTACGTCCACTTGCGTGAGCTGGGCCGCCCGGGTGCGCGCAAAGTCGAGGAACTCACTCAGCAGCCGACTCAGGCGATCCGACTCCCGCACGGTGAGCGCAAAGAGCGCCTGCTCGTCTTCGTCCGCGTCGGCGCGACGCAGCGAGCGGCGGGACAGCTGTTCGGTGGCACTCCGTATGGATGCGAGGGGGTTCTTGATCTCATGGGCCAGCGAGGCGCTGAGTTCGGCCACGGCCTGTAGCCGCTCGGTGCGGACGTGCAGGGCCTGCAGTCGCTTGCTGTCCGAGATGTCCTGGAAGATCGCGGTCGCCGTGCGGGTGCCGCCGTTGCGCTCCGCGATCGTGGTGGTGACGCCCACGAGCACCGTCTGGCCGTCCCGGTGAATGACGCCCTCTACGCGCAGCCGTCGATCGCCATCCTGAGTGCTTCGCAGGAGCACGTCGGCGAGCTCAGGAGCCACTTTGCGCAGAATATCGAGCACCGGCCGGCCCACCATGCCGCGGAGACCCAGTCCCAGCAGGGCGGCAGCGGCCGGGTTGGCGTAGAGCAGGCGCCCGTTCGCATCTATGGTAATGATGCC
>JBBSPE010000156.1:0-9834 GCA_038259155.1 Gemmatimonadales bacterium
CTGGCGGGCCTGCACCGTGGCCACGAGGTGGAGAGCGATCCACTCGGCTACTCCGTGCGGTGGTTGGAGGTGCAGGCGCCGCTGGCGCGCGTCTGGGACTCCGCTGAACGGCGGGCCGAGCGTGCTTGGCGTCCGCGGCGAGAGGCGCCGTTCAATCGCCGAGTGGCGGAGCGGGTCAATCATTCGGGCACGCCGTCGCCCGCTTCCCCCGCGGGCGTTGCCGGCATCCTGCTCCTCAGCGAGTCCCTGCACGCCGATGCTCTCGCGCCCCACGCCGTGGCGCGCCTGGTCACGCGCGCGCTGCGTCGCGATTGGTGTGTTTTCGCCGTCACGCGCGAGGGCCCGGTCTCCGACACCCATCCAATGTCCGATTCCCCGCCGTGGCGCGAACATCTCGTGTGTCGAGGTGGGGTGCTTGTTCCCCTGCACAGCGGCGCGCCGGCAACCCGCGGAGGACATGCGCCCAGCGTGGGGGCTGAGCCTCGCTAGATTAGGACGGCGAGTCGCATTCTGCGCCCAGGCATCGCGCGCCCCCGCACGCACGCCTCACCTGCTCCCCCTCGGCACCGTTCGTCCGCCATGTCCGAGTTCCGCCTGTACAACACGCTCACGCGTCGCGTCGAGCCGTTCGCACCCGTCGATGGATCCACCGTGCGCATGTACGCCTGTGGACCCACCGTCTACAACCCAGCGCACCTCGGCAACTTCCGCACGTTCCTCTTTGAGGACCTCATGCGGCGCGCCATGCGGCTGTACGGATGGGACGTGCTGCAGGTCATGAACCTCACCGACGTGGATGACAAGATCATCCGCAAGGCGGCCGCGACGGGTCAGACCATCACGCAGGTCACCGAGCCGTTCACCGAGCTGTTCCACACCGATCGGCGGTACCTGCGCATTCAGGATGCGGAGGTGTACCCCAAGGCCACCGAGCACATCCCCGAGATGGTCGCGTTGGTGCAGGCGCTCATCGATAACGGCACCGCGTACGTGTCGGATGACGGCTCGGTGTACTTCGCCATTGATCGCTTCGCCAACTACGGCAAGCTGTCGCAGCTCGACAAGCGCGAGATCAAGACCGGCGCGCGTGTGGCGCAGGACGAGTACACCAAGGAGAACGCGCAGGACTTTGCGCTCTGGAAGGGTGTGAAGGCCGAGGACGAGGCCACCGGCGCTGCGTGGGATGCGCCGTGGGGACGCGGGCGGCCCGGCTGGCATCTCGAATGCTCTGCCATGGCCATGAAGTATCTCGGTGAGACGTTCGACCTGCATGCGGGCGGCATCGACCTCATCTTCCCGCACCACGAGGACGAAATCGCGCAGAGCGAGGCCGCCACCGGGAAGACGTTCGCGCGGTGCTGGTGCCATGGTGAGTTTCTGCTCACCGACGGCGCCAAGATGGCCAAGCGCGTGGGGAATGTGGCCACGGTGGTGGACCTGCGCGAGCAGGGCATCGACGGGGCCGTGTATCGCCATTTCATTTTTAATGCGCACTATCGCAAGCAGCTGAATCTGGCCGAGGATTCGCTGGAGCAGTCGCAGGCCGCGGTGCGCCGAATCGGGACGTTTGCGCGTCGGCTGGCGGAAGCGACGGGCGGCACGCAGGTCCTCGCCCAAGCGGCAGGTCGGGCGGAGCAGGCGTTTCGGGCGGCGTTGTTCGATGACCTGAACGCGCCGGAGGGGTTGGCCGCGTTGTTCACGTTCATCAGCGAGGCCAATCGGGAGCTCGATGCCAACGGTACGGACGTCGCGGCGCTGGCCGAGGCGCGGCGGGTGTTTGGCGTGATCGATGGCGTGCTCGACCTGGTGCCGGCGGCGAGTGAGACCGACGGCGAGCTGGCATCGTGGGTGGAGGAGCGGCTCGCCGCGCGCCGTGCGGCCCGGGCGGCGCGGGACTTTGCCGCGGCGGATGCCGTCCGTGCCGAAATCGTGGCGCGCGGCGTCCAGATCGAGGACACGGCGGACGGGACCAAATGGCGGGTGGAATAAGGTCTGTGTGTGCTTGATTTTGGGGCTCGTTCCGGGTACTCTCATGGTCTTGTCCGGCATCGGCACGTCGTGAAGGTTCGCGGCGTGATGACTCGGCGGGGTGGCGTGTGCCGGGTTGTGCTCGGGTAGTGCTGACGTAGCTCAATTGGCAGAGCACCTGATTTGTAATCAGGCGGTTACCGGTTCGATTCCGGTCGTCAGCTTGTCGGGGTGTGACGGGCTGTGCGCGAAGGACTGCGCATGGCGGCAGGCCGACCCGGGGCAGGAGTTCGGTGGGGTACTCAAGTGGCCAACGAGATCAGACTGTAAATCTGACGGCGCAAGCCTTCGAAGGTTCGAATCCTTCCCCCACCATGCTTCGCTGTTTGGCGAGGTAGCAGGACCAGATTGCGGGAGTAGCTCAGTTGGTAGAGCGCTAGCCTTCCAAGCTTGATGTCGCGGGTTCGAGTCCCGTCTCCCGCTTGCTTCTGGATTTGCACTGAGGCCGGTCTCCGATTTCGGAGCCGGCCTTTGTGCTCCATGGCATACCCAGTGCATACCCGGTGCATGCCGCCACGCACCAAGGTGGAAGGGTGGATGGAATGACAGGAAACAAGGCGAAGCTCGAGTACACGATCCACGCCGAACGCATCGACGACCACGGCAGCCTCGTTCGCTGCAAGGACGCCGTCATCTCGATCGACACCGATCTCAAGGGACGCGCCGACGCATTCAACCCGGCGGAGCTGCTGCTCGCTGCGCTCGCAGCCTGCATGCTCAAGGGGATCGAGCGCGTGGCGCCCATGTTGCACTTCGGGCTCGGCGGCGTCTCGGTTCGGATTCATGCGGTACGCCAGGATGTGCCGCCGAAACTGGAGTCGATCCGATATGAGATCGTGGTCGAAACGGACGAGACGGATCAGCGCCTCGCGCTGCTGCATTCGAACGTGCAGAAATACGGCACCGTCTTCAACACGGTCACGCCCGGCACCGACTTGCAGGGCACCATGCGGCGGCGCAACGCAGCAGATGTCTGATACCCCCGGGCATCAACGACGCTGCGCACGGTGTCGCACGTGCACCCCTCGTCGTGCCGCTACCGAATCCTGAACACCTGCAGCATCGGCGATGTGGGTGCCGGGCCGGCCCCCCACGCCCCGGCCGTGGTCACGAAGAGCAGTGGCCCGTCCACGCCACGCAGGCGGCCCAGCGCTACGCCGATCACACGGTGTCCCTCGTCGGCGGGCGTCCAGCGGTCGTACCCGAGAAACCGCACGGCGCCGTTCGCGTCGTGCCGGAAGAAGTACGCCACCGCCCGGTCGGCGTCTGGATCGCCGAAGGTGTAGCTCTGTCTGGTGTACTCGCGCTCGCCGTAGCCGAGTGTGGCGATGAACAGCACAACGTCTCCGAATCGCACACCGCCGCCACCGATGCGTTCGGTGGACCACACGCCCTGGCCGCCCGCAGGTGGAATGCACACCCAGCTGGCGCCTCCGGGACACGAATAGCCGGTGTCACGCGGCAGGCGGGCCGACGACAGGTCGCCGAACGCGGGCGGGGTGAGCAGTCGCTGCCAACCGCCGGTCGCGTCGCGCACGGCGTAGCTCAGGCCGGCGACTGATCCTTGGCCGGAATCGTAGGCGCCGGCGCCGATCGCGGAGAAGTCGGAGCGCGAGTCGACGTGCTTGATGAAGCCGGAGAACTCCTGCTCCGGCAGCGCCACCGGAATCACACGTGTTGCGCCAAGCGCGGTACCGCTGGCCGTGAGTTCTCGGACGCTGATCTGCGTCGTGCTTCGCGGCGCGGTGTTGTAGAACACGCGACCGATGCCAGCCACCTCATAGCCGTTGGGCGTGGCGTGCACTGCGACATCTCGCAGGGTCTGGCCCGTGAGCCAGTCCGGAAACGAGGCGACCACGGACCAGCGGCGGAGCGGCGCCACCACCGGATACGCGGCCACGTCGCGACCCGGGCCGAAGGCTTCGCGAACACTGTACACGTGCAGGGCATGTTCGAACACGTGTGCGCCTGCGATGGCCTCGACTGCGAAGCCGTCCGTATCGGTGACGAGGGCGAGTCCCTCACTCGGGTAGTCCGTTGCCAGTCGATAGCCGCCGAGCAGCTCGAAGGTCGCGCTGACAGAGGGCGCGCCATTGCCGAGGGGCGCGGACGCGTCGGGCGCTGGTGCCATGGCGCCGTCCGCGCTGCAGCCAGCCAAGAGCGAGCCGAAGGCGACCAGCGACGCGAGCCTGGTTGGCGCGCGTCTGGCGCTGCGCCAACCCGACCCCGTCCAGGTCCCGCGTCGGAAGGTGGTGTGTGGGCGGCTGACGGAGCGGGGCGGGCACATGATTCGTACGATGACGCGCGCGTGCGGCGGGCGCCAGCGAGGTTGTGTGCCGACCGTCGGCTCGCTAATGTTTGGATCTGTAGTCGCCCGCGTGTTTCGGGGCGTGCCGCTCACGTAGCTCAGTCGGCAGAGCACATCCTTGGTAAGGATGAGGTCACCGGTTCGATCCCGGTCGTGAGCTTGGGTGTCTGGGTGGGGGCTCCAGGTGCCAGTCAGAGTGACAAGGGCGCCTTTGGGCGCCCTTCGTCGTTCCCGCCCCAATTCCTCGTATGGCGGGTGGGTTGCGCCCGGTTTCGGCCCACGCTACGTTTCAGGGCTCACCCTGGTGCCCTGTCCCAACGTGTGTCCAAACGCCGCCTCATGTACCAGAGACGCGCACGCGGATGGATCGTTTCGCCAGAGCAGTTGTAGGGGGAATCAACTAGCGAAGCGGTCTCGCGGACGCCGCGCACACGCACTGGGCGTGTGGGGTCCGGCGCCGAGACCACATCGACCGTACGGCCCCGTGTTGGGCCGATGTCCGGAGTCGGAACGATGGCGCGCGACAAGATCATTCTCGGGTGCACCGAGTGCAAGAGCCGCAACTACTTCACCACCAAGAACAAGCGCCTGCATCCTGAGCGCGTGGAATGGAAGAAGTATTGCCCCCGTTGCGACGTGCACCGGCTGCATAAGGAAACGAAGTAATCATGGCCTCCACCGAAGTGACGCGCCCGGGTGTCTTCACGCGGTTGGTGAACTACTACCACGACGTGGTGGTGGAAATGCGCAAGGTCACCTGGCCCGACAAGGACCAGATCCGTGCCATGACCATCCAGATCACGATCTTCGTCCTCGTGATCGGGGCGGTGATCGCGCTGCTCGACCTCGGTCTGCAGGGAGCGCTGATCCGCCTCCCGGCCGCGTTGCTTCGCTAAGGGTGGCCGAGATGTTCGAACACCACTGGTACGCCGTGCAAACGACGTCGGGCCATGAAAACAAGGTCCAGCGTCTGCTGCAGCGGAAGATCGACATGGATCCGGCGGAGCCGGAGGCGCGTGGCATTCGCCAGGCCCTCGTGCCCACGCAGGAAGTCGTGGAGATCAAGAACGGCAAAAAGGTCACCATTGAACGGAAGATCTTCCCGGGCTACGTGCTGGTGGAAATGACCCCGTCGCAGGACTCGCTCCACGAAGTGAGTGCGGTGCAGGGCGTCATCAAGTTCGTGGGCAAGGATCGCGAGCCCATGCCGCTGCGCGATGATGAAGTGAAGCGCCTGCTGGGCATCGTTGACGAGACGGAGTCCGGGCCGGCCAAGGAGGAGATTCCGTTCCTCGTGGGCCAGGCGGTGCAGATCACGGAAGGACCGTTCGCCGACTTCAACGGCAGCGTGGAAGAAGTGCTCTCGGACAAGGGCAAGGTCCGCGTCTCGGTGAGCCTCTTCGGGCGCCCCACGTCGGTGGAACTCGATTATCTGCAGCTGCGCGGCTACTAGGCGCGGGCGGCGGGACAGCAGGGCAGGACGGAGCGTTCGCGCTCCACGCCGGGTACCACGACGGCGCTAAACACCACCGTGGGAGCATGACCACCGCCGGACATCCCGGCAGTGGACGTTTGCGAGAGGTAGTCGGATGGCCAAGAAGGTTACGGGTTTCGTCAAACTGCAGATTCCTGCAGGCAAGGCGAATCCGGCCCCGCCGGTAGGTACGGCTCTCGGTCCCCAGGGCATCAACATCATGTCGTTCTGCAAAGAGTTCAATGCTCGGACGCAGGGTGGTGACATGATTGTCCCGGTCGAGGTCACGATCTATGCCGACAAGTCGTTCGCGTTCATTCTCAAGACGCCGCCAGCGGCGGAGCTCTTGAAGAAGGAAGCGGGCGTAGCGAAGGGGTCGGGTCAGCCGAACAAGGTCAAAATCGGTTCCGTCACGAAGGCTCAGGTGCAGAAGATCGCCGAGCTGAAAATGCCGGACCTCAACACGGATTCCCTGGAAAGTGCCATGGCGATGGTTGCCGGTGCGGCGCGTTCCATGGGCATCACGGTCACCGAGTGATGCGGACCTACGGCAAGAAGTACACAGCCGCGGCCACGCGCCGCAAGGAAGCCGTGCCGCATCCGGCCGGTCAGGCGATTGCGCTCGTCAAGGACATGGCGTTTGCCAAGTTCGACGAGACGGTGGAAATCGCCGTGCGTCTGGGCGTCGATCCGCGTCACGCGGATCAGGTCGTCCGTGGCACGGTCGTGCTCCCCGAAGGCACGGGTAAAACCATGCGGGTCCTCGTGATTGCCACGGGCCCCAAGATTCAGGAAGCGGAGGAAGCGGGTGCCGATTTCGTGGGCACCGAGTTCCTCGCCAAGATCAAGGACGGCTGGTTGGATTTCGACGTCATGATCGCCACGCCCGACCAGATGGGGCAGATCGGCCAGCTCGGCCGAGTGCTTGGTCCGCGCGGCCTCATGCCGAATCCGAAGGCCGGCACCGTCACGTTCGACGTGGGCAAGGCAGTGCGCGAGTCGAAGGGCGGCAAGATCGAGTTCCGCGTTGACAAGGGCGGCAACGTGCACGCGCCCCTCGGCAAGGTCTCGTTCAGTGCCGAGGCACTGGAGCGCAACTTCTCCGCGTTCATGGACCAGATTGTCCGGTCCAAGCCGAGCGCAGCCAAGGGTGTGTACGTCCGCAACGTCGCGATCTCGAGCTCCATGGGTCCCGGCGTCACCATCGATACCACGCCGTACCGGTAAGGGGCGACGCAACCATGAAGAAATCGAAAAAGACAGAGCTGGTTGGCGATCTCAAGACCAAGCTCGGTGAAGCGACCGCGGTGTACTACACCGACTTCACCGGTCTGAACGTGAAGCGCATGACGGAACTCCGTCGCCGCTTCCGCAAGGCCGGCGTGGAGTACGTGGTCATCAAGAACACGCTCGCGTTGCGGGCTGTGAACGAGAGTGGCCTGGTGTCGGAGCGGCTGCGTGGTCCCACGGGACTCGTGCTGACCTCCGATCCGGTAGCCGGCGCGAAGGTCCTCACGGACTTCGCCAAGGAGAACGACAAGAAGCCGGCCATCAAGGGCGGCATCTTCGACGGTCGGGCTCTGGACGCCGCGCAGGTCAACCAGCTGGCGGACATGCCGTCCCGCGAGCAGTTGCTCTCGCAGCTTGGTGCGACGATGCAGGCCCCGATGGCGGGCATGCTCGGCGCGATGAATGCGCTCTTTACCAACTTCGCTGGCGCGCTCGACGCGCTCAAGCAGCAGAAGGACGCTGCCTGAATCCCCCAGGCGTACTGCCTGATCAAACGCCCCAGGTCACCCTGGGAGATTACTGAGGAGATAGGACCATGGCGAACACCACGCTGAGCAAGGACGAAATTCTCGACGCAATCGGCAACATGTCGGTCTTCGAGCTGTCCGAAATGATCGAAGCGTTCAAGGAGAAGTTCAACGTCACCATCGCAGTGGCCGCCCCGGCTGCCGCTGCTGCTGCTGCGCCGGCTGCTGCCGCCGTCGAGGAGCAGACCGAGTTCGAGATCGTGCTCATGAACGCGGGCGCGAAGAAGATCCAGGTCATCAAGGTGGTGCGTGAAATCACGGGTCTTGGCCTCAAGGAAGCCAAGGATCTCGTCGATGGCGCGCCCAAGACGGTGAAGGAGAACCTCTCCAAGGACGACGCCGCTGCCCTCAAGGCGAAGCTCGAAGCTGAAGGCGCGACGGTCGAGGTCAAGTAAGGTCCCGAACTCGTGGGCGGCACCATTCCGGTGCCGCCCCGGGTTCCGGTCCCTCACTTGACCCGCGACGCCTCGTGATCCTGTCAGCCCGTTTCATTCCAATTCCGCTGTTCCGCTCCGCCACGATCCGCTCGGCATTCGCCGTTTGCGCATCGGACGCGGAGCGTTTCGTGTCCCCGGTCACCGCGTCGCGTTCGGCGGCGTGTGTGTGCGGGGCTCGGCCCGTCGGTGAGCCCTTGACGCCATGATGAACCAGATCTCCTTCAGCAAGCTCGACAATTCCATGGGGATGCCCAATCTCCTGGACATCCAGACGCGCGCCTTCGAAGCGCTGCTGCAACTGGATGCCGCCTCGCACGAGCGCGAGGACGTGGGCCTGGAGCGTGTCTTCAAGGACCTGTTCCCGATCACCGACGTCCACGAGAATTTCTCGCTGGAATTCGTCCGCTACAGCCTCGGCGAACCCAAGTACACGGTCGCGGAGTGCATCGAGCGCGACATGACCTACTCGGCGCCGCTCAAGGCCACGCTGCAGTTGGTCATCTTCGAAGAAGCCGGCGGCGAAAAGCGCCCCCGCAATATCATCGAAAAGGAAGTCTATCTCGGCGAGCTGCCGCTGCTCACCGAGCTCGGCACCTTCGTCATCAATGGCGCGGAGCGCGTCATCGTCAGTCAGCTCCACCGCTCCCCCGGCGTGGTCTTCGAAGAGTCCACCCATCCCAACGGTCAGCGCCTCATCTCGTCGCGCATCATTCCGTTCCGCGGGTCGTGGGTCGAATTCACGGTGGACATCCATGACGTGATCTACGTCCACATCGACAAGAAAAAGAAGTTCCCGGCCACCGCGCTGCTGCGTGCGTTCGGTTGGGGCGAGAACCGCGACATCCTGCGCCTCTTCTTCGCCGAGCGCGAGCTCGATCTCACGAAGAAGCGCGAGTCGCGCGTGGATCAGCGTGAACTCATTGGCGCCATCATCGCCGAAGATATCACGCTCGACGGCGAGCAGGCCGCGGACGACGCGCCCAAGCCGAAGACCAAGAAGGCCAAGGCCGAGCGCGAGCGCCTGGAATCGGAGCTGCTCGTGAACGAAGGCGACGAGCTCACCGAAGAGGTGTACAATCGCCTGCTGCGGCAGGGCATCGAGTCGGTGAAGGTGTTTGCCTCGTACACCAAGCTCGATCTGCGCGAAGAAGCGGAGCTCATTGAGCGCGGCGAGCGCGAAGAGCGCCGCGCGCTCGCGCGTGACGTGGTGGACGCGGAGTCAGGCGAAGTCATCGCCGAGACCGGCGACCTGCTCACCGACGCCAACATCAAGAAGATCCGCAAGGCCGGCATCACCAAGGTGCAGGTGTTCGTGATCTCCGGCCGCGCCGAGAGCACGCTCATCCGCAACACGCTCGCCAAGGATCCCACCAAGGCGGAAGAGGAAGCGCTCAAGCAGATCTATGCGCTGCTCCGTCCAGGTGATGCGCCCAACCGCGAGACGGCCAAGCAGGCGCTCGAGCGTCTGTTCTTCTCGCCCAAGCGCTACGACCTCGGTCGCGTCGGTCGCTACAAGATCAACCAGCGGCTCGGCCTCAACACGCCCATGAAGACCACCGTGCTCACGCGCGAGGACTTCGTGGAAATCATGCGCAACCTCGTGGAACTGCACGAGGGCCGCGGTGACGTGGACGACATCGATCAGCTCGGCAATCGCCGCATCCGGTCGGTGGGTGAGCTCATCGCCAACCAGTTCTCGGTTGGTCTGTCCCGCATGGCGCGCCTCGTGAAGGAGCGCATGAGCATCAACACCGATCCCGAAAAGATTTC
>JBBSPE010000157.1:0-9830 GCA_038259155.1 Gemmatimonadales bacterium
CATGAGGAGGGCCAGCCAGAGCGAGAGTTCTCCGATGAGGATCACGCGCGATCGCGTGCCCACGACAGGGTGGCACGCACGGCGCGTCGCCATCCGGCGTGACCGGCGCGGGCAGCGGCCGCACCTTCACCCGGTACGAACCGTGTGAAGTGACGCGCCGCGAGGAACGCGTCGGCGTCCTTCCATACACCGCCGGCAATTCCCGCGAGACCCGCGGCGCCCAGGGCGGTGGTCTCGACAATGTCGGGCCGTTCCACAGGCACGCCGAGCGCATCCGCCTGGAACTGCATGAGCCAGTCGTTGCTGGTAGCGCCGCCGTCGACGCGCAGGCGATCAAACGGGACTTTACCCTTGCTGCGCATGAGCGTGAGCACGTCGGAGGTGCCGTAGGCCATGGCTTCGAGGGCCGCGCGCACCAAATGCGCGGATGTGGTACCGCGCGTGAGTCCCGTAATGGTGCCTCGCGCATGCGGCTCCCAATCGGGCGCGCCGAGCCCGGTGAGCGCCGGCACGAAATAGACGCCGTCCGTACTCGCCACGGAGCGCGCCATGGCCTCGGATTCGGACGCCGCCTGCAGAATACCCATACCGTCGCGAAGCCACTGTACCGCCGCACCGGCCACAAAAATGGAGGCCTCAAGCGCGAATGTGGGATTGCCCAGATTGTCGCAGGCAATCGTGGTGAGTAGCCCGTCGCCAGATTCCGGACGCTCCTGGCCCGTGTTGAGAAGCAGGAATGCCCCCGTGCCGTAGGTGTTCTTGCCACCGCCCGCGTACCAGCCGCCCTGCCCGAACAGCGCAGCCTGCTGATCGCCCGCCACGCCCAGAATGGGCAGCTCGGCGCCAATGGAGGCGGTGGTGGTGGTGCCAAAAAATCCGCTCGACCGACGTACGTCCGGCAGCAGCGCCCGCGGCACGCCAAAGAGCGTCATCAGGTTCGGGCTCCACGCGCGTTCCTCGATGTCGTACAGCATGGTGCGCGACGCGTTGGTGGGGTCGGTGGCATGCACGGCGCCACCGGTGAGGTGCCAGATCAGAAATGTGTCGATGGTACCGGCAGCGAGCTCACCGCGCTGCGCCCGAGCGGCAATGGAAGGCTGGCCGAGCATCCATTCCAACTTTGTGGCGCTGAAATACGGATCGGTAACGAGGCCCGTGCGCTTGTTGATGTCGGCAGCGTGTGCATCGAGGGCCCTGCAGCGGTCGGCGGTGCGGCGGTCCTGCCACACGATGGCGCGATGCACGGGCTCGCCGGTGGCGCGATCCCAGAGCACAATGGTTTCGCGCTGGTTGGTAATGCCGACAGCTTTGGGCGTGACGCCCGCCTGGGCGATGGCTTCACGCGCGGCCTCAAACGTCCTGGCCACGATCTCCATGGCGTCGTGCTCCACCCAGCCCGGTTGCGGGTAGTACTGGGTGATCTCGCGATAGGCGCGGCCCACAATGCGACCGTCGGCGGCCATCACGAGGCAGGTGGAGCCAGTGGTGCCCTGGTCGATGGCAAGTACGTGCATGGGAGCCTCGGCGGGGAAGTGCGGAGCGACGCGAGATGGTGCGCGCGGCGGGTGCAGAAGAGTAATGCGGGGGCGCGGCGTGCGCCGATGGATGTGTGCCCTCGGCGTGATACGTGTATAAACTGGGTGATGCCAGCCGCTCACCAAAAGCAATGCTACCTCTTCCCGTTCCCCGTCATGCGCACTTCGGCCCGCGTGTTGTCAATGGCCCTTCTTGGCCTGCTCGCTGCCGCGTGCAGTGAGTCTTCCACTGAGTCCTCTGCCGAGTCATCGGACATCGGGCTGAGCGCTCGCGCCGTACAAGTCCAGGCTGACGGGACTCAGTACTCGATAGCCGTTGACATCGAGAACGCTCGCCTGACGCCGGTGTGGGTATCGGAGTGTTACGGCCTGCAGCGATCACGGGGCGGAGCATGGCAGGCCGTGGTCCCGCTCAGCGTCGGATGCGCCTCCGGTCGCTGGCCGATCATTACCGCCGGGTCCACAGCACAGCGGGAACTGTCGCTGCTCGTGCAAATCGCCGACTCCCTTGTGGCACCGCAGGAGTCCCTGCGCGCGGTGTTTGCTGCATCATTTGTCGGATCGCTGGGCGACGGCGCGCTCGTGGTCTTCACTCCGCCGTTCACGCTCGACGAGTAGTCGCGCAGTGCGCATCGGCGGCCAACCGCCAGATTTCGCGGGCATGTAGATTGGCTCGCCAAGCGCAACCGTGGAGCCCGGCGGTGACCACGACTGCTGGCGACGACAAGCGGGCGTTGGTCATGAACGGATGATCAGATCTCAAACGGCGGCGTCACCAATCCACGATCTGTCACGTACCGCGTGACAAGCGCGCGCGGCGTTACATCAAACGCGGGATTGAACACCTCCACGCCCGGCGGCAACACCTCGCGCGTGCCCGCGAATGCAATCTCGCCGCGTGCACGCTGCTCAATCGGGATATCCGCACCACACGCCGTGCCGTGATCGATCGTGCTCCACGGCGCGCACACGTAGAACGGTACGTCGTGCGCGCGTGCCGCCAGCGCCAGGGGATACGTGCCCACCTTGTTCGCCACGTCGCCATTGGCGGCAATGCGATCGGCACCCACAAACACAGCGTCAATGTCTCCGCGTGCGAGCAGGCTGGCCGCCGCACTGTCGGGCAGTACGGTGACCGGAATGCCAGCCCGCTGCAGCTCCCACGCGGTGAGACGGCCGCCCTGCAGCAAGGGCCGCGTCTCGTCAGCGAACACCTGCAACGACACCCCACGCGCGTGCGCCACGTACAACGGCGCGAGCGCGGTCCCAATGCCCGCCGTCGCAAGCGCGCCGGCGTTGCAGTGCGTGAGTACCCGCGCGCCGTCCACCAGCAACAAGGCGCCAGCTTCGCCAATGGCCCGGCACATGGCAATGTCTTCGTCGTGAATGCGCTGCGCTTCGGCGTACAGCGCCGCGCCGAGCGCCGATTCGGATAGGGTCGCCGCATGCGTCAGCAGCCGCTGCACCGCCCACCGCAGGTTCACTGCGGTTGGTCGCGACGCCTCTACCGCACTGGCGAGTTCACCCAGTCGAGCGCGCCCCGGACTACCCTCATGCGCATACACCACCGCGAGCCCCATCGCTGCGGCCACACCGATGGCCGGCGCACCGCGCACGGTGAGCGTGGCGATTGCATTCACCAGCTGGTCCACCGTGACCACGTCCACGAAGGTCTCGCGCTCGGGAAGCGCACGCTGGTCGAGCAAGCGGAGCGCGCGGTGGTCGGCCGAGAAGGCGACGACAGGGACTGGGGCGCGAACGGGCGTCATGCCGAACCCAATCGTACTAGCCGCCCGTCGTGAAGATCGGGCCTCGCACCTCGAACGCGTTGGTCACCTTGACATCATCGGACAAGCGACGGCCGTCTTCCAGGCGAAGTGACGACAGGCGAAGCCGGTACGTACCGGCCGCGGCGTTCAACGGCAGCGAAAACGGCAGCGTGCGGCTCTGACCGGCGGCGTACGTCAGCAGAATCGCATCACAACTGCGACCGGGTACGGTCGCCGTCACCCACCGATTGCCCACCAAGAGATCGAGCTGTTCGAAGCACGCACCCGACTCGAACTCCAGCGAGGTATTGTTCGTGATCGTCACCTGCACCACCTCGCCTGACGAATACACCGTCGCGCCTGTCGTGAGCGACACGTTGCCGCCGTTGAGCCCCGCGACCGTCTGGACCGAGCAGGCCGCGAGCGAAAGGGCAAGCAGGCTCATGACAGCGCGGCGACACACGACACCAGCCAGCGGCGCGACAGCCGTCACACCGACACGTGGCACTCTCATGAACGACTCCAGGCGGGGATGAAACCGACAGACAGGACCTTTGCCAAACATACCTCGCTGACGCACTCGCCACCCAGCGCCCCGCCGACCCGCCCGTCGCATACCTTTCGAGATCCACTCCTCGCCCTCCAGTTCCCCGCCATGACCTACAGCAACCTCACGCTCGAGATCGCCGACCGCATCGCCACCATCACGGTCAACCGCCCCGACAAGCTCAACGCACTCAACGACGCCACCATGGCCGAGCTCGGCACGGCCATTGATGCGGCCAATGCCAACAGTGACGTGGGCGTCGTTGTGCTCACCGGCGCGGGTCGCGCGTTCGTCGCCGGCGCCGACATCAGTGAGCTCTCCAGCCAGTCACCGCTCGAGGCGCAGCGCCGAGCCCGCACGGGACAGACCGTGTTTCGGCGCTTCGAGACCAGCCCCAAACCGGTGATCGCCATGGTGAACGGCTTCGCGCTGGGCGGTGGCTGCGAGCTGGCCATGGCGTGCCATATGCGCATTGCCAGCGAGAAAGCCAAGTTTGGACAGCCCGAAGTAAAGCTCGGCATCGTGCCGGGGTTCGCCGGATCACAGCGCCTCCCCCGTCTGGTAGGCCGGGGCACGGCGCTCAAGCTGCTGCTCACCGGTGACATGATTGACGCCACGGAAGCGCTGCGCATTGGCCTGGTGGACGAAGTGATGCCGCCAGACCAGCTCGCGACGCGCGTTCGCGCGCTCGCCGACCTGATGCTCGCCAACGCGCCACTGGCGCTGGCCGGCTGCATCGAGGCGGTGAACCGTGGTCTCGACAGCACACTCGACGAAGGCAGCCTTACCGAAAGCGACCACTTTGGCTTGCTCTCGGCTACCGAGGACATGCGCGAGGGCATGACCGCGTTCCTCGAGAAGCGACCACCCGTGTTCACGGGACGTTGATTCCAACGACGAACGCACCATTGCGAGAAGTACTGAGCACCTCACCGGTCGCATGCTCGATCACCTGACCGTGCGCGACTACCGCAACCTGGCGGCGCTCGACCTGGACGTCGACGCCGCGGGGTTGGCTGTGGTGGGCGACAATGGACACGGGAAGACGAACCTGCTCGAGGCCGTGGCCTACCTGCGGCTGCTCCGATCCTGGCGCGGCGCCCGCGACGCCGACGTGGTGCGTTTTGGCGCGGCCGGATTTCACGTGCGCGCCACGCTTCGGCCCCCGGCCGCCGTGCACACGGTGGGCGTGGGCTACGAGCGCGCCACCAAGCGCAAACGCGCCACGCTGGACGGCGTGGAGCAGCCACGACTGTCCGACGCGCTGGGGGCCCTGCCCTCCGTGTGTTTTTCGCCCATGGACGTGGCCCTTGTCGCCGGCGGCCCCGGCGAACGCCGGCGTTTCATTGACGTGGCGCTGGCGCTGACGTCCCGCTCCTATCTGCTGGCCCTGCAGGGCTACCGCGCGGCACTGCTCCGACGGAATGCCGCGCTGCGCGAGTTGCAGCGGGCTGGTCGCAGCGCCACCGGCGGCGAGTCACGGGTGGCGGTGTGGGAGCCCGCACTCTGCGAGCACGGCGGCGCGCTCATTGCCGCACGTCGTGCGTGGGCGCACACCTACGCCGAGCCGTATGCGGAACGGTGCGCCGCGATCGGAGAGGCCGCACCCGTCGTCCTGCGCTACCAAGGGCCGGCCGGCGAGTCCTCTGACGCCGACCTGCCCAGCGCGCTGGCCGAGCTGTTCGCGCAGCAGCGGGCGCAGGAGCTCCGCCGCGGCGTGACGCTGGTGGGGCCGCATCGCGACGACCTGCAGCTGCTGCTCGGCGGGCGCGAGCTGCGCACCTTCGGCTCAGCGGGTCAGCACCGCACGGCGGCCATCGCGCTCCGCATGTGCGAGTCGGCCACCGTGCAGGCCGTGCTGGGCGCGCCGCCCTTGCTCTTGCTCGATGATCCCTTCGCCGAGCTCGACGCGCGCCGCGCGCACGCGATTCTGGGCCTGCTGGCGAACTCCGGCGTGGGCCAGGTGCTGCTGGTGGTGCCACGGGCCGAGGATATTCCGTCGGCGTTCACCGCGTTGCCGCGGCGCACCATGCGCGATGGGGTGCTCTCGTGAGGGAGGGTGACGGTCCCCGCCGTCCCGCCAAGCTGAGTGACATCTTGGCCTCGGTGATTGACCGGGCCGGCCTCACGGAGCGCATGGCGCAGGCTCGGGTGATTCCCGAGTGGCCGGCGCTGGTGGGCCCGCAGATCGCGGAAGTCACCGAGCCCGTGGCGCTGCAACGGGACGGGACGCTGGTCGTGTCGGTGCGAACCAACGGCTGGATGACGGAACTCTCGCTCATGGAGCCCGAACTTCTGAAGGCCCTGAATGCCGACACCTCACGTCCGCCGGTCACGAAGCTCCGCCTCGTGCTCGGGCGCTGAGGCGCGTTTCGGGTTATTTTTCGGGGTTACCGTCACGTTTTGGCGCAGTCTGAAGTTCGGTTCCTGTTCGGACGTCCCGCTGCGCTTGTCCTTCCCGCCACAGCATACACATGGCCAACGAGCAAGAAGAGCCGCAAAACGGTTATGGCGCCGGCAGTATCCAGGTCCTCAAGGGCCTGGAAGCCGTTCGGATGCGCCCGGGCATGTACATCGGATCCACCTCGGCGCGCGGGTTGCACCACCTCGTGTACGAAGTGGTGGACAACTCCATTGACGAGGCGCTGGCCGGTCACGCGACCACGGTCAACGTGATCATTCACGCCGACGATTCCATTTCCGTGGAAGACGACGGCCGCGGCATTCCGGTGGATGTGCACCCCGTGGAGAAGCTGCCCGGCGTGGAGCTGGCCATGACGGTGCTGCACGCCGGCGGCAAGTTCGACAAGAACACCTACAAGGTGTCCGGCGGCCTGCACGGCGTGGGTGTGTCGGTGGTGAATGCGCTGTCGTCGCAGCTGATGGTGTGGGTGAAGCGCGACGGGAAGGAGCACTACATGGACTTCGCCTACGGCAAGACCATCACGCAGCTCAAGGTGCTGCGAGACGTCGGGCCCAAGGAGCGCGGCACCAAGGTGTGGTTCAAGCCCGACCACACCATCTTCACGGAAACGCAGCGCTACGACTGGGCGACGCTGGCGTCGCGTCTGCGCGAACTCGCCTTTCTCAACAAGGGCATCTCGATCACGCTCACCGACGAGCGCGAGGGCGAGCTGCAGACCAAGACCTTTGTGGCGCAGGGTGGCATTCGCGAGTTCGTGGCGTTTCTCAACCAGAACAAGAAGCCGCTGCACCCCGAGGTGGTGGCCATCGAAACCGAGAAGGACGACATCGCGATTGATCTCGCCCTGCAGTACAACGACGGCTACGCGGAGTCGGTGTTCTCGTTCGTGAACAACATCAACACCCACGAGGGCGGTACCCACCTCACGGGGTTCAAGAGCGCGCTCACGTCGGTGGTGAACAAGTACATCGAAAAGTCCACGGTCCTCAACAAGAAGGACAAGGACATCCGGCTGAGCGGCGACGATGTGCGCGAAGGCATCGTGGCGGTGCTCTCGGTCAAGGTGCGCGAGCCGCAGTTCGAGGGGCAGACCAAGACCAAGCTTGGCAACTCCGAGGTGGAAGGCGCCGTGCGCAGCGTGGTGAACGATCTGCTCACCACGTACCTCGAAGAGCATCCCAAGACGGCGAACATCATCATCGAGAAGGCCGTCTCGGCGGCGCGTGCGCGTGAAGCAGCCCGGAAGGCCCGCGACCTCACGCGGAAGAAGTCGGCGCTCGACGTGGGCAATCTGCCGGGTAAACTCGCCGACTGCTCGCTCAGCGACCCCACACTGTGCGAGATCTACCTGGTGGAGGGCGACTCCGCCGGCGGCTCGGCCAAGCAGGGGCGCAAGCGTGATTTCCAGGCCATCCTGCCGCTCCGCGGCAAGATCATCAACGTGGAGAAGGCCCGCATCGACAAGGTGCTGTCCAACGAGGAAATCCGCACCATCATCACGGCGCTCGGCACCGGCATCCGTGAAGAGTTCGACATTACCAAGGCGCGCTACCACAAGGTCATCATCATGACCGACGCCGACGTGGACGGCGCGCACATTCGCACGCTGCTGCTCACGTTTTTCTTCCGTCAGATGCCGGAGCTCATTGACGCCGGCTACATGTACATTGCGCAACCGCCGCTCTATCGCGTGGCCAAGGGCAAGGAAGAGTACTACGCCTACACCGAGAAGGAGCGACAGGCCATCTCCGACCGGCTCGGTGACGGGCGCGGCTCGCTCAACATCCAGCGCTACAAGGGCCTCGGCGAAATGAACCCCGAGCAGCTGTGGAAAACCACCATGGATCCCGAGACGCGCAGCATGTTCCGCGTCACCATGGAAGACGCCGTGCTCGCCGACGAGACGTTCCAGATGCTCATGGGCGACGACGTGGAACCGCGGCGCAACTTCATCGAGACCAACGCGCGCTTCGTGTCAAATCTCGACGTCTGAGTCGCAACGACGGTATGTTCAGGGCGGCGCCAGTACCTCGCGGTGCTGGCGCCGTCTCGCTCCCCGACACCCCCTTTCCATGTCGGTCACTCCGAAGTTCTTCGAGCAGGTCAATCGCTACGTTGACCGGGCCGCCTCGCTGCTCTCCATTCCGGACGGGCTGCTCAAACAGATCAAGGCGTGCAACGCCGTGTACCACGTCAGCTTTCCGCTGCGGCGTGATGACGGCACCATTGAGGTCATACACGGCTGGCGCGCACACCACTCGGAGCACCGGCTGCCGGTGAAAGGCGGCATCCGGCTCTCGCCACACGCCTCGGAAGACGAGGTCACCGCGCTGGCGGCGCTCATGACATACAAATGTGCGCTCGTGGACATACCGTTTGGCGGCGCCAAGGGTGCCATCCGGGTGGACAAGAGCCAGTATTCCGTCGGCGAACTCGAGCGCATCATGCGTCGCTACACGTTTGAGCTCGTGCAGCGCAACTGCATCGGGCCGGGCGTGGATGTACCGGGCCCGGACATGGGCGTGGGCCCGCGCGAAGTGGCATGGATTGCCGACACCTACATCGCGCTCAAGGGCGGGTCGGAGATCGGTGCCGCCGGCTGCATCACCGGCAAGCCGCTGGCGCTCGGTGGCGTACGCGGGCGGCTCGAAGCCACCGGCCGTGGCGTGTACTATGGACTGTGCGAAGCAGTGGGGCAGCGCGAGGACATGGAACGGCTCGGGCTCAGTGTCGGCCTTGAGGGCAAGCGAGTGATTGTGCAGGGTCTCGGCAACGTGGGCTACTTCGCAACCAAATACCTGAGCGAGCAGGGAGCCGTGCTCGTTGGGATCATCGAGCGCGAAGGTGCGATCTACCACGCCGCCGGCATCGATGTCGAGCAGGCCTATCAGCACCGCGCTGCGGGCGGCTCGCTGCTCGACCTCGACGCACAGATCAGGCTGAGCGCCGCCGACGGGATGGCTGGCTTGGAATGGCCGTGCGACATCCTGCTGCCCGCCGCCATTGAGAACGTGCTCACCGCGGCCAATGCACCACGGGTGCAGGCACGCATTGTGGCGGAGGGCGCCAACGGTCCCACCACCGCCGATGGCGCGTCGGTGCTGCAGGAGCGCGGCATCGTGCAGCTGCCCGACCTGTTTCTGAACTCGGGCGGTGTCACAGTGTCGTACTTCGAGTGGCTCAAGAACCTGTCCAACGTGCGCTTCGGCCGCATGGAGCAGCGCTTCGAGGCGTCCAAGAATGCACGCCTGCTCCGCGCGGTGGAGGAACTCACCGGATCGAATTTCAATCAAAAGGTGTTCGATCAGGTAGCGACTGGCGCATCGGAGCTGGACATCGTGAACTCCGGGTTGGAGGAAACCATGGTGTCCGGCTTTCAGCAGATGCGGGAGTTCGCGCTGCTCAAGAACGCGGACTATCGCAGTGCAGCCGTGGCCATCGCCATCAAGAAGGTGGCGACGGCCTACAATGAACGCGGCATTTTTCCCTGATTGTTCGTTGGCCCCCGCCCCGGCCCCCCATTGGTCATGAAGCGCAACACGTTAAAACTGCAA
>JBBSPE010000158.1:0-9792 GCA_038259155.1 Gemmatimonadales bacterium
CGTCGTGCCGCCGTCGAGCGTGCGCACGATCGTGCCACCGGTGCCCGACGCCCACACCACGCGGGGCGACACGGCGTGCACCGCGAAGATGAGCGCGTTGTTGCCGAGAGGCTGTACCGTGGCCGTGGGCGCGCCCTGCGCCAGCGCGGCGACGCCCGGCAACGCGAGGAGCGTGGCGAGGAGCGTTACGAAGCGCGTCAGGACGCGCATGGCGCACCGCGGTCCCGTGCGTGGTGGCAGCAGTTGGAGCATTGGCCGGACCTCGGTGGTGATTCGTGGGTCATACCGGCTCAGTTGCCGGGCGCGCGCGGAGAATCGGGAATGAGCACCGGCGGAACCGGCTTGTCGGTGATGGGATCGTCGAACTCCGGTCGGTCAAGGCCGAACACCTGTTCGCGTCGCATGGCTTTGGCGATGGCGCGTGCATCCTGAAACACACTGTCCGACAGCGCGCCCTGATTGTTGTTCGCGAGTGCCTCGGCAATGGTGAGGCCGCTGATCACGTACAGGTCCGGAATGCCGACGGACGCATCGTCCACCCACCCATTGCGACGCGCGAGCGATCGATTGCCCTCGTAGACCTCACGCCAGAGCGCGGCGCTGCGTCCCACGTCCACGTACCCTTCGCCCTGCACCAGCACGGTATCGCCTCCCGCCTGTACCGGCGTCTCGGTGATGCGCCGCGCCATACCCTGCGTGAGCACGTACGGCCCCATGCCGAGTTGCACCGGCAGGCCACCGGCAGTGCGGCTGAAGTACAGAGGGCGCTGCGGCCACGAGTCGCGCATGAGGAAGTAGATGAGAATATCGGCGCGCGCGAGGGTTGGGTTCTGCGCTGTCGCGGAGAAGTCCCCCTTCTGGAACGTGCGCTGCTCGCCAAGCTCCACGTACAGCGGGATGGCATCGGCCTCGTCATAGCTGATCTGGAGCGCCGATCCTTCGGGCTTGGTCCACGTGCGCCCGCGATACACCGCCGGGCCACGTTCGGCGTCGTACTCGTAAACGGGGCGACGGATGACCTGCCGCGTGTACCAGTCCGTGTTGAGCAACGACGTATTGACCACGAGCACATCCTTGCGCACGCCTTCCACTTCCTGCGCGTACCACAACGGGAACGTGTCGTTGTCCCCCACCGTCACCAGCATGCCATACGGCTCAACCGAGTTGAGCAGGTCGCGCGCGAAGTCTGCCGTGTCGGTTTGCGACCCGCGCGACGCCTGTTGCCAGTTGCCCACGAGCGGAAAGCAGGCCACCGCCAAGAGCGGTGATGCGAGGAGGAAGCTGCGGCGCGATGGGACGGCCAACGTGCGCAGACCCTGTCCGGTGTTCTGTGTGCCGATGAGGCTCGCCACCGACTCCCACAGGTACACGAGCCCGAGTGCGGCCCACACACTCCACGCGGAGAACGCCCACAGATAGAAGTAGTCCCGATCGCGTACCTCGCGGGCAACGCTGCCGCCAAGTTCCGGGGCCTGCGAGTGCCCGTACTTGAAATTGAGATAGTAGATCAGGCCCAGCGTCATCGTGCCGATCAGCGGACCGAAGTACCAGAAACTGCGTCGGTCCCGCTGCCAGTGTACCCAGCCTCCCAGCAGGCCGATGATCAGAAAGAAAACCGCGAGCGCGTTCTGCAAACCGGGGCGCTGTCCGTAGGCGTCGCGCCAGTACTGCCACTTGAAGTACAGCCAGTACATGCCCACCTGCGCCGTAAATGGCGCCTGGCGTTCAGAGAGAGTCGGCTTGCCGTACTGTCCACGATTGAAGTTGTACATGAACCGGTCGTACGTGAGCTGACTGAACGTGCAGCTCGCGGAGATCTCGGTCACGCACCCGGTCGGTTCGCCTTCATTGATCGCGGGAAAGTGCGCCGCGCGAATGGGCTGCGTGGCGAATGGCGTGACGCCAAGGAGCAGGGCGCCCGCGCACGCGAGCAAGAGCCGCCAGCGCAGCAGCGTCTGCGGCCGGCGAATGAGCACGGCCAGGCCGACGGCCGGTGCGGCAAGCATTCCCGCCATGTGGTTGGCGTATCCCAACCCCAACAGATAGGCCACTAGCACCAGCAATCGATCGGCGGTGATGCCGTCCGGATCATCACACCAGCGCACCGTGAGCCACGACACGGCGGCAATGCCCAGCAGCGACACCGTGTACACCTTCTCGTTCACCACCGACTGATTCCAGACGGTGAACGCCGTGGCACCAATGAGCGCCGAGAGCGCCGCGCCCGTGATACGCTGCCAGCGCTCCGCCATCCAGCCGGCGAGCACGCGCTCCGTGATCAGAAACCAGAAGAAGGCAGACGCCGCACTCGAGAGCGCGGCCAGCACGTTGATGCGCATGGCGACGGTTGGCGCCACGGGCAGCAACGCGAAAACGCGTCCGATGAGGACAAACAACGGATTGCCGGGAGGGTGGGGGAGTCCCACCACGTACGCGGCCGCGATGTACTCGCTGGTGTCCCACATGCTCGTGGTTGGTGCGAGCGTGAGCACGTACAGCAACAGCACCGCCAGCGCGGTGAGTGCGCCGGCGACATAGGACGGAACGAAGACCTCGTCCGCAGCGGGTTCGACGCGGTGCGTGGCGTGCGCGGATGCAGTCATGTGGCGATCAGCTTAGTGGCGAAAGAGACGCTGTCCGGTGAACACCATCGTCATGTCGAACTCATCGGCCGCGGCAATGACCTCGGCGTCCCGCACGGAACCGCCTGGTTGCACGAGCGCTGTGACGCCCGCTGCTGCGGCCTGCTCCACGCCGTCCCGAAACGGGAAGAACGCATCGGAGCCGAGTGCGGCGCCTGCCGTGGAGTGGCCCGCCAACGTGGCTTTGTGCACCGCGAGAAAGCTCGCGTCCACACGGGACATCTGGCCGGCGCCAATTCCAATGGTCGCGCCATCACGCACCAGCACGATGGCATTGGACTTCACACTCGCCACGGCGCGCCAGGCAAACGCGAGATCGCGCGACTCCACGCTCGTGGGCTGCCGCTTGCTCACCACGTTCCAGCCCTTGCCCAGTTCAGGCACGGTCATGCGGTCCTGCACGAGCAGCCCACCGCGTACGCGCTTGTAGTCCATGTCCCCTTGGGCCCAGCTGGCGTTGCCTTCGAGCACGCGCAGGTTCTTCTTGCGTCCGAGAATCTCCACCGCGGCGTCGCTGAACGCGGGTGCCACGATGCACTCCACGAACAGGCTGGCAATCGCCTCGGCTGCAGCCTCGTCCACAGGAACCGTAAAAGCGATCACCGAGCCAAAGGCCGAAACTGGATCGCAGGCGAGGGCGCGCTTGTACGCGTCGAGCGCGTTCTCGCCCACTGCCAGACCGCAGGGCGTGGTGTGCTTGATGATCGCGCAGCAGGTCTGCTCCCCGAACGGCTCGGTCGCGAGCATCGCGCCTTCGAGATCGAGCAGGTTGTTGAATGACAGCTCCTTCCCACCCTTCTGCACGAGCGCGCCGAGCCCTCGGCCCTCGGCCTCCACGTAGAAGGCGGCGCGCTGGCTCGGGTTTTCTCCGTAGCGGAGCGACTGCCGTCGTGTGAACGCGAGGGGATACGTCTCGGGGAACGGTTCGTCGCGGCGGCCGGCAAACCACTGCGCGATGGCCGCGTCGTACGAGCTGGTGTGTGCGTACACCTTCTCCGCCAACAAGCGGCGCAGCGGTTGGTCGTCGCTGTCGCGCGCGAGGGCGTCGAGCACACCGGCGTAGTCGGCGGGATCGACCAGCACCCACACCGCCGCGTGGTTCTTGGCGGCGGACCGCAGCATGGACGGCCCGCCGATATCGATGTTCTCGATGGCGTGGTCGTCCGTGACGCCGGGTTTGGCGACCGTCTCCCGAAACGGATAGAGATTCACGCACACGAGGTCGATGGGCGCAATGTCATGCTCGGCCAGTGCCGCCATGTGCTCGGGCAGGTCGCGTCGTGCGAGCAGCCCGCCGTGCACCACCGGGTGCAGCGTTTTCACGCGCCCGTCAAGCATTTCGGGGAAGCCGGTCACCTCGGCCACGTCGCGCACGGTCAGGCCAGCATCGCGCAGCGCGCGGGCCGTACCGCCGGTGGACAGCAACTCCCAGCCGAGGGAAGCGAGGCGCGTGGCGAGATCGACCACGCCGGTCTTGTCGGATACGGAGAGCAGGGCGCGAGGCACGGTAGGTTCGGTCCGGATCAGGAAGGAATGGAGAGCAGCTGGCCGGTCACGCGGCCATCAGCGAGCAACGTGAGCTGGCCCCCGGCGACGGCTTCCACCACGCGTGGCAGCAGCGCGTGCTCGGCCTGCAGCACGCGAGCCGCCACATCGGCAGCGGTGTCCTGTTCGAACACGGGAACCGCTTGTTGCGCGGCAATGGCGCCGCGATCGAAAACTTCGTCCACAAAGTGCACGGTCACACCTGATGTTCGAACGCCGGCGGCGATGACCGCCGCGTGCACGCGGCCGCCATACATGCCGGGGCCACCAAAGGCTGGCAGCAGGGACGGGTGGACGTTGAGCATGCGGCCGGGCCAGCCGCGTACCACCTGCGCTGGAACGAGCTTGAGGTAGCCGGCGAGAACCACGAGCGAGACGTTGTGGCTTTTCAGGAGCGCACAGATCGCATCGCCGTCTGCAGGCGCGTTGATCACGTGCGCCGGAATGTCGCGAGCCCGTGCGCGATCGAGTGCGCCGGCGTCAGCGCGGTCTGACGCGACCATGACCACTTGCGCGACCGCCGCATGTTCGGGTTGAGCAAAGTACGCGAGCAGCGCACCGAGATTGGAACCGCCACCGGACGCAAGCACCCCAATGCGAACCGGCGCCACGTCAGGCGGCCTCTTGCATCGAGGAGAGAAAGTACGTGATCGCGTCGTCGAGCGTGGGCATGATGTGTGCTTGTGCGCGCGCCAGTTCGATATGGTCGGCGCGCGTGTCGGGGCCGGGAATCAGCACGCCGATACCGCCGGTGGCGAGTGCCGGTTGCACGTCGCTCCACCGATCACCGATGTAGATCGAGCGGGACAGGTCGAGTGCATGTTCCTGCGCGGCGCGCTGGTACATGCCGAGCCCCGGTTTGCGGCAGTCGCAGGCGTCCGATGGGTTCGCGCCATGCGGGCAGTGGTAGGTGGCGTCAGCGTGAGCCCCCTGGCGAAGCAGCTCCTGATCCAGCCTGTCTCGTACCGCCTCGTATTGCGCGGGGGTGATGAGACCTCGCGCAATGCCGGATTGATTGGTGACCACGATGACCGGGATGTTGCGTGCGTTGCAGCGCGCGAGCGCGTCGGCGACGCCCGGAATCAGCTTCACGCGATCGGGGCTGGATGGATAGTGCGTGTCCACCATGAGCGTGCCGTCGCGATCCACAAAGCAGGCGGCACGGGTCACCGAGCGCGTCCTCGCGCGGTGGTATCCTGGCTTGTGGTGTCCTGGCTCGTGGTGTCCTTGGGCGGCAGCGGCGTGCGCAAGGCGCGACGCGCGGTACTCAGAACACCGTTGAGTGTGGTGATGTCCTTGGCCTCCACCATCACCCGCGTGTCCGGCGGCAGCCCGACATCGAGCACGATGAGCAGCTCGGTCGTGGGAATGGGCCGATTGGGCTTGGGGGGCGGCGTGGAGTCCACCCGAGGGGCAGCGGCTCCGCCGCGCAGCGTGAGCAGCCGCCTTGACTCGCGTTGCGTGCGCTCGGCGCGAGCGAGGCTGTCACGGCGTTGCTCGCGGGCCACGCTGTCCTCGCGGGCGAGCGTTGCACTGTCCTTGGGGATGGTGTCGCGAGCGGCGGCGGCGGCGCGCGTGGAATCGGCTTTTCGCTGGCGCTCAGTGGAATCGAGCGCCAGTTGTTGAGCGCGCGTGCGCACGATGACCACGCGCTGCACCATGGGCGTGGAATCGGGGAGCACGCGCAGCGAGAACTGCGGTGGTGTGAACAGCTGGTCGAGCGCCAACGGCTTGTCGAATGACAGGCGCAGGCGTCGCCCGGAATCCTGCACGGCCACCTCGGTGATGCGCGCCTCTGTAGTGTCGTGGATGAACGCGTACAGCTCCACGTCCGCGCTGTCCACCAGCGGCACGCGCACCGTATCCCACAACTCCGTGCGTTCGAGCGACCGGTTGTTGTTGCGGTCCAGGAAGCCGCGCAGGATGTACTGTCCGCCCGGCACATAGCGCAGGATGAACCGCCCCACGGAGTCGGCCATGGTGATGTACGACGTGGTGGTATCCGCGACCGACAGTGCTTCCACCAGCGCCCCCCGCGCGCCGCGGCCGGCCGGCCAATCGAACAGCACGCCGGTGACCGAAGTGGACGGAATCGGGCCGCGGGTGCTGAACACGAACGTGCTGGCGGTATCAATGGCGTTGTTCTGCAGGTCCTGCAGGCCGGGACGCACCACGATGGTGTACACGGCGCTGTCGCGGAATCCGTCCTTGGGACGGATCTCGATGCGGCTGCGCTTCCAGCTCACCTCGACATCACCGCTGCGCGGGCTGATGAACACGAGGCCCGCCAGCTCGGGGGCCCCCTTGGGCGTTTCGCTGATGACTTCGTCGAACTGCAGCGACACGCTCTTGGGGCGCACCGACGTGTCGCCGCTTCCTGGACTGGCGGAAACCAGCCGGGGCGGCAGGGCGTCGGGCGGCCCACCCGGCGGTGCGGCCGCGTTGGCGCACGCGCCCCCGGCCCAGGTGGCAAACCCCACGGCGGCAACGAGCCACATGGAGCGCACGCGCGATCGACCGGCGGGGCCCGGCACGTGCGTCACGCGCCAAGCCGCGTGATACGCTCGAGCAGCTGAGCGTGCCGCGCGCGCCACTCTTCCGCTTTGGCCCGCTCGGCCTCCACCACGTGTGCCGGTGCTTTGGACGTGAACTTCTCGTTGGACAACCGACCGTCGAGCGCCACGAGTTGCGCGTGCAGCTGGTCGGCCTCGGCCTGCAGACGTCGGCGTTCCTTGTCGAGGTCCACCATGCCCGCCAGCGGTACCACGAGCTCGAATCCGTCGCGCAGCAGCGTCTGCGCCACCGCACCGCCGGGTGCGGTCGTGGCAACCTGCGCGGTGGCACGCGCCAAGCTGCCCAGCACGGTGGTGAGCGCTTCGAACTCGGCGGCACGGGCAACCGGAACCACGAGCGTGGCCTCCACAAACTGACCTGGCGGCACGTTGTAGTCGGCCCGAACCTGCCGCAGCGCCGTGACCGCGTCGCGCACGAACTCAAAGGCGTCGCCGTTGTCGTGTCGCGCCGAATCGGGGCGTGCCAACGGCCACGGCGCGTTTGCGCAGTAGCTGGACGGGCGGGGCAGCGGCACACGCTGCCAGAGCTCTTCGGTGATGAACGGAATGATGGGATGCAGCAGGCGCAGCCCGGCGTCGAATGCGTGCGCGAGCACGGTGCGCGCCGCTTCGCGATCGTCGCCCGTTTGTGCGAGCCTCGGCTTCACCGACTCCAGGTACCAGTCGGCCAACTCGTTCCACATAAAGCGTCGCGCCGCTTCGGCGTACTCGGCCAGACGCAGGCCGCGCGGACGTTCGGCTGCCGTCCAGGCGTCGCCCTCCGGTCGCGCCGGCCCCAGCGCCGCGTCGCAATCGGAGATCGCCACATCCAATCGATCCAGAATCCATCGGTCGGCGGCGGTAAGGCGAGCGGCGTGTGTGTGTGCGAGCGGCGTGACCGCGTCCTCGCCTACACGCGACAAAAGGAAGCGACCGATATTCCAGAGCTTGGTGCAGAAGTTGCGGCCCGGCGCGAAGGACTTTTCGAGATCATTCGGGTCGAGCATCACGTCCACGCCCAGTCCGAGGCCGGCGATCACCGTCCAGCGCAGCGCATCGGCGCCGTAATCGCGCACCACGTCGAGCGGGTCGATGCCGTTGCCGAGCGACTTGGACATCTTGCGATGCTCCATGTCGCGCACCGTGCCGTGCAGGTACACCGTGTGGAACGGCGTCTTGCCCATGAACCACTCGCCCGCCATGACCATGCGCGCCACCCAGAAGAAAATGATCTCTGGAGCCGTGACGAGCACGTCGGTGGGGTAGAACGCCTTGAGATCCGGTGCGTCTTCGTTCGGCCAGCCCAGCGTGCTGAACGGGAACAACCATGACGAGAACCACGTGTCGAGCACGTCCTCGTCCTGGCGCACAGGACCCTGACAGGTTGGACACGTGGTGAGGTCTTCACGGCTGACGATGGGCGTGTTGCCACACGTGTCGCAGTACCACACCGGAATGCGATGTCCCCACCAGAGCTGCCGCGAGATGTTCCAGTCGCGAATGCCCTCGAGCCAGTTCACGTACACGGCTTCCCAGCGATCCGGCAGCAGACGCAGATGTCCCGTGCGCAGCGCGGCGAGCGCCTTGTCGGCGAGCGGCTGCATGCGCACAAACCACTGGTCGGACAGGCGCGGCTCCACCACCGTGTCGCAGCGGTAACAGTGGCGGACGCTGTGTTCGTGCGGCTGCACCTTCTGCAGGACGCCTGACGCCTTGAGCAGCGCGACCACGCGTTCACGCGCGGCAAACCGGTCGAGCCCCGCGAGTTCGGCGGGGACGCGTCCGGCGGCGTCGAGCACTTCGCGCACAATGCCCTCGGCGTCCACCACCACGGGCGCACCGAGCGCGTGCCGCTTGCCCACCTCGAAATCGTTGGCGTCGTGCGCGGGCGTGATCTTGACGGCCCCCGATCCGAACTCCGGATCGGTGTACGGGTCGGCGATCACGGGAATGCGGACGTTGTTGAGCGGAAGCAGCAGCTCCTTGCCCACGAAGGCACGGTACCGCTCGTCTTCCGGGTGCACGGCCACGGCCACGTCGCCCAGCATGGTTTCCGGGCGCGTGGTGGCCACGGTGATGCCGCGTGTGGGATCGTCGGCCAGTGGGTAGCGCAGATGGTAGAGCGCGCCCGTGGCTTCCTCAAACGGCGCCTCTTCGTCCGACAGCGACGTGCCGCAGCGGGGGCACCAATGAATGACGCGATGCCCGCGGTACACCAGGCCGTCCTCGTGCAGCCGCACGAACGCCTCGCGCACGGCGAGCGAGAGCTCGGGCGTGAGCGTGTAGGCGGTGCGGCTCCAGTCGGCGCTGGCGCCAATGGCCTTCATCTGGTTGAGGATCTCGCCGCCCGTGGTGTCGACGAACTGCGCCGTGCGGGCCACGAAGGCCTCGCGGCCCAGATCGAAGCGCGTCTTGCCCTCGGCGGCCACCTGCTTTTCCACCACGTTTTGTGTGGCGATGCCCGCGTGGTCGGTGCCCGGCAGCCAGAGCGTCTCGTCGCCGGCCATACGGCGCCACCGCACGAGCACGTCCTGCACCGAGTGGTTGAGTCCATGGCCCATGTGCAGCACCGCCGTGACGTTGGGCGGCGGCACGATGATCGTGAACGGATGACGCTCGGTGGCGCGCGCGGCGTCGGCGGTGAAGACGCCGTCGGCCGTCCAGCGCGCATACCAAGTACGTTCCGTTGCCGACGGCTCGAAGGTCGCCGGCAGTTCGTCGAGTGGGGTAGGTCCGGTCATGGAGAGAGGCACGGGGCGGCCGACATCGACCCGCGATGTCGGCTTGGAACGAGGGCCGACGGCTCAGTCGGCGCGCGGCGGAGAAGCGGCAGGCAGCGGATTGACCGGCAGGACGGGTACGGGGCGCGGATCGGTGGCGCGCCGCGACCGAACCGGCGCGCGGACCGTGAGCTGGTCCACCACGTGGAAGACGTCGGGGACGCCACGCGCGATGGTGATCGCGTGCTGCACCTCGCTATCCGCATGGACCCACCCCGTGAGCTCGATGACGCCGCGCGCGATGGCGCCGATGTCGATGGCCCGCTCGGCCAG
>JBBSPE010000159.1:0-9661 GCA_038259155.1 Gemmatimonadales bacterium
CGTCGAGCACCACGGCGTCGCAGGGGCTGACGGCAGCGTGGTCCAACGCCATCTTGCCTGTGGCGACCGTGTCCACCGCGAAGCCGGTGGCACGTAGGTAGGCTGCCACGGTCCCGCGCAGCGCGTCGTCATCGTCAACCAACAGGATCCGCATCTGTCCAATCTACGCTGGCACGGCTCACGCGCATGATCGCCACCGCTTCGCCTCGGATCGCCCTCGTGCTGGGTGGCGGCGGCCTGAAAGGGTTTGCCCACATCGGTGCGCTGCGCGCGCTGGCGGAACACGGGATCGTCCCCACCGTGTACGCCGGTTCCAGTATCGGCTCCCTGATCGCCGCGGCGGCGGCTGGGGGCATGGCGCTTGAGACCATGGCGGAGCGTGCGCGCCACCTGCGCCGCAAGGATCTCTTCCGCATCAACCATATGGGCATGCTGCTGGACCGCATGCAATCACGCTCGATCTACATGGAGGCGCCGCTGCGCGCCCTCTGCGATCACGTGGTGCCGGAGGGCACGTTCGAGGAGCTGCGCACGCCGCTGCTCGTGACCGCCGTGGACATCGCGCGTGGCGTGGAGGTGGTGTGGGGTGCCACCGGTCTGCGCGATGTGTCCGTGCGCGACGCGGTGTACGCATCCTGCGCACTTCCCGGGTTTTTCCCTCCCGGCATGGTGGGGGGTCGGCCGTGTATTGACGGTGGCACCACCGACAACGTCCCGGTGGGCCTGGCCTCGGTTGGCGTCGATGCGGTGATCGCGGTGGATGTCGGAATCGCCGACGTGCCGTCGGCCGAGGGCATCGACCAGCAGGGTTTTGCGTCGGTGTACATGCGGGCGGCCACGCTCATGATGCACACCCTGCAGTCGCGACGCATGGAGCGCTGGCACGGGCCGCCCATGCTCCTCGTTCGTCCGCCGGTGTCGCATATTTCGTGGTTCGCGTTTCAGCACACGTCGGAGCTGATCGAGCACGGATACGTGTCCACCTGCAAGGCGCTCGAGGAGTTTGACCGTGTGCTGAGTGCCCGAGGCGGCGTATACCCGCGGCAGCGCGTGACGGTGTCCGTGGACGATCAGGCCTGCGTGGGTTGCGGCCTGTGCGTGGTGCAGGCGCCGCATCTCATGGCGCTGGACGGCCGTGGTCGCGCGTTCCCGACCACCCCGCATCTGGAGTGGAGCCCGGCCGACGGCGGCTTCGTGCACGACTGTCCGGTGGGTGCCATCCATGTCGCGCCCCGTGACGCGCCGGGTGAAGCGGTGGACACGCCGGGGGCGAACGTCGCCGCCGGGCCCGCCGCCGTCTCGTAGCGGTACGCGCGCGCCCAGCCCCCCGAGCCCGTCCACGCCCTGCCCGTCCACGCCTCGCCAGCCCTCGCTCATGACCGCCATTCTCGCGATTACACCCACGCTCATCGCCACCGATGTGGAAGCCTGCGCCCAATTCTGGGAAGGGTGCGGTTTTGCGCGGTTGCGGCAGGAAAAGCACGGCGACGGACTGGGCTTCGTGCTCATGCAGGGCCATGGCCTCAACCTGCGCTACCGCAGCGTGGAGCACCTGCTCAGCGACGGCGTCCCCAAGGCCCCCCGCACGCACGGCGGCGGCAGTCACCTGTTCGTTGAGGTGGACGATCTCGCCTGGGCGGCGCGCATGGTGGACGACGCCTTCGTGGCCATGCCACCGCGGGACACCGCCGAGGGGATGCGTGAGCTCGCGGTGCTCGACCCTGGTGGCAATGTGATCACGCTGGCCGAACGGCTGCCCCGCGCCGCGGATGGCCCCGACGCGCGCAGCATGGCACATTATAGGTAGCCTCGCCGCGACCGCGGGCGTCAGACCCCGGACTGGGCGGCGAGTGGCTCCATTCCGGACGCCGCGTCGGTCACCCGAAGGGTGCCGAGCGCCGTACTCCTCGGCCTCATGACACATCCTAACTCGTTCGGCAGCCGTGCCTCACTCAAGGTCGGCTCGCAGTCGTACTCGTACTTCCACCTGGGCGCGCTCAACGCACTGGAGGGCAACCGCGTCGCAACGCTGCCCTTCTCGCTCAAGATCCTGCTCGAGAACCTGCTGCGCGGTGAAGACGGCGCGTTCGTGCGCTCGGCCGACATCGAGACGCTCGCGCGTTGGGACGTCACCCGTCCCGTGGACAAGGAAATCGCGTTTCGCACCGCCCGCGTGCTGCTGCAGGATTTCACCGGCGTGCCCTGCGTGGTGGACCTTGCCGCCATGCGCGACGCGATCGTCGCCCTTGGCGGCGACCCCAAGCGCATCAACCCGCTGCAGACGGTGGATCTGGTCATCGACCACTCCGTGCAGGTGGACGAGTACGGCACCGAAGCCGCCGCGCTCATCAACGTGGACAAGGAGTTTGAGCGCAACAACGAGCGCTACGAGTTCCTCAAGTGGGGCCAGCAGGCGCTCGCCAACTTCCGCGTGGTGCCGCCGGGTGCGGGCATCTGCCACCAGGTGAATCTCGAATATCTCGCGCACGTGGTGTTCACGCGCGAGGAGAACGGCGAAACGCTGGCCTACTGCGACTCGCTTGTGGGCACCGACTCGCACACCACCATGATCAACGGCCTGGGCGTCCTCGGCTGGGGCGTTGGTGGCATCGAGGCGGAAGCGGCCATGCTCGGCCAGCCCGTATCCATGCTCGTGCCCGAGGTTATCGGCTTCAAGCTGCACGGCAAGCTGCCCGCCGGCGCCACCGCCACCGATCTTGTGCTCACCTGCGTGGAGATGCTGCGCAAGAAAAAGGTGGTGGGCAAGTTCGTGGAGTTCTACGGCCCCGGCATTTCGTCGCTATCGCTCGCCGATCGCGCGACGATCGCCAACATGGCTCCGGAATACGGCGCCACCATGGGCTTCTTCCCCGTGGACGCAGAAACGCTCAAGTACATGCGCCTCACCGGGCGCAGCGAGGAGCAGGTCGCGCTCACCGAAGCGTACTGCAAGGCGCAGGGCCTCTTCCGCACCGACGACATGCCCGAGCCGTCGTTCACCGACACGCTCGCGCTCGACCTGTCCACCGTGGAGCCCAGCCTCGCCGGCCCCAAGCGGCCGCAGGATCGTGTGCCCCTTTCGGCCTCCAAGCGGATGTTCCGCGAGGCACTTGCGTCACAACTCGCGTCGCAGCTGGCGCCTACCGCCGCCGGCCAAGCCAAGCCCACTCCCGGAACGCCCGAAGCCGAGATGGTGGCCGAGGGCGCGCCGGTGGAAGCGCCCGACATGGGCGTCGCGTGCGAGTACCGCGGACAGTCATTCACGGTCAATCACGGCCATGTGGTGATTGCCGCCATCACGTCGTGCACCAACACGTCCAACCCAAGCGTGATGCTGGCCGCCGGCCTGCTCGCGCAGAAGGCCGTCGCGCTGGGACTGCACACGCGCCCCTGGGTGAAGACGTCGCTTGCGCCCGGCTCCAAGGTGGTCACCGAGTACTTCAACACGGCCGGCGTCACGCCCGCGCTCAACGCGCTCGGCTTCAACACCGTGGGCTACGGCTGCACCACGTGCATCGGCAACTCAGGGCCGCTCCCTGAACCCATCACCGCCGCCATCGAGTCGGGCAAGCTCAACGTGGCCGCCGTGCTCTCCGGCAACCGCAACTTTGAAGGCCGCGTGAATCCACTCACGCGCTTCAACTATCTCGCGTCGCCGCCGCTTGTGGTGGCCTACGCGCTGGCCGGTCGCATGGACATCGACTTCGCGACCGAGCCACTGGGTGTGGGCACGGATGGACCGGTGTTCCTGCGCGACATCTGGCCGTCCGCGCAGGACGTGCAGGACACGATCCTCTCCAGCGTGAAGCGTGAGCAGTTCACGGAGCAGTACGCCGATGTGTTCGACGGCGACAAGCACTGGCAGGCCATCAGCGCGTCCAGTGAAGCGCGGTATGCGTGGAGTGAAAAATCCACCTACGTGCAGCACCCGCCGTACTTCGAGGGCATGACGATGACGCCGCCGGGCGTGCAGCCCATCGCCAACGCGCGCGTGCTGGGACTGTATGGTGACTCCATCACCACCGATCACATCTCGCCGGCCGGATCCATTGCCGGTGCGTCGCCTGCGGGCAAGTGGCTGCAGGAACAGGGTGTCGCGCGCGCCGACTTCAACTCGTACGGCTCGCGTCGCGGCAACCATGAGGTGATGATGCGCGGCACGCTCGCGAACATTCGCCTCAAGAACGAACTCGCACCGGGCAAGGAAGGCTGGTGGACGGCCACCCAGGCGGGTGCCGAGCCGGTGGCAATCTACGACGCCGCCATGGCATATCAGGCCGCCGGCACGCCGTTGCTCATCATTGCCGGCAAGGAATATGGCACCGGATCGTCGCGTGACTGGGCGGCCAAGGGTGTCGCCCTGCTCGGCGTTCGGGCGGTGATCGCCGAGTCGTTCGAGCGCATCCATCGCTCGAATCTCGTGGGCATGGGCGTGCTGCCGCTGGAGTTCGCCGACGGCGCGACCCGCCACTCGCTCGGCCTCACCGGTTTCGAGTCATTCACCATTGACGGCCTCGATGACTCGCTCACGCATCGCGCCACACTCACGGTGCGTGGCACGCGCGCGGACGGATCGGAGCTGACGTTCACCGCGCGGTGCCGCATCGACACGCCGGAAGAGCTGCAGTACTACAAGCACGGCGGCATCCTGCACTACGTGCTGCGGCAGTTGGCCGGCGGTCGCGCCTGACACCGGTCGTGATGCGGTTGCAGCGCGAGCCGGTGTGTGGCTGAGCAGGCACCGGTTCGACTGCTCGTGAATCCGGTGGCGGGGCGCGGTCGCGCGCTCCGTCATCTCCAGGCGGCCCGCCGTGCCCTCGCGCATGTCGGGCCGCTTGATGTTGTGCACACCGCGGCGTCCGGCGACGAAGCGCGCCTCGCGCTGGAAGCCGCGCAGGACGGGGTGCGTGCGCTCGTGGTGCTTGGCGGCGACGGCACAGTATCACGTGTGGCGGGGGCGCTCGTGCAGGCCGGTGCGCGGACGCCGCTCGCCATTTTGCGCGCCGGCACCGGAAACGATTTTGTGAAGTCACTTGGCACGCCCGCGGGTGACTACGCGGCGATGGCCAAACTGATCGCGGCCGGACGCACACGCAGCGTGGACGTGGGCGTGGTGGGCGACCGTCCGTTCGTGAACGCGGCTGGTTTCGGGTTTGACGTCGCGGTGCTCGAACGCACAACGCGGGCGCGATGGCTGCGCGGTGATGCGTTGTACGTGGCGAGTGCGCTGGCGGAGCTGTTCGTGTTCCGCGGCGTGGGGTTGCGCGTGCGTGTGGCGGGCGAGCCGCTCACTCCAGACGTACCACGTGGCGCGCTACCGGCGCACCTCATGCTGGTGATTGCGAATGGTCAGTGGTTTGGCGGCACGTTTCGGATCGCTCCCACCGCCCGTCTGGACGACGGGCAACTTGACGTGGTGCTGATACGCGATGCCAGCGCGTGGCGACGGGCGCGTTTGTTTGCGGCGGCGCCGTTTGGGCGGCACATCGACGCGCCGGAAGTGGAAACTCGGCGCGCGTCGGCGCTCACGTTGACTTTGGCCGAAACGGCCGTTGGCGAAGCGGACGGCGAACTGTTCAAACCCACGCGTTCCCCATGTTCAGTGCGCGTCCTGCCGAGCGCCCTGCGCGTGATCAGCGGCGGCTAGCAGCGCCAGCGCCAGCCGACACCACAAGACCGCCGCGATAGCGCGTCGGTCGAGCCCGTCGGTCGAGCCCGTCAGCGCTCGCGCGCCATCCGGAACACGTGCCGCACGAAGAACTCACCGCCAGAAAACCGCACGTCCTTGCGCACGGTGAAGCGTGTCGGCTCGACGGTGATTGTCTCGCGCAAGGTGGCCGGTTTGTTGTCGTCCTCTCCTTCCCGCTCCGCCACCACGCGTATGGCCCCTGCGGTGTCGCGCTCTACCGATACCACGCGAAAGACGGTCGGCGTGGCGTCGCGCATGCCCGACCAGTCGAGCGTCGCGGCGTCAGCAGAAAACTCGAATCGGTCATCATCAGTGACCGTCTTGCCCGGACCGTCATCAAAGATCGAGCGGATGAGTACGCCGCCAGCCTCGCGCGCCGACACCTCGAAGATGGTGGGCAGCGTCACCTGCCGATCCGGACTGGAGTAATCCTTGTACTCAAGGGTTCCAGTCCAACGACCCACCATGCTCGCGTGCAGCTCGGCCACGCTTGTCGCTTGCGCGCCGAGAGCAGGCGTACCCACCGCGAGGGAGAAGACCAGCGAAAGCGTGACGGGCAGAAATGTGAGACGCGTGTTGGACATCGGGGCGATCCGGCGAAGAGGCGCAAGGACGAAGATTGATGAAGGTTTCGCCCGCGCGCCGTTGCCGGATGCAGCGCCCTGGTCAGTCCCGGCGCCCCTGCAACCGGGAGAGCAGCCGCAGCAGCTCGAGATACAACCATACCAGCGTGATCATGAGTCCGAACGCGGCGAACCACTCCATCTGCTTGGGCGCCCGCGCGCGAACACCCTCTTCGATGCGGTCAAAGTCGAGCACGAGATTGAGTGCAGCCACACCCGCGATCACCACGTTGATGCCGATGGACAACGGGCTCGTGGACGAGAAGTAGCTCACCGACGAGCCGAAGAACGACATCACCATGGAAATCAGATAGAACACCATGATGCCGGCGGTGGCGCCGATGATCATGCGTCGGAACCCCTGCGTAGCGCGCAGCACGCCCATGCGGTACAGCACGAACACCACCGCCGCCACGGCAAACGTGAGCATCACCGCCTGCTGCGGCAACCCGGGGTAGCGCAGGCCGTAGAGTGCCGAAACGGCCCCGAGGAACGCGCCCTCGAGCGAGGCATACACCGGCGCGCTCCAGGGGGCGCTCTGCGGCCGGAAAATGGTCACCATGGCAAGGATGAACCCGCCAATCCCGCCGACCAGCATCACGGGTGTGATGAGATCAGGCCGGCCGGTGGCAACCTTGGTCCACACCACACCGGCCGAGAATGCGGCGACGGCCAAAAGAATCGCGGCCCGCGTGGCGGTGCCGGCAACGGTCATGGTCTCCGACCGCGACGCCGCGCCGGTGGCGCGGGCCGCTTCGCTGAGACGGGACAACATCGGATTGCTGGTGCGCATGCAAGTAGGGACGAAGGTTGGCGAAACCGGGCGCACGAGCGGGCCCGGACCCCGAAACATCTCAATGAATTAATACTCGGCGCACCGGTTTCTGTGCCCCGATTGCTTTGCCCGCTCCGCCCCCAAACCCCAGATTGAAAGGTATGATCAACCGAACGCAGTTTTATATCGATGGCGCGTGGGTGGCGCCGCTCGTGGCGAACGACCACGAGGTCATCAATCCGGCCACCGAAGCCGCCGTTGGCCGGATCAGCCTCGGCAATACCGACGACGTGGACCGCGCCGTGCAGGCCGCGCGGAAGGCCTTCGACTCGTTCCGGCACACCTCGGTGGACGAGCGCCTCGCGCTGTTGGATCGCATCATCGACGCCTTCCGCGCACACCGCGACGAGCTCGCTCACCTGCTCTCCGCCGAAATGGGCGCGCCCATGCGACTCGCCACGGGAGCGCAGGTGCCGTCCGGCATCGCGCACTTTCGCGAGGCCCGCTCCGTGTTGGCCAGTTACGCCTTCGAGGCGCCGATTGGTCGGTCACTGCTGCGCCGCGAGCCCATTGGCGTCTGCGGCCTCATCACGCCGTGGAACTGGCCGCTCAACCAGATCGCCTGCAAGGTGGCGCCGGCGCTGGCCGCGGGTTGCACCATGGTGCTCAAGCCGAGTGAACTGGCGCCGCTCAACGCATCGCTGCTCGCTGACATCCTGCACGAGGCGGGCGTGCCGGCCGGCGTGTTCAACCTGGTGCACGGCGACGGCCCCACGGTAGGCGACGCGATCGCGCGTCACCCGGACATCGATATGGTCTCGTTCACCGGCTCCACGCGCGCGGGCATCCTCGTCGCCAAGTCGGCCGCTGACAGCGTGAAGCGCGTCACGCAGGAGCTGGGTGGCAAGAGCGCGAACATCATTCTGGAGGACGCCGACCTCGCCAAGGCGGTGACCGCCGGCACGCGCGCCTGTTTCACCAACAGCGGCCAGTCCTGCAATGCCCCCACACGCATGCTCGTACCGCGCGCGCTCATGGACGAAGCAGTCGCCTACGCGAAGGCGGCGGCCGAGAAGACCGTAGTGGGCGATCCGACCGACGAGAAGGTGCACATGGGGCCGGTGGTGAGCCGCGCCCAGTTCGAGCGCATCCAGCAGCGCATCGTGCAGGGCATGGATGAAGGGGCGGAGCTCGTGGCCGGTGGACCGGGGCGGCCGGACGGGCTGCACACGGGCTGGTTCGTGCAGCCCACCGTGTTCGGCAATGTGGACAACAGCATGACCGTCGCTCGGGAGGAGATCTTCGGGCCGGTGCTGTGTGTGCTGCCGTACGACTCGCAGGCCCAGGCTATTGAGATTGCCAACGACACGCCGTACGGTCTCTCCGCCTACGTCTCGAGTGGCAACGCCGAGCGGGCGCTCGACGTCGCGCGGGCGCTTCGCGCCGGCAATGTGCACATCAACAACGCCCCGGTGGATCATGCGGCACCCTTTGGGGGATACAGGCACTCCGGGAACGGCCGCGAGTGGGGACGCCTTGGTTTCGAGGAGTACCTCGAAGTGAAGGCGGTCATGCAGTAGGCAGGTCCGTCAGCGCCGCCCGTCCGCCGTGCGTATCTTCGCAGTGCGCCGCCCCCAACGATCGCCCTTGCCGTCGCTCTTTCAGGAGTTTCCGATGATTCGTTCCGCGTTCTCGCGCCTGTTGCTTGGCGTCACTCTCGTGGCGGCACCGTTTGCCACCTCCGCGCTCTCCGCGCAGGCCGCACCGGCTGGGCTGCTCGCGGTAGGCCAGATGGCTCCGGACTTCACGCTCACCAGCGTGACGGCCGATGGCCCCACGGCCACGCCGTTCAAGCTCTCCGAGCATCGCGGCGAGACGGTGGTGCTGGCGTTCTTCCCGAAGGCGCGCACCAGCGGCTGCACAGCCCAGATGCACGCCTATCGCGACAAGTACGAGACGATGTTCATGAACGGCAAGAAGGTGCGGTTGGTGGGCATCAGCATTGACAACGCCGCCGACCTCACGGCGTGGGCCAAGGACGACGGCTTCCCGTTTGCCATGGGTGCCGACACCGACAAGCATGTGGGCGGCCTGTACGGCGCGGCCACGGAAACGGGCTTTCACAAGCGCTTCCTGTACGTGATCGGACCCGACGGCAAGATCACCTACGCCACGAGCTTCCGCCCGCTCGCGCAGGGCGCCTACGACGAGCTCGACGCCGCCATCAAGAGCAGCGCGCGCTGATTTCCTGACCGGCTCCGCACACCCGTCGTTTCCACGCGCAGGTCCGTGTCGCATGCCCTCCTCTCGCGCCTTCATCGCGCGGCGATCGAGGGCGTGCAGCCGTTTCCGATCACGCGCGACGCAGTGCAAAACTGGCTGACGTCGCGCACGCGCATCGCCCCGGTGCACATTCTCGCCGCGGGCAAGGCGGCGCCCGAAATGGCGCGTGGAGCCGTGGCTGCGTTGCAGGATCGCGGCGAGTCGTGCGCCGGCGGCGTTATCATTGCCGCGCACCGGCCTGTGGGCGACGCGGTGCTACCCCTCCGCGTCGGCGACCTCCCGCTCCCGGTC
>JBBSPE010000160.1:0-9653 GCA_038259155.1 Gemmatimonadales bacterium
AGCAGATCACCGTGGCACAGGTCGCGGCGTCCTGGAGGATCGCGTCGGATACCAGGCGCGCGCCGCTCACCACCCAGACCGCCGCGAAGCCGCGGAACGCCTCGGTGAGGCGCGCATGCGCGACGCGGTCGGCAAAGAGCAATGCCACGCGGCGTTCAGCCACGGGATGGCCCAAAACTGATTGCCCACGACGCACACCAATTGCCCATGGCGCACACCCACGTTCGCCGAGGAACGGCTACTTGTGAGATAACCCTTACCGGAGCATCACATGTCACGTTCGATCCGCCTCCTCGCCGTCGCCCTCATCAGCTCGTTCGCCCTGGCCGCCTGCACCGGGACGCCCACCGGCGTTGACGATTCGCAGCCGACGGCGAGCTATGACACGATGCCCTGGGTGTGATCGGCGGTCACGACTGATCTCATCCTGCCGCCGCGCACAGCCGAGCCAGCCCCGCTTGGGTGGCCTCGGAGAGGGTGGACACGTCCGGTGTCACCTCGTCCGACTGCCAAGTGGTCACTGACTCCTGCTCGATCCGATCGAGAAGTTCGTCGGAGCGATAAACAAGTTCGTGGAACTCGTGCGATTGCGCTAGGCCGCGGGCCTCGCGGGCGAAATGCCCGGCGGCCGTGGACCCACCCGCAGACGCCCAGCCTCGGGCTAGTCCCAGCAGCCATTGTGCGTGTTCGAACGGCAGGATCGGTCCACTCCGGCGCCGTCCCTCCTCTTCCAACAGCATCAACAGGTTGTCCCGGCCATACGCTCCGGCAGCCTCGGCGGCAGCCGCGGCAATACTCAGCCAGAGACGCACGGGCTTGGCCATTCGCAACGCGCCCTCGTATCCGGCAATCGCCGCTTCCGGAAATCGGGATTGATGGGCGACCGAGGCGAGATTGGACAGGATACCCGCCCGCTCCTCATCGGAGCGGGAAAGATCGTAGGCGCGCCAACCGTGCACGAGCGCGTCCGCCAGTGATTCAACAGCCAGCGCGTGGTTCATCAAACCCCAACGCGCCGCCGCTTCCAGCGGCGAGCCAGCCGAAGCCAGTTGCAGGGCCTTTGAGAAGAACAACACCTGGGCTGGGCGATTGCCGCGCATGATGGCCAAGTTGCCGAGACCGGCCAAGGCATAGCCCGCCACGCTCGGGAATCCGCGCTGCGCCGCCTCCTCCGCCACGCCTTCGTACATCGCCTCGGCCGTCTGGATCTCGCCGAGCTGGCGGACGATACGGGCGAGATGCGTGGTGGCGCTCATCGCGGCAGCCGCATCGAGTCGGGCCACGAGGCGCGCGGCGCTGCTCACGGTCGTGAACGCCATTTCAAAGCACCCGTCACGCTCCATATCCTCGGCGGCGACCCGAAGCTGCTCCGCGGCGACCACCATCTCGTTGGCGGGCGCTGGCGCATCATGGTCGATGTGCGTGGGGCGACGCGTCGCGTCCGGCAGGATGCTCTCCGGCAGCGTTTGCAGGAACCACAAACGCGCCTCCAGCGGCAGTGACGCCAACCGATACGCAATGTGCGCTATCGAGAACCAGCCGTGTGGCTGGGTAGGATGACCAGCCCAGCGAGCGCCGTCCTTGACGTCGACCTGGTAGGCTGCAATCGGCAGCAATGGTTCACGCATCACTACTCCTTCGGTCGGAAATGACCGGTGCTCTTTTCACGGGCGGGAGTCCTCGTCTGGCGACGGGAGAGGACGGGGGACAGGGGGCGTACCAACTGGGAAATCGCCACGGCTCTGGAGCAGGTGCGCATGGCGCAACGCCTCAAGCACGCGTTCCACCTCAACGGGGCGCACGGCCACGGGAAGGTTGCACAGCGCTACCATGAAGCGCATCCATGCGGCTTCATATCCTATGCGGGCACGACCGGTATGTTCACCGTCGCCCGCATCGCGCATCGCCAGTGCCATCGACAACAGCTCCCGCTCCGCCAACCACGCCTCGTACCGTGGTTGCGTATCCAGCTCATCAGCGGGATCAGGTGGACCGGACATCCAATAGCAGTATTGAAGCGAACGAAACCAAAGAACGATATCTTCGCAACTTGAGCACGCACCGATGGCCATTGGTGCTCGCCATGGGCAATTGGTGTGCGGCGTGGGCAAGCAATTGCGTGCCAAACGTTCGGCCGTGGGCTGGCGCGCACCGACACGTACCTCTCGGGTACAACCTGAGAATCCCCACGAAGTATGCCCTCGTTATATGGATGAGAGCGCTTGCGCTCGCTTGCGCTCGCTTGTGCCGAGAGCAACCCTTTTGACCACGGGCGGCACTAAATAGCCAGCGCCCCAGTCGCAGATGCCTGTCCACCCGGGGCCTCGCCCGCTGTTTCACACCTGCCCACGATCGCATGCACGCGTCACGCCTTCCTCGTTCTGCACTCACTCTGCTCGTGGTCGCGACCCTGATGTCTGCCTGCGACAAGGCCGAGGGAGATAACATCGAGGACGGCGCGACGGGCACGGACGCGCAACTTGCTTCCCAAGAGGAAGGAAGCGGCTCGCGCGCATCCATGGCGCTTCCCATTGTCGCGCAGGAAGCGCGTGAGGGAGATCTGGTGCTTCGCGTGAACACCAAGGGCGCCGTCTATGGAGACATCGTCGTGGATCTCACCTCGGAAGTGGCGGGCACCGTGACTGAGGTGCTGGTCAAGCCCGGCGCTCGCGTCGCCAAGGGGCAGGACCTCGTGCGCCTGGACAGCTACCCGTTCGATCTGGCGGTGCGCGTGGCCCAGGCAACGCTCGATGAAAGCGAACAGCGCTTTCGCGAGAGCTTCGCACCCGAATCACTCGTCACAGGGATCGGACCCACGCCGGAGCAGCGCAAAGCGCTGCGCATTCGCAGCGGGGTCGCGTCGGCCGAACTGGCACTCGAGAAGGTGAAGTGGGAGCGGGGACGCGCCGTCATTACATCGCCGGTGAACGGCTACGTGGATAATCTCGCACTCGCCGTTGGCGAACGCATTCCCGCCGGCGCGCCAATCGCCACCGTGGTGGACCTCGGCTCATTGCGGATCGAAGCGCAGGTGCTGGAGCATGACCTCCCGCTCATTCGCGTGGGTGGCGAGGCTGTGGTATCCAGCGCCGCCATGCCCGGCCGAACCATGCGCGGACGGATCGACGCGGTGCTGCCGCTCGTGGACAGCATCACGCGCATTGGACGCGTGCTGGTGCGCGTGCCCGGCGAAACGGAGCTGCGTCCGGGCATGTACGCCGACGTACAACTCGAAGCGCAACGGCTGCCGGGGCGCATCATGGTGCCGTCCAAGGCGGTCATCGAACGCGATGGACGTCCACTCGTGTTCGTGGTGCGCGACGGCCGCGCGCAGTGGACGTACATCCTGCCGGGGCGCTCCAACGGGATCGATACGGAAGTGCTCCCTGATTCGAGCAGCGGCATCATTCCCATCAATCCCGGTGACCAGATCATCGTGGACGGCCATCTCACGCTCACACACGATGCGGCAGTCACGGTCGCGGCGCTGCGTGAGCGCGAAGAGGCAACGCCCCGACGCACGCCAGCAGCGGCGCGCCCAGAAGACAACTAGACGCACCGGAGAATCGGCATGTCCTTGCCACGTTCTGCGGTGCAGCGACCGGTCGCGACGGTCGCCGCCGTGCTGGGTGTCGTGCTGCTCGGCAGCGTTTCGCTGAGTCGTATGCCGGTGTCGTTGCTGCCGGACGTCACGTTGCCCGTGCTCACGGTCCGTACCAATTATCCGGGCGCCGCTGCCACCGAAGTCTCGCGCTTTGTCGGCGAACCGATTGAAGAAGCCATCGCGGCGACTCCCGGTCTCGTGGAGCTGCGCTCCGTGAGCCGGAATGGCGAAGTCACCACCACCGCGCGGTTCGGGTGGGGCACGGACATGCGCACCACGGTGCTCAACGTTCGCGAGCGGCTCGACGCCACGCGCGGTCGCCTGCCGGAGCGCGCCGAGCGACCCACTCTGCTCACCAGCGATCCGGGCGAGCGTCCGATCGCCGTGCTTGGCATGCGCGCCACCAGCGACGGTGAACGACGCCTGCGCGACAGTCTGCAGGGCAGTGCGCCCGGCGGTTTGGGCGTGGGTGATCTGCGCGGCCTCTCGCGCACCGCCGAAGACGTGTTTGCACGACGGCTCGAGCAGATTGCCGGCGTTGCGTCCGTAGCGGTGGTGGGTGCACCGTCCGACGAAGTTCGCGTGGATATCGATCCCGATCGATTGCGCGCGCTGGCGCTCACGCCGGAAGACGTGGCGCAGGCCATCCGCACACAGAACGCCACCGGCGCCGGTGGCACAGTGCGCCGTGGTCAGTTCCGCTTCTCCGTGCGTGCGCTGACGGAGTTTCGCGATACCGACGAGATCCTTGCTGTGCCCATTGGCGCGCCCGGCAGCGGCATCACCCTGCGCGATGTTGCCACCGTGACCACCGCGCTCGCCGACCCGGTCACCATCACGCGCCTTGACGGCCGCGAGGCGATTGGTCTCGTGGTGTACAAGGACGCCGGATCAAATACGGTGGCCGTCACCAACCGCATGATGGAAGCGGTACAGTCGCTCGAAGCCGAGTTTCCGTCGGTGGAGCTCACGGTCGTCGCGGCGCAGGCTGATTTCGTGGTCGATGCACTCTCGAATCTGGGACAGGAAATCGTGGTGGGTGGACTCATGTCGCTCGTCATGATTCTCGTGTTTCTGCGCGATTGGCGCGTGTCGCTCGCCATCGGCCTCATGGTGCCGCTGTCGGTGATGGTCGCGCTGGTCACGCTGCAGATGCTGGGCGTGACCATCAACGTGCTGTCACTCGGTGGACTCGCGCTGGGCACCGGCATTCTGGTGGACACGGCCATTGTCGTGGCCGAAGGTGTAGGCCGACGACGGGAAGAGGGCGTGGGCTATATCGAAGCGGCGATGTCGGGCACCGAAGAAGTCTCGGGGCCACTGCTCGCCGGCACGCTCACCACAATGCTTGTGTTTGGGCCCATCATCTTTGTGCGAGGGCTGGCCGCAGCGCTCTTCCGCGACCTCTCGCTGTCCGTGGTCATGACCGTGGGCGCGTCGCTCATCCTGTCGCTCACGCTCATGCCGGTCATGATGGTGGGACGCCGCCGCCGCGCGCAGCAGCTGGAAGCCAATCCGCCGGTCAAGCGGGCGCCGGGTCCGGTCGCGCAACGACTCGACGCGATCGGCAAGCGGCTTGGCGACATGTACGAGCACGGCATGGTATGGTCGTTGAGCCATCCGGGTCCGGTGTTCGCGGCGGGCGGCGTATTGCTCGTGGTCATGGTGGCGTTGGTCATTGCGCTGCCCAAGGAAGTGCTGCCGCGTGTTGACGAGGGCGTACTCGTGGCCGAGGTGCAGCTCCCGGAAGGAACGGCGCTGGAGTCCACCACACTGTCCATTCAGTCTATCGAGCGTGCCGCGACAGAGCTCGGCGCTATCGGTGTATACGCACGCGTCGGCCGCGCCACCGATGAGGAAATTCTGTCGGGTGCCAACCCGGGTTCGTCCGCCACGGCGCAGCTCATTGTGCCGGTGCCACCGAACGCCAGCGCCGCGGAGTTCGCTGAGTCGTTGCGTGCGGCCGTGCCGGAGCTCGTGGCACAGGGTGCGCTCGCCATCGATCTGGCGGGGCAGTCGGAGTTCGGTTCGCTCATTGGACGCGAAGGCCGGCTGGTGCGCGTGGAAATCGCGGGACCAACGCTTACGGAGTCACAGCGCTGGGCCGATTCCGTGCGCACGATGATGCGCGGCATCACCACGCTCTCCGACGTGCGCGATGCGTTTGCCGGCACGCAGCCGGTGATTGAAGTGTCTTTGGAGCGCGAACGCATGGCCGAGCGCGGCATCACGCCGGGGCAGGTGGCCAGCGCGCTGCAGGGCGGTCTCGGTGGCGTTGCGTCGTCCGACCTGCGCGAGACCGATCGCCGTACGCCCATTCGTGTGCGCTATGAAGGGGTGCGCAACGAGGATCTTGCGACAGCGCTGGCCACAAACGTGCAGGGCATTCCCGTATCACAGCTCGTGCGCGTGGACGAACTGCGCGCGCCGCTCGAAGTGGTGCGCATTGGCCAGCGGCCCGTGTCCATCGTGGAAGGGCTGGTTGAAGAAGGTGGTACCGCGCGTGCGGCCACCGATGTCAGGGACGGCATGACCGCGCTCGGCCTGCCCGCCACAGTCAACTGGCAGGTGGCGGGTGCCGACGCGGAACGCCGTCGTACGTCCGATGAACTCGGGCTGGTGGGTGTGCTGGCCATTCTGCTTGTGTTTCTGGTGCTCGCGGGTGAATTCAGCTCCTTCACCATTCCCGTGATCGTGATTCTCACCGTGCCGCTGGCTGCGGCCGGCGGTGTGATCTTCCTGTGGGCCACGGGGCAGAGCATCAATGCCGTGTCGCTCATTGGCATCGTGATCATGGTGGGCATGGCCGACAACGAAGCGGTCGTGAAGCTCGACGCCATCCGTCGTTTTCGCGACGAGGGCTACGGCATCAACGAAGCGGTGTTGCGCGGTGGTAGGCAGCGTCTGCGTGCTATCGCCATGACATCGGTCACCACCGTCACGGGCGTGTTGCCGCTCATGTTGGGCGTGGGCAGCGGCGGTGCACTCTATCGTCCGTTGGCGGCAGCCGTGATTGGCGGAACGGTTACGGCGTTGCTTGTCACGTTCTTTCTGCTGCCCACGGCGTATTCCGTGGTGGAGCACCGCCTGGAACGCCGCCGCAAGGCGCGCGACGCCCGGGAGTCGCGCGGCGGCGGTCTGGCGCCGGCGCTCGCTGGTGGAGAATCCGCGTGATCGGCTTCGCGACGCGCCGACCAGCCGTGATCTGGGCGCTGTGCGTGGCCGTTCTGGTGGCGGGCGCCATCTCGTTCTCGCGACTGCCGCTCGCCTCGCGCACCAGTGTGGAGTTGCCACGACTTCAGGTGGCCGCCGTTTGGAGCGGCGCGTCAGCCGAGGTGATGGAGATGTACGTGACCTCGCCGGTGGAGTCGCTGGTGCAGGGTGTGCGTGGCGTGCGTCGCACGGAGAGCACGTCACGCGACAATACCATGAACATCACGGTGGAGCTCGACCCGGACACCGACGTGCAGATGGCACGCCTCGGCATCCTCGAGCGCCTGGAACTGTTGCGCGGCGAGTTTCCGGCCGGCGTCTCGCCGCCAAGCGTGAGCAACTACGCGCCCGAGGGACTCGAGGATCCGCCGCTGCTCACCGTCGAAGTCTCGGGGCCGTACACACCCGGCACGCTTGGCAAACTGCTGGTCGAGCAGGCCTCGCCTCGGCTGGCCGCCGTGTCAGGTGTCTCGAGCGTGCGCGATCGTGGTGGCAGCGAGCTGGGGGTGGCGGTCACCTATGATCCGTCACTGTTGCGCCGAGTAGGTGTGTCGCCCGCGCAGATCTACAGCACGATTGGCGGTGCGCGCATTGTGGAGGCGCTCGGCGATGAAACGCGCGATGGCATCACGCGCTCCGTGACCATGCGTGACGAACCCGACGGACTCGAGGCCGTGGGCGCGCTGCCCATTGCCGCGTCCGGGCGACGCACGTTCCGCCTGGGCGAGCTGTCCACGATTCGTGCTGAGGAAGACGCGGGCGGCAACTTTTTTCGCATCAATGGTGTGCCGGCGGTGGTGGTGCAGCTGTATCGGCATGCGGGCGCAGACGCGATCAAGACCGCAGCCGCAGCGCGTGTAGCGGTTGGCGAGTTGCAGCGCCAGGCGCCGCCCGGCGTGCGCTATCGGGTCTCGAGTGATTCCAGCATAGATCTGGACAAGGAGCTTACTGATCTCATGCGGCGCGGGGGCATCGCGTTCCTGTGCGTGCTGCTCGTGCTCACGGTGATGCTGCGCCGGGCCGGCGCGGTGGCGCTGGTCATGGGCAGTACGGCGGTTGCGATCGCGGGCACCGCGCTGGGGTTGTATCTGCTCGACGTGCCTGCAAATCTGCTCACGCTCGCCGGGCTGGGCATGGGCGTGGGCATTCTGGTGCAGAATGCGCTCGTGGTGACCAACCGACTGTCCACGGTGGCCGACACTCCCGATGGTCGCGCGGAAGCGGCGCGTCGCATCATGCCGGCGGTGATTGGTGCCACGCTGACCACGGCGGTGGTGCTGTTCCCGTTTCTGTATCTACAGGGTGACACACGCGCGGCGTTCGTGCCGTTTGCGGCGGCATTTGCGCTGGCGCTGTTGTGGAGCGTGATCACGGCGCTGCTGGTCGTGCCCGCGCTCGGTCGTGCGAGTGCCGTGCGCCCCGTGACCTGGCCGCGCATGTCACGCGCGTACCGATATGTGCTGCGTGGTACGCTGCGCTGGCGCTGGGCCACGCTCACCACGAGTGTGGCGCTGCTGGCCGTGATGACGTGGGGATTCGTGAAGAAGGTGCCACGCTCGAATTGGGGTGGCTGGGGCGAGCGACGTACCACGTTGTCGGTGAATCTCACGTTTCCACGTGGCTCTGACCCCGAGACACTCGACCGCGCGATGAAGGAGTTTGAATCGCTTGTGGTGAGCCGTCCGGAAGTGGAACAGGTGGCCACACAGGGCAGCATGACCAGCGCGAGCATGCTGGTCTTGTTCACGCGAGACGGCGGGCTCACATCGGTGCCGTTGGAACTGCAGGAGCTGCTCACGCAGCGCGCCGTGCTGGTGGGCGGTGCGAATATCAGCGTACAGGGCGACGGACCGGGCTTTTACGCTGGCGGAGCGGGCGGAAGTTCTGTGGCATTCCGCGTGCGCGTGCTCGGGTATTCCTACGCGGGCGTCACCGCGCTTGCGGAAGATCTCAAGAGCCGACTGGAACGCATTCCGCGCGTGCGTGACGTGGCCATCACCTCGGGCATCGGGTACGGCAACGAACGCGGCTACGCCGTTACGCTCGAGCCGGATCGCGATGCGCTCCAGCGCTTTGGTGTGACGGCGCAAGAGTTCGCGAGTGCCATTGCGCGCGAGGTGCGTGGGCCGGTGGGGGGCCAGCGATTGGAAATTGGCGGTGAGGAGCTGCCCGTCACGGTGAAAGCGGACGGAGCACGCGACCGTACGCTCGATGAGCTGCGCAATGTCATTGTCCCGACACCGAGTGGATCACCGGTGCGCATTGCCGATCTGGCGTTTGTGGACGCGCGCGAGGCGCTCAGCATCGTGTCGCGCGAAGATCAACAGTACATCCGACAGGTGAACTACGACTTTCGCGGGCCGCAAAAACTCGCGCAGCGCACACACGATGCGTTTCTCGAGGCGGTGGCCGTGCCGGCGGGCTATGAAGTGAAGGACGCCGGCTCGCTCTGGGGCTATCAGGACGACGAGAGCGCCAAGGGATTGTGGCTCGTGTTCGGCATCGGGCTGTCGTTGGTGGTGCTCGCCGTGGCACTGGTGTTCGACTCCGTGTGGGGCGCCGCCATGGTGTTCCTCTCGCTGCCGCTGGCGCTGGCTGGCGTGGTGGCGGCGTTCTGGGTCATGAAGGCCGCATTCGGACGCGAAGCCGCCGTGGGCGTGATTCTCGTGGTGGGGCTGGCTGTGAATCAGGCCATTCTGCTGGTGGACGCGGCCCTCGCGCGCCGTCGCTCGCGCATGGCGGCCGGTGGGTCGGCCGCGTTGCATTCGGGTGACATCCTGCGTGCGGCCAACGATCGCTCCGGCATGATCGTGCTCGTCACGCTCAGCGCGCTGGC
>JBBSPE010000161.1:0-9636 GCA_038259155.1 Gemmatimonadales bacterium
CAGCATGTCCTCCAGCTCCCCGCGCGGGCCGCGCGTGATCTTCTTGTAGACGGAGAAGATCGGTCCCACGGGCACCTTCACGTCGATATTGCTCGAGCCGTCGCGCGGATCGAACAGCATGACGTACTTTCCCGTGCGGAAGCCCTCGGGAATCTGGATGATGTCCGGCTCTTCCTCGGAGGCCATGGCGCACAGCCGGCCGCCGTGATCAAAGGCCTTGATGATGATCTCATTGGAGAGCACGTCGAGCTTCTGTTGCACCTCGCCTTGGACGTTCTCCACGCCAGCCGAGCCGAGGATGTCGGCGAGTCCGGCGCTTCGCACCTTGTTGGCAATCATCTTGCCGGCCAGCGCCATGTCGTAGAGAATGCCGGACAGCTCGCCGGTGGCCTCAGGAAAATTGCGTTCCTCCTCGATGATGAACCGCTCGATCGTGACGACGGAGGTGGCAGTGTGCTTGACCACGGGACGAACCTCACTGGGGGGTAGGGCGCTCCGCGAGTTGCTGCGCAGCGTAGGTGTCGGCGTCCCGCTCGTAGCGGTTTCCCCGGTATCCGTGACGCAGCGACTGCCACGCATAGTGGAGGGGAAACGCCGTGACTCCCGCAAACTGACGCACGTGAGCGAGCTCATGCAAGAGGAGCGCCGGCTCCAGACGGGCCCAGGGCGCCAAAAACACCGTCCGGCCGAGCGTGATACCGGCAACGGAACGCCGTCCGAGGCACCATCCACCCACACGGGGGGGAAGACCGCCTACACGCCACTGCGCCGCCCCGAGCACGGGAAACTGCGCCAGCAGCGCGTCCGGTAGCCGCAGCGCCTCGCCCATCACGGCGCGCCGCATCCGGCGCATGGCCCCTCGTGTGTCCATGCGGTGTGTCTGGTTTCCAGTGAAATGCGACGTCCATCCGAGCGCACCACGATCGCCCCGTCCCGATCGGTGCGCAGCACCTCGATTCCACGGCCGCGCAATCGTGCCATCACGTCCGGCGCCGGATGTCCGTACCTATTGTCCGCACCAACGGAAATCAACGCCAGCTCCGGATGCACGGCGTCGAGCAAGGCGTCTGTGGAGCTGGTGCGGCTGCCATGGTGCCCCACCTTGAGCACCTGAGCCGACAAGGCATCGCCCCAGCGATCCACGAGCCACGCTTCCTCCGCTGCCTCCGCGTCGCCGGTGAGCAGCATGCGCACCTGGCCATGCTGCAGCATGAGCACAATGCTCGCGTCATTGGCATTGTCGTGCGTGGTCATCCACGCCGGATCGGGAGCGAGCACACGCAGCAGCACGCCGTCAATCCACAACGAGTCACCCGCCTGCGCGCGCCGCCACGGAATGTCGCGCTGCCTGGCCACCTCCAGCGAACGCGCGTACACGTCGCTGCCATGCACGAACCCGGGGTCCCACCACCGCGCCGGTCGCAGGCCGTCCAGCACGCTGGGTGCGCCGCCCACGTGGTCCGCGTCGGGATGCGTGAGCACGAACAGCGCGACCTCTCCGCCGCGGCGCCTCACGTACGGAATCACCGTGCGACGGCCAGCGTCCCCACCCTCCCACACGCGACCGGCGTCCACGAGAATCCAGCGACCGCGCGGCGTGCGAATGGCGAGTGCGTCACCTTGCCCCACGTCCACCACGTGCAGCTCCAGCGTGCCAGGCCCACGCCAGAGCGCCGGTGCCCACAGCGACACTACCAGTGCCCCCGCGCCCACGAGCAGTGGGGGCAGCACGCGGCGCCGCGCGGTGGCGACCACCAGCGACGCCATGAGCACCCCCATGCACACCGCGGTGAGGCGGCCCGGCGCGACCTCCAGCGCCGCAAAAGGCAGATCGCTGGCGGTGCGGGCGATGATGTCGAGCGCCACCAACGGGACGGTGGCGCTATCCGCCACCCAGCGGCCGAGTGGACCGAACGGCGCGAGTACCAGCGCGAGAAAGAGTGTGGGTTGGAGGAAGCTCACGATGGGCGCCGCAACGATGTTCGTGAGCGGTGCCACCAGACTCACCCGGCCAAAGGCCCACGCAACCAGTGGCGCGGTGATCAGGCTGGCCATCACCCCCACGGACAGCTCGCGCACGATCAGCAGTCGCCACCCGGCAAGCCTCGGTCCCACGCGGCGCAACTCATGGAATAGCTGCCCCATGGCACCGAGGCCGACCGGGACGGGCGTCGCCACGAGCGGTCGCGTACGCCAGCGACGCAGCATCCCTCGCGCCGCCACCAGGGCCGCCATGCCAGACGCGGACAGCTGCCAGCCCAGAGAGGCGACAACGCGCGGATCGAGCGCGGGCAGCACCACACCAAGCGCCAGCGCGGTCCAGGTGTGCACGGGCCGAGAGAGCCGCCGCGCCAGGAGCATGGTCACCAGCATGGTGGCGGCGCGCGTGGCAGGCGCGGGAAATCCAAGCAGCGTCACGTAGACGCCCACACCGGCCACCGCCGCGAGCTCGGCGGTCGCGCGCCGTGCGCGCAGGGCCGCGGCAATGGTGCGGAGCGCGGTGGCGATGATCGCGACATGCAGCCCCGAGATGGACAGTACGTGCACCAGGCCAGCCGTGGAGAATCGATCCCGGACCTCAGGCGCGATGGCGTGCTGATCGGCCACCAGCAGCGCGCGCACGAGTGGCGCCCGGGCGCCGAACAGCGTGTCGATCGTTGTGCCGGTGCGCCCGCGCCAACCACGAATCCAGTCCAGTGAGCCAGCGGGGGTCAGCTCGACGGCGTCCAAGCGAAGGAATCGCCCGCCGATCATCTTGTCGCCGCTTGCGAAAACCCAGGCACCGGCCGCCGCCTTGCCGCTCACGACCGCGAGTGTGGCCGGCACTCGGCACGCCCGGAGCGTGCCGTACAGTCCGCGCGCGTCGCCACGCACCCAGGCGCCCGCGCCGGCGGCGTCGTGCAGACGGACCACGAGCGGAACGTTTGGGGCCGCGAGCGCCCGCAAGCAGCGCGCGTCAAGGCGCCAGAGCGCGTCCCCGAGGAGAAGTGCGGCGGCAAAAAAAGTGGCGGCGCCGACGCGCGTGACGGACGCCGCCGTGCGGCGAGCGACCGGGCGATCCGCACGCAGCGCAAGACCGAGCAGCCGCACCAAGCACATAACCGCCGTCGCACCCAGCAGCGCCCGTACAGAGGGAGACAGCACGGCGTCGCCGCCCCGCAGCCCGCCATGAGCGGCCGCCGCGATCCAGGCGCCGGCCAGCCACGCGGCCACGAAGTACACGAGTCGAGGCACAGCGCATGATGCGCGTTGCCCCCACGGACCACCTCATCGATTCAGTGCGCGCGACATCGTGGTCGCGCCGGTCGGACCTACTGAGCGACGAACGAACGTCGCATGAGCCTTGCGCCAATGTGGGACCACACCCTGACGAGCGTCAGCTCGCCATGGGCAACGGCTGTCGGGTGGGCCGATCCGCGGAAATGAAGGTCCCCGTGAACGTGCTCCCCGTGGTACCGGTGAGCTCCACCGTGTGATAGCTGTTGATCATGGACGGGTCGCCCGGCACGAGCACGGTCTTCCAGTCCCGCGTGCGTCCCATGAGCAACGCACCGTCGCGTGCCTGCCGCTCCAGCAGCACCTCCACCCTCGCGCCGAGCAACGACAGGTTCTGCTCGCGCGCCTGCGCCCGCACGGTCGCGATGAGCCGCGCCAGGCGCTCGCTTGCCACGTGATCCGGGATCGTGTCCTCGGCGGGCATGCGCGTGGCCGGTGTGCCGGGGCGCGCCGAAAACTTGAAGGTGAACGCGTCGGAGAAACCGGCGGCGGTCACGGCGGTGAGCGTCTCCTCGAAATCGGCGTCGGTCTCGCCCGGAAAGCCCACGATCACGTCGGTGGTGAGCACCACATTGGGCATCGCCGCGCGCAACCGCGCCACGCACTCGAGAAACTCTTCACGCGTGTAGCGGCGGAGCATGCGACGCAACACCTGACTGGAGCCACTCTGCATGGGCAGGTGCACGTGCTCGCACGCCGCCGCCACCTCGGCATGCGCCGCGATGACGCGGTCGGTGAAGTCATTCGGATGCGGGCTCGTGTAGCGCAGACGGCGCACACCGTCGATGGCGCCCACGGCACGCAGCAGATCGGCAAAATCGTGTGTGCCGTCGTTGTATGAGTTGACGGTCTGCCCGAGCAGAACAATTTCCGAAGTCCCCGTCTCCACCACCTGCCTGACCTCGCGCACCACCTCTGCCAACTGGCGCGACCGCTCGGACCCGCGCGTGGTGGGCACGATGCAGTACGTGCAGCGATAGTCGCAGCCACGCTGCACCGGGATCCAGGCTTTGACCGGATCGGTGCGACGCGGAATCACGTCTTCGTAATGCTCTTCGAGGTCGAACGTGGTGAAAATGCCGCGCTCACCGTTGCGTGCATTGTCGAGCAGCTGTGGAAGCGCCCGGTAACCGTCCGGGCCCACCACAACGGACACGTGGCGCGCCTTCTCGAGCAGCTTGGGGCCGAGGCGCTGCGCCATGCATCCGGTGACACCCACAATGGCGTCCGGCTTCATGAACCGTCGCAACTCGCCAAGCCGCCCGATCACCCGCTGCTCGGCGTGATCCCGAATGGCGCAGGTGTTGACGAGAATGACGTCGGCCGCATCAGGCGCGTTCACGGCGTCGTAGCCGTGCGCCGCCAGCGAGCCGTACATGAGCTCGGAGTCGGCGACGTTCATCTGACAGCCGTACGTCTCGATATAGACGGTAGAGCGCTTCGGAGAAGTCATGCGGGAAAGATAGCCGAACGCGGGACGAAATACGGGGGAAAGACGGTCGAATCAGGGCCGAATGGTGAGACCAGCCGTGAAGCTCCACGCGTCTTCCTGCGCCGCATCGCCCTGCACGCGTCGCAGCGAGCGCTGGAGCGCCAGATCGAGCGTCGCGAGCTCGCCAGCGAGCGGAACGCCGACGCCGCCGTGAAACGCAGTCTCGCTCACCGGAAGGTCGCGCAGCAGGAACGGCAGGTCACGTTTTCCGTATCCCGCGCGCCACAGTACGGGGGCGCGCCGAAGCTGACCGCCCACGAACTCGACACCAACGGCCCAGTTCGTGGCGTCCTGCGCCGTGGCCGACTCAGAGCCCAGTCCGTTCATGGCGGACCACTCAATCTGCTCGACGGACGCCGCCAGCACAGTGCCGGCGATTCCCTGGTACAGCACCCCGAGCCCGAGACGCCCGGGCACGTTCGCCTCGCTCACCGCGGAATCGGCGCGCACCGCCTTGAGCGCGCCGCCCACCTTCCAGCTTGCGCCGACCAGGAGGTCGCGCGTGGCGCGCCAGTTTACGCCGAGCGCCGCACCCAGGCCCTCGAACCCGATACGCGTCGAGTCAATCACTCCGCCAAAACGCAGCGTGTCCGGGAACGTACGCCGACGCGACACCGTGTGCTGCCCGGTGACGGCGACCAACGCGCCGCCAATCGACAAATCCTTCCAGCTCCAGCCCACCGACGCGCGCAGCTCCGTCATGGCGCCCCGTGCCTCGAATCGATCGCTCGTCGCCACAGACGCGCCGCCAATGAGCACCGACCCGGGCGACTCGGTCGCGAACGAGCGATCAAGGAAGGAGGACGCCGAAAAGAGCACCGCCAGCTTCTTGATACGCAGGCCGGCCGCCACGAGCGGGATGCGCTCGAGCGTGGACTTCTCGGAGACGTCGCCGAACTTCACCGTGCGAAACTCCGGCTCACCCTGGACGCTCAGAATGCTGCCGCCCATTTCGGCAATGGACGCAGGATTGCGCGCGGACAGCAGGTCGAACTCGCCCGTTGCTCCCGCCGTCCCCAACGCGCGCGCGCTCAGTCCGCCGGTGGGATAACCGAATCCCTGCGCGCTGAGCGCCCCCTGGGCCTCGAGACCACGCGTGATCAGCAGCGTCGAGCCGGCAAGCGCCACGAATCCCATCACGCGGCGACCAACGCGCCCACTCCGGAAAGTCTTCATGGCAGTGCGAACTCCGAACGCGGCAAGTAGGTGATGCGCAGACGCGGGCGCAACGCCGGTGCGGCCGTGCGATCATGGAACTGCAGGCGGGCACCGCTGAACCCTTCACCGTTCAGGCGCAGCGCGATGAAGCGCGTGATGCTCGAATCCTGGCTGGCCCAGGCACGTACGACGTTCACGATGTTGAAGGAACGCTCGCCGCTGTCCATGGGCACGAGGCGCAGAGAGTCCACACCCAGGAGCTGCCCACTGGCCGCCAATGCCGTCGCCAGATAGATGTCTGTCACGGTATTCCTGCTGACCCCGATCAAGGGCTGTACGCCCACGCTGTCGCCACGGTCGGTACCGCCCGCCGGCCGCTGCGTGACCACGAGCTCCGCACGCACCACGGTGCTGGAGTCGAGGATGGATCGCGGCACGGCGAAGCGGTAGTACGCGCGCGTGGCCGGCAATCCACCAACCGCCAGCGTTGCCGGTGGCCTGCTGGACGCATCGTTGGCAACCAGCGTATACACCGTGTAGGCGAGGCGGCGCACGTCATCAGTCTCCGCGCCGAGAATACGGGTGTTCGGCGTCACGTCGAGCGGGATGTACGTGGTGTCGCCCTCGGCGTCGAAGGTGAGCCGCGGCGCCCCTTCGCCATTCACAAACGCACCAATTCGCAGTTGTGCGTTTGACGTGGGAACGATGCGCAGTCCCACGCGCAGCCGTTCCTGATTCACCATGCGGGCGCCCACGAAATCGTCGTCGAGTCTCACGCGCAACGAGTCCTCGTTGAAGCCGGCTGGCACGACCACCTCGCCGATCTTGCGGTCGGGGCGAAACAGCGACTGCACCACCGCAGACACCGAATCGGACTCGGTCGTGTCCACGTTGAACGCCTCGAGCGTGAATCCGCCGCCCAGCCGCGTCGCCGACGTGTCGAGCACAAAGCGCAGGAACGAGGAGTCCACGCTCACGATGGGTTCGGAGATGGCCTCCCCGTTGGGGCCAAAGGTGTTGGGCAGCGCATCAAAGCGTAGCACGACGTGCGTGGACAGCGTGTCCCCGCGCTCCGCCACCAGCGCACCAGCGGCCACGCCGAGCACCGGAAACGGTCCGATCGTGGAATCAAAAGCAATGGCTTCGATCACCGTGTCCCGAAAGCTGGCTTGCTCCTGCGGACAGAGCACCGGACACGCCCCACCGCCGACGACCTCTTCGGTGCACGCGGCCGCAAGTAGCGCGCTCCCGAGCACCAGCACCGGCAGGGCCCCTCGAGTCGAGAAAGGATGGCGGGTCCGTTTCGCGGCCCGCAGGATCAGACGAAAAAGCGATGAACGCTCAGGCATGCGCGAGCGAGGATGGCGTGAATGGATCAGGAAGCAGGTCGGCGAGCGACCAACGTGCGATGACACCGGATGCCGTGACACTCACGACCTCCAGCGTCGGATTGAACTCGACCAGCGCCTGTCGGCAGATTCCGCACGGAGGCGCCGGCACTTCGGCGTCGGAGACGATCACCACGCGGGTGAACAGGCGAGCACCGGCCGTGACGGCCGCGCCAAGTGCGCTGCGTTCAGCGCAGACGCCCGCCGGATAGCTGGCGTTCTCCACATTGCAGCCGGCGAACCGGACCCCGCTCGCCGCCTCAAGTACCGCGCCGACCCGAAACTGCGAGTACGGTGCCCAGGCGTTGGCCTGCGCCGCTCGCGCCTCCTGAATGTGTGCCTGCAGCTCGGACGCAATGGACGACCGCTCGGACGCCGTGGTCGGCGGCACGCCGCTCATTCGGCGACGAGGCTTGGGAGGAAGGACCGCCCGTGACCACGCCACGTCAGGCCGAACCAGTCCGAGACGGTGGCGCCGACGTCGGCGAAGCTCTCACGGACCCCCAAGGGACCGGGCTGTACCTTGGGGCCGGCCACCAGCAGCGGCACGCGCTCGCGCGCGTGATCGGTGGACGCCGTGGTCGGGTCGTTCCCGTGGTCAGCCGTAATGAAAAGCAGGTCATCCTCCCGAAGAGCCTCGAGCAGGCGCGGTAGCACCGCGTCAAAAGCGGCCAGCGCACCAGCAAAACCGGGCCCGTCGTTGCGATGCCCGAACAATTGATCGAAATCTACCAGATTGGCGAAGCAGAACCCATGCTCGGCGGTGTGGAGCCACCCAAGTATGTGTTGGACACCATCAGCATTGTCCACGGTGTGCTCTGATTCGAGATTTCTTCCGGCAAACAGATCGTCCACCTTCCCCACCCCCTGCCGGGGTACGCCGGCCGCTGCCAGCGCATCGAGCAGCGTTGGCGCCGGCGCCGGCAGCGAGAAGTCCCGCCGGTTGGTGGTCCGCGCAAAGTGTCCGTCCCGACCGCTGAACGGGCGCGCGATCACCCGGGACACGTCGTGCGGAGGCACCAGTAGCTCGCGCGCGGTCTCACAGGCCCGGTAGAGCTCGTCCAGCGGGATCCACTCCTCGTGCGCAGCAATCTGGAAGACCGAGTCCGCCGAGGTGTACACGATCCAGGAGCCCGTCTCGCGCTGCGCCTCGGCGTACTCCTGGATCACGTCGGTCCCGCTCGCGACCCGATTCGCGAGTACGCCACGTCCGGTGCGGGCCACGAACGCCTCGATGACCGCGGCAGGGAAACCCATCGGGTAGGTGGGAAACGGGCGGTCCAGGCACACGCCGGCCAGCTCCCAATGCCCTGTCGTGGAATCCTTGCCGGCCGACTGGGGGAGTGCGGCGCCCCACGCACCGTTCGGTGCAGCGATCTCGGGTACGCCCTCGAGGAGCGCGATCCGTCCGAGGCCGAGCGCCGCGAGGTTGGGCACATGCAGTCCGCCTTGCTGCCGCGCGAGGTTGCCCAAGGTGTTGCTCCCGGCATCGCCGTAGGCCGCGGTATCTGGGGCTTCCCCAATTCCCACACCGTCCAAGACGAGGAGCAAGGCACGGCGCCGGCCGAGGACGGCGTGCTCGGCCTGCGGGAGGGGCGCGGACGACTCGGACGAGGTTTGTGGTGTTGTTGGAGCAGTCATTGTGCCCCTCGATACACGCGAGGCAGGCGCAGGCGCCATCCCACGAGCAGCTCGTAGGACGAGATGCCGCCCTGCGCCGCCAGCGCGTCGATCGTGATGGTCGGCGTTTCAGGCGTCGCGGCGTCAGGAGACGGCACCCACGCTCGACCCAACACGGTGACCACGTCACCGAGCGCGCACGGCACGTCCGTCACGTCCAGCATGGTCATGTCCATGGCCACGGTGCCGGCCACTGGCGCCGGTGAACCCGACACCAGCATGCGACCCACATTTGAAAACGCCCGACGATAGCCGTCGGCGTGCCCAATCGCGACGGTGGCAATGCGACTGGGACGGCTGGCGGTCCACGTTGCGCCATAACTCACCGTCTCACCGGTGGGCACGTCGCGCAGTTCGATGACCCGGGCGTACACGTGTGCCACTGGCTGCAGACCTAGCACGCCAACAGAGGGTGACCCATAGAGTGCGATGCCCGGACGAGCGAGGCCACGCGCAGCCGGCGCCCGGACATGCAGCGAGAGCGACGCGTCGATGTGGCGCAGAACGTCTGACGGCAGCCCCAACGCGGCCACCGCCTGCTCGAATCGCAGCTCCTGCGCGACGCGCGAGCCGTCGGCGGCATCGGCCGAGTGAAAGTGCGTGAAGACGCCCTGGGGCGGGTGCTCGGCCACCACCTCGCGC
>JBBSPE010000162.1:0-9589 GCA_038259155.1 Gemmatimonadales bacterium
GGTCACCACGTCGCGCGGGCTGAGGAACGGAATCGTATCGCTGGCAAGCCCGCTCCGCGCGAGCGGGGTGGAGTCGCCGCGGGTGCAGGCGGCGAGCGCGGCCAGCAGAAGCAACCGCGGCAACAACCGCGGCAACAACCGCGGCAACAGCTCCGTGCGACTACGACCCACGCTTGATGTCGTAGAGTCGTTCCTTTGCCAGGCGACGACCGGTGGGTGTGGCGGCGAGACCACCGCCTGCCGTTTCGCGATAGCGCACGTCCATGGTGCGACCGATCTCGCCCATGGTGTCGATCACTTCGTCGGCGGGAATCGCGAACGTGATGCCGGCCATCGCCATTTCAATGGCGGCGAGGGCGATCGCGGCGCCGGTGGCGTTCCGAAACACGCAGGGCAGCTCCACCAATCCGCCCAGCGGGTCGCAGACGAGACCGAGCGTTCCCTGCTGCGCGAGCGCCGTGGCGTGTCCCACCTGCGCGGGCGTGCCGCCGAGCATTTCGGTGGCGGCGCCGGCGGCCATGGCGGCGGCGGCGCCCGTTTCGGCTTGGCACCCGCCTTCGGCACCAGAGAGAGACGCGCGATCGGCGATTACGGCGCCAATGAGGCCGGCGGTCGCGAGCGCGTCCACCACCTGTTCCTCGCCGATGCCCTGCGCGGCGGCGAGTCCTGTGAGCACAGCGGGCAGCACACCGGCACCGCCAGCCGTTGGCGCGGCCACGATCACGCCCATGGCGGCATTCACTTCTTGCACGGCGAGCGCGCGCGCCAGCACGTCACGGAATGCGGTACCGGCGAGTGGACCGGCTGGGCCGGTGCGCAGCTTGGCCGCGTCGCCGCCAACGAGTCCGGATGCGGAAAACAGGTCGCCCTCCATGCCGCGGTCCACGGCGCCCTGCATCACGTGCAGGGCGCGCCGGAGCGCGTCGCGGATCTCCTCAACGGGCCGGCCCTGATCGCGGGCTTCGGTTTCGAGCGCCAGACGAGAGAGCGTGAGCCCCTTCTCTTCGGCGTCCGCAATGGCGGCAGCAAGACTTCGGTACATCAGGCACTCACCTTGTCGAGACGAAACGACCACTTCACCCAGGAGAGGCCGCGAATTGCATCGCGTACTGTCTCGGATGGCGCGTCGTCCACCTCGATCACCATGAACGCGTCACCGCCGCGTTCCTTCCGCGACAGGCTCAGCGTGGCAATGTTCACTTCGGCATCGGACAGGATGGAGGCAATGCGCGCCACCGATCCCTTCACGTCCTCCGCCACGAGCACGATGGTGTGCAGGTTGCCCGTCACGTTGACGGGATACCCATCAATTTGTGTCACGAGCACGCGTCCGGCGCCAAGCGACGACCCGACCATCACCGAGCGACGGTCCCCGCGTTCCACGGTGATGCGCACCGTGTTGGGGTGCAGTTCATCGTCGAGCGTGGTCTTCTCGAACGTATAGTCGAGTCCCTCCGCCTCCATGATGTCGAGCGCGGTGCGGATCCGTTCATCGTCCGGTCGAAACCCCATGAGGCCGCCCACCAGCGCCTTGTCGGTGCCGTGACCCTCGCCGGTGCGGGCGAACGAGCCGTGCAGTTCCAGCAGCGCACGCTCGGGGGTGTCGCCCACGAGACAGCGCGCGAGCAGGCCCAACCGGCAGGCGCCGGCGGTGTGACTGGAGCTCGGGCCAACCATGACGGGCCCGATGATGTCGAGGAGTGAGACCATGCTGTAATCAGCCGCAGCGGGGCGAGCGGCGCCAGTGGAGCGGACGCCAGTGGCCGTCCACGGGGCGTACTGTGGCGTAGCCGCTCAGACCAGCAAACTGCCCAGATACGCCCCGGTGAAGCTACCCGGCGTTGCCGCCACCTGCTCCGGCGTGCCACTCGCGACAATGGTACCGCCGCGCACGCCACCTTCGGGACCCAGATCCACGATCCAGTCCGCCGTTTTGATCACGTCGAGATTGTGCTCGATCACGAGCACGGTGTTGCCGCGGTCCACCAGCTTGTGCAGCACCTCCAGCAACACGCGCACGTCCTCAAAGTGGAGACCGGTGGTGGGTTCGTCGAGGATGTACAACGTGCGTCCGGTGTCGCGCTTGGCGAGTTCGGTGGCAAGCTTCACGCGCTGCGCCTCACCGCCCGACAACGTGGTGGCACTCTGTCCGAGATGGATGTAGCCCAGACCGACATCGCGCAACGTGATCAGGCGCTGCGCGATGCGCGGCTGATTCTCGAACACGGTGCACGCTTCCTGCACCGTGAGGTCGAGCACGTCGGAGATGGACAGCCCGCGAAAGCGCACCTCGAGCGTCTCGCGATTGAAGCGCTTGCCCTTGCACACGTCGCACGACACGAACACGTCGGGCAGAAAGTGCATCTCGATCTTCACGAGTCCGTCGCCCTGACACGCTTCGCAGCGTCCGCCCTTCACGTTGAACGAGAATCGCCCGGGCCCGTAGCCGCGAATTTTGGCTTCCGGCAACTCGGCAAACAACTCACGCACCGGTGTGAACACGCCCGTGTATGTGGCCGGGTTGGACCGCGGCGTGCGACCAATGGGGCTCTGGTCGATGTCGATGATCTTGTCGAGATGCTCAATGCCCGTGATGCGATCGTGCGCGCCCGGAATCACGCGCGCCCGGAAGAAAAAGCGTGATAGCGAACGCTGCAGAATGTCGGTGACCAGCGTGGACTTGCCGGAGCCGGACACACCCGTCACGGCCACGAACAGGCCGAGCGGAATTTCCGCTGTGATGTCCTTGAGATTGTGCTCGCGCGCGCCCTCGATGCGGAGCGTGCGCTTGGGATCGGGCTCTCGGCGCTGCTCTGGCACGGGCACTTTGCGCGCACCGCTCAGAAACTGTCCGGTGATGGAAGCGGGCTCGCGCTTGATGTCGTCCACCGTACCCGACGCGATCACCGCACCACCGTGCTTGCCGGCACCTGGACCGAGGTCGATCACGTAGTCGGCCTCGCGAATGGTTTCTTCGTCGTGCTCCACCACGATCACGGTGTTGCCAAGATCGCGCAGCTGCTTGAGCGTGCCGAGCAGTCGATCGTTGTCGCGCTGGTGGAGTCCGATGCTGGGTTCGTCCAGGATGTAGAGCACACCCACGAGACGCGAGCCAATCTGTGTGGCCAGGCGAATGCGCTGCGCCTCGCCACCCGAGAGTGATTCGGCCGAGCGGTTGAGCGTGAGGTAGTCCAGGCCCACATCCACCAGACACTTCAGGCGATCCTTCACTTCCTTGAGGATCGGGCCCGCGATGCCCGGATCGAGGCCGGGCTTGCGGGCCGAGCGGACCGGCACGGTGTCCAGGAACGCGAGCGAATCCAGCACCGAGAGCTCTACGAGCTCGCCAATGTTCTTCGCGTGCACCGTGACGGCGAGCGACTCCGCACGCAGCCGGCGCCCGTCGCACACGGGACACGGGCCGGCCACCATATAGCTGTCGAGCTCGAGGCGAATGGCGTCGGAGCTCGTCTCGTCGTAGCGCCGCTGCACGTTGGCGAGGATGCCGTCCCACGTGGCAACGTCGGCGCCATTGCTGTCGGGCTTGGCGCGTCCGCGCTTGATGCCGCTGCGCTTGCTCGGAGAGCGGTCTGCACCATCGAGGCCGTGCAGCAACTGGCGGCGTGCGTCGGCACCGAGTTTGCCCCACGGTGCGTTCAGGTCGAAGCCGATCTGTTTGGCGAGTCCGGGCAAAAGTACACGTCGCAGGAATCCATCAGGCTCTCCCCACGGCAACACCACACCCTCGGGGATGGTGATGCTTGGGTCACCGAGCACCAGCGACTCGCTGACGGTACGTGTGGTGCCAAGGCCGCTGCACGTCTCGCAGGCGCCAAAGGGCGAGTTGAACGAGAAGTGGCGCGGCTCGAGCTCGGGCAGGGAGATGCCGCACTCCGGGCAGCCCTGACGCTCGGAGAACATCGTGGTCTCGGGTTCCGCGCCGTCGTGCCGCACGACCTCCACCAGTCCGTCGGCCAGACGCAGCGCCGTCTCCAGTGAATCCGTGAGGCGCCCGCGATCATCGGCCCGCACCACCAACCGGTCCACCACCACCGAAATGGAGTGATTGGTGCGCCGGTTGAGCTTGGGCGGCTCAGCCAGTTCCACGAGCTCGCCGTCCACCACGGCGCGCACAAATCCCTGCTTGCGCGCCGACTCGAACAGGTCCTTGAACTCCCCTTTGCGTCCCTGCACCAGCGGACCGCGAATCTCGAGGCGCGTGTCCTCGGGCCAGGCCAGGATTTGCTCGGCGATCTGGGCCGGGCTCTGGCGCTGCACCGAGCGCCCGCAGTTGGGGCAATGTGGCGTGCCGGCCCGCGCGTACAGGAGCCGCAGGTAGTCGTAGATCTCCGTGACCGTACCCACCGTGGAGCGCGGGTTGTGGCCGGCCGACTTCTGCTCAATGGAAATCGCCGGAGACAGCCCCTCGATCGCGTCCACGTCGGGCTTTTCCATGAGCCCGAGAAACTGCCGCGCGTAAGCGGACAGCGACTCCACGTACCGCCGCTGCCCCTCGGCGTAGATCGTGTCGAAGGCAAGCGACGATTTGCCGGAGCCCGACAGGCCCGTGATGACGGTGAGCCGGTCGCGCGGGATCGTGACGCTGATATTGCGGAGATTGTGCTCGCGGGCTCCGCGAACCACCAATGCGTTTTCTGCCATAGTCTTGTAAGTAACCGAGTGAGCCGGTGCCCAGACAAGACCGGAGAGCCGCCGCGCGGTTCCCGCAGGCGCCCGCGGGTTCGCTATCCGGCGGTCCTATGGGTAAGCTCGAATATGTCCTCCTCCCTGCACCCCACCGATGTCGTCCTCGCCCTGACCACCGTTGCCTCGTCCGCGGAGGCCGAAGATCTGGTGCGCGCGCTGCTCGACGAGCGGCTCATTGCCTGCGGGACACTGCTGCCCGCGGCCCGGTCGTTCTACCGCTGGGAAGGCGAGATCGTAGACGAAGGGGAGGTGGTGGTGCTGCTCAAGACCGTGGCGTCCCAGCTCGACGCCATTGGTGAGGCCTTTGAGGAGCTGCACCCGTACGACGTGCCGGAGCTGCTGGTATTTCCCACCAAGGCGGGCCTGGACGAGTACCTGACGTGGGTACGCGAGGAAGCCACGGGGGCGTAGCTCGGAGAGTCGCGACTGTTCCGCGGCTGGCGCAGGGTGTGACCGGAGACGCCCCATTGGTCGTCACCTCTGCAATGATTGAACTCTCCGCCCTCACGAAGCGCTACGGCTCGTTTACGGCCGTTGACCGCCTCGACCTCGTAGTGCCGGCCGGCGAGCTGTTTGGGTTCCTTGGACCCAACGGCGCCGGCAAGACCACCACCATGCGCATGATCGCGGGCATCCTGCGGCCAACCAGCGGCAGCGTGCGCATCGCAGGCGCCGACCTGGTGGCCGACCCGATCACCGCGAAACGATCGCTCGGGTTCATTCCGGACCGCCCGTTCATTTACGAGAAGCTCACCGGCATCGAGTTCCTCCGCTTCGCGGCCGGCCTGTATGGAGCGCAAGGCAAGGCGGTGGACCACCGCGCCGAGGAGTTCCTGGCGCTGTTCGACCTCGAACCGTGGCGGGATGAGCTGGTGGAGAGCTACAGCCACGGCATGCGGCAAAAGCTCATCATCGCGAGCGCGTTCGTGCACGAGCCGGCGGTGATCGTGGTGGACGAACCCATGGTCGGGCTCGATCCCAAGTCGTCGCGCACGCTCAAGGAGCTGTTCCGGCGCTACACGGACGACGGGCACACGGTGATGATGTCCACGCACACGCTCGAAGTCGCGGAAATGATGTGTGACCGCATCGGCATCATGCAGCGCGGTCTGCTGGTGGCGTGTGGCACGATGGGCGAGCTGCGCGCCGAGAACGAGGCGACTGATCTCGAAGACATCTTCCTGCGGTTGACGGGCGAAAAGATCACGCGCTCCGTTGCTGACGTGCTGCATGCCTGAGGCCCTGCCTTCGGTTTCCCGCTCGAGGTTCCGCTTCCGCCCGGCGAGCGTGCTGCACCTGCTCATGCCGAAGTGGAAGATCGCGCGGGCGCGCGCTGCATCGGCAGGCGAGAGTCACCGTTCGCGCGCGATCACGCTGGCGATCATTGGCAGTCTGTTCTTCCTGGCGGCCTTCGCGATTGCGCGACGCGTGCTCATCTACTTTCGCAGCGCCGAGGACATTGGCGGCATTCTGGCCGGCAAGGTGCTGGCCATGATGCTGCTCGCGTTCACGAGCATCCTGCTGCTCTCCAACATCATTGGTGCGCTCTCCAGCGGCTTTTTGTCGCGCGATCTCGATCAGATCGCCGCTGCGCCCGTGTCCCGAACAGCGCTCTACGGCGCTCGGCTCATCGAAACGGGCGTGCACGCCAACTGGATGGTGTTGCTGCTGCTGGTGCCGCTGCTCTCAGCCTACGGTGTGGTGTACCAGGGGGGCGTTCAGTTTGTCGGATTCGCGACACTGGTTCTGGTGCCGTACTTCGTGATTCCCACGGCCCTCGGCTCGCTGATCACGCTGGTGCTCGCGAACGTTTTTCCGGCGCGTCGGACGCGCGACATTCTGTCCGTGGTAATCGTGCTCGCGATCGCCGCGCTGCTGGTGATGTTTCGCATGGCGCGTCCGGAGCAGTTGGTGAGGCCTGAAGGGTTCGAGAACTTCATGGATTTCGTGGCTGCGATCAACACGCCAAGTGCGGTCTGGCTGCCGAGTGAGTGGGCCAGCGACGCCATCATGGGATTCTTGCGTGGTGGCCCGCTCACCACACCGCTCACGCGTCTCTGGTGCACAGCAGCAGGTTTGGTGCTCGCCGGATTGGGGCTGCATCACGCGCTCTGGGCGCGCGGCTTCAGCGCAGCGCAGGAAGGGGCGGGCAAGCGCGCCAGCAAATTGGTTCGGCCTACCATTGACCGGCTGTTCGGGTGGTTGCCGCCGAACCGCCGCGAGCTCGTGCTCAAGGAGCTCAAGGTCTTCTCGCGGGACACCACGCAGTGGAGCCAGCTCATCCTGCTGTTTGTGTTGCTGGTGGTGTACGTGGCCAACGTGCGCTATCTGCCGCTCACCGGTGATGGCATGACAACGCTACTGCGCCAGCTGGTGCCGTTTCTGAACCTCGCCGTGGCGGGCTTTGTGCTCGCCTCGATTGCCGGTCGTTTCGTGTTTCCGTCCATCAGCCTGGAGGGGCGCGCCTTGTGGCTGCTGCGCTCCAGTCCGTTGGACATGCGCGATCTGCTGTGGGCGAAGTTCTGGGTGGGCGCAGTGCCGTTGTTCGCGCTGGCCATCGCGCTTGTTGTCGCGACCAACTTTCTGCTGCAGGTCTCGCTGTTCGTGCACCTCGTGTCCACGATGGCCATCGCCTGCCTCGTATTCCCCCTCACGGCCATGGCGTTGTCGTTCGGCGCCTTTTATCCGCAGTACGACGCCGAGAACGCGGCGCAGATTCCGACGTCGTTCGGCGGGCTGCTGTTCATGCTGTCCGCGATCGTGCTGATCGCCGCCGTGGCCTATGGTACCGGGCGTCCGGCCGCGCGCTGGGTGGTGGCCGACCACTTTGGCCGGGAGTTCGACAGCTGGCGGCTGGCCCTTCCGTTTGCGCTGGTGATCACAACGTGCGCGGCGTTCACGGTACTGCCGTTGCGCATGGCGCGGCGAAAGCTCGAAGCGTTGGAGCGGGGCTGAGCGTCGAGCGCGCGTACGAGTTGAGCCGGACGTACCGTCAGCTGGCGGCGAGCTTGTCCCCGCAGCCCAGACAGAAGCGCGACCCGGGAAGCGCGACGGCCGTACCGCAGTTGCCGCACGCTCCGGCGAGATAGCTGCCGCAGCTGGAGCAGTAGATCGCATCGCTTTCTGGACGCGGGCCGCACGCCGTGCAACTCGGCCGGCGTGCCTGCGCCGCGCGTACCGCCGCTTCCACGGGATCGACGTCGCTGCTCGCACCGGGCGTCTGCTCCGCAGCCATGGCCAGCGGAGTCGAAACGGACCGCGCGAGCGGTTCCGCCGGCGACAGCAGCGGATAGAGCACGTACGACAGCGCGGCGAGCGCGAGGACGGTGCCGAGCAGCAGGGGAATCGCGTCAGGAGACATGGCGTGACGACGGGGAGTGATCGCGTGGCGAACCGGCGGTGGACAGCAGAACGAGCACGCCACCGAGCAGCATCAGGAATCCGCCCACCCATACCCAGCGCAGGAGCGGTGTGAACTGGATGCGCACGACGGCAGTTTGTGCATCGACGAGTGTGGAGAGCATCACGACCACGTCTTCGCGCATGGTGCCGAGCGCCTCGACCTCGGTGGTGGGTGCGAAGCTCACGTTGCGAAACGCATCGAGATACTGCCGCTGCTCTGCCACGAGCGTGCCGACCACCTGGTCGTTTCGTGAGACCCGGAGACTCAGGGCGGTGACGGTGCGGTTGAGCGCCTCATAGTTGGAGACACCATCGCTGCTGAAGCGCCAGCGGGCTCCCCACGGATCAACCGTTTCGTGGTCTTCTCCGACCGCCACGGTGACATCGGCGGGGGCCGAGCGGAACACGGAACCGAGCAGACCGACAATCAGAATGATCGCGCCAGCGTGCGAGAGATGCGTACCGGTCCGTGTCAGGATGGTCCGTTCACTGGACGCGCTGTCCGGCTCATTTACCGACATCGGTACCTCGCACGCGGCCGCGCTCCGCGACGCGATCAGCGCCACGACTGCGGTGAGGGCCAGCAGCATCTGGCCCAAGCCCGTGCTTGCCCGATTGGTCAGCGGCACGACGCCGCTGGCAGGATGCCATACCACGGCCAAGGCGCTCAGCGTGACGGTGATGATCACGAGCGCGGCGCTGGATCTGCGCCAGCGGTGCGCACCACGCGATTCGGACAGCGTGTGGAGCAGCAGCGAACTCCCGAGCCACGCCAGCAGCGACGCATTGCGTACGGCGTACCACTGCCACTCATCATGCAACGTCGCGTCGTGATACGCCCACCACATGCCACAGAGCACGCCGCCGCTCAGCAGGCACCATGCCAGCAGATTCCAGTCGCGCATGGCACGCACGAGTCGCAACGAGATGTCGCGCGTGACCAACGCTGCGCACAGCAGCGCGAGCGGAACGGTGGTCGCGGCTGCTCCCAGTGCAATCAGGGGCACCTGCAGCAGCACGCCCGCATGCTGCAGACGAGGTGGCAAGCCCAGCCCGTCTCCCGCCAGCCAGTCCAGGCGAGCGTACGGATTGACGCGCATCACGGTGGCAACGAGCAGGCCGAGCGTGAGAAGGCCCAGCGTGCCCGTGGCGTACGGGAGCACAACAGGCGAGCGGCGGCGATACGCAAACACCATTGCCGCGGCCAACAGGGAGACCGAGAACGCCCACACGAGCGCGGGACCACGCGGCCCCAACCACAGGGCGCCAACACTGTAGATCGTTGGGAGATTGAGCGTGGTGGATTCGGCAACCGCGCGCAGGGAGAGGTCACGCGTGGCCAGCGCGCGCAAAACACCGGCGCACGCCATGCCTGTAAAGCCGAACGCCGCCCAGGTCGCGCGTTGGCCGCTGGCGATCAGGTCCGTGCGGCGCAGGGTGCCGCCGGCGAATGATGCAATGAACGCCCAAGCGGCCATGA
>JBBSPE010000163.1:0-9354 GCA_038259155.1 Gemmatimonadales bacterium
CGTGCACCTGCATGCTGATGTGCATCTGGGCACGCACGTCAGAGTCTTTGTGGAAGGTCGCCACGCCGAGGCAGGTGGACGTGATCTCCCAGGTGGCACCCGATCCATCGATCGTGATGTGCTCGACTGGGGCAATCTCTTCGGTGAAATGACAGGGACGCTGGGCGCAGGTCAAATCGCGTTGCGTGTCGGGCGACAGGAACTGGCACTGGGCCGTGAACGGCTGGTATCACCGCTCGATTGGGTGAACGTGCGCCGGGTGTTCGAGGGCGCAACACTCGAAACACGTCGCGGTGCGTGGCGCCTCGGCGCGTTCGCCACGCGCCCGGTCATCGTGCGCGCGTCGGCCCCCGACCGTGCCTCGACCGACACGCGGTTTGCTGGTGCCACCGTTTCGTGGCAGCGTGCCTCCAGCCCACGGGTGATGGAAGGCGCGGTGCTCGTGAAGTCCGTCGATGCCGAGGGCGAGCGCCCGGTGGTGCAGCGCACCACGGTGAGTGGGAGACTCGTGACGCCGCTTGCTCGCCCGAATGTGCTGCTCGAGGTGGAGAGCGGCGTGCAACACGTGCGCGGAGCCGGACCGGCCACGTTTGCCAGCATGCTGGCCAGCGATGTGCGCTGGTCGCTTCCCGGCCGGTGGGCACCGGTGATCACACTCGGCATCGATCGGGCCAGCGGTACAGGCGCCAACGCCGGCGCGCCGAGTGGTACCTGGGATCAGCTGTTCCCGCTCGCGCATGCGTACGCGGGGTTTGCCGATGTGCTCGGACGACGCAACCTCCTCGAACAGCGGGTGGTCCTTCAGGCGACAGCCACCCGATCACTGAGCGTGCGGTTGGCCGCGCATGCCTTCCAGCGCGCCTCAACGTCTGACGGCGTGTACGACGTCGCGGGTGGCGTGCTTCGCGCTTCTCGCGCCGGTACTCCCCGGAGCATCGGGAGCGAGCTCGACGCGACGGCGCAATGGCGCGTGAGCCGGTACCTGCGCCTTGATGTGGGCGCCGCACGCTTCGCCCCCGGTGCGTTTCTTGCAGCTACGGGCGCCGCGCGACCCTACCGATGGGCGTTTGCGTCCTTCACCACCGTGCTGTAGCTCGAACGGTGGGCTGTGGTCCCGCTACGTGCCCCGACCCGGTCCTGCGCGTGGTGGTGCGACATATACGGGCGCTCCATCAATCCAACACGACCAATGGAATCGCTGCGAGCGTCGACGTCGATCGGCACCTCAGCATCGACGCAGCCCACTCTGAGCCAGAGGGAGAGCAGGAGGCAGCGTTTTAGGATCTCGTAGGTGCAGCTTTCTGTTGAGCGCAGCAGCAACGTCGCTGAACCCTCAGAACGGCGGGAACTATCCCCGGTAATCGGAACACGATGTCATCGCGCTGGGTTGAATAGGTCAAACTCTATAGGCAGTCCGGTGCTCTGGCCGGGCAGCTGTTCTGGCAACGGAGGCCACGATGAAGTCAATGATCCGAGCGCTCAGTTGGTTGGCGTGCATGACAGCGCCCGCCGTCGCGCCCGCCGTCGCGATGCAAGCCGACGCGCCGAAAACACCGACGTTCCAGCTCGAGGTGGAAGGCGGCCCTGTCTGGCAGAGCCGGAACAACGTGCAGATCCCCAACGATGCGGCGGGAACCCGGTTCTCGTTGGTGGACGCGATTGGTAACGGTCCGTGGCCGGCGGCTCGGATCTACGCGACCTGGAACATCAATGAGAAGCACGGTATGCGACTCCTGTTGGCGCCCCTCAAAGTGTCGGGCACGGCCATGTTGGACGCGCCAGTCGCATTCGCTGGCGGCACCTTCGCCGCTGGAACGCCAACCGACGCCAGCTATCAGTTCAACTCATGGCGCGCCACGTATCGATACCGCTTTCATGCGGGCGACGACTGGCGGTGGTGGATCGGTTTCACCGCCAAGGTGCGCGATGCCAAGATCCGGCTTGCGCAGGGCAGCGAGGTCGCCGAGAAACCCGATGTCGGCTTCGTGCCGCTTCTGCATATCGCCGGCACACGCCGGCTCGGCACGCGCTGGCTGGCCGAGTTCGATGCTGACGCCTTGGCCGGCGGCCCTGGTCGGGCTGAGGATGTAGCGCTCAAACTGCGCTATCAACTACACGATCGCTTGAGTGTGGCCGGCGGCTATCGCACGGTCGAGGGCGGTGCCGATGTGGATGAGGTGTACAACTTCGCCTGGCTGCACTACGCCGTGTTGTCGGCGCGTGTGGGGTTCTAGCGCGGGGCGTTGGTGGTCCGAAATCGCGTGCTGTTGTATGCGAGTCGTTCGCCGGAGACTCTACGACTCCGACTTGGGACGAGCAACGCGTCGATCCGATCTCAGCTTCGACTTACCTGAGACACGATTGGCGCGTGCCCCAGTCAGCCTCGCACGCGTGTTGAAAAAGAAGTGCCGGGCTTCGAACAACGCCGCAGACACGATGAAGAGCAGTGCAACGAGTTTTCCCATGGCGATTGAGGACCGAATACATGGAGTTGGAAGTGTCCGCCGTGATGACATCGGACGATGTGCGACCGGACGATGCCTTCCGATGTTGGCTTCGACTGCATCGTGAACATGAACTTGACCGGGTGTGGTTCCGTGCGCGTCACACCGTCCGACAACACCAGTCGACGCGCGTCACAGGATGCCAGACGTTGCCGAGACGCTCACTGCTGCCGACCGAACCGGTAGTGTAAGCCCGCGGAGAGGCTTTGCATCGTCATCCCGCCGTCCGGAGAATCAAGGGTTGGCTGGAACCCGCGATCAAAGCGCGCATCGATTTCCCATCGTCCGCTTTGCACGCCGGCGGTGAGCGTACCGCCGAGCACGGCCGACGCCTTGCGCAGGCCCAGCTCATTCTTGACACACGCTTCCGTCGAACCGCCGAAGAAGCCCGGGCCTCCTGTGAAGTCGACATCACACGACATCGGCGTGCCGAGCCATGTACCGACACCAACGAAGACGCCACTCCGGTTGTAACGCCGCACGGACCCACCGATAGCCAAGAGGCCAGCGGTGACCTTGGTCTGTTCGGCGAACGACCCCATCTCTCCGAGGTCCGCACGGCCGCCAAGCGCGAGCAGCTCCACCCGCCAGGACGACTGATCCCCCAGCGGTTGTTCGAGCGTGACGCCAGCTGCCGTCGCACCCCACGTCGTGCTGGTCTTCAGACCGCCCGACAGTGTGACGGAGCCGAAACTTAAGAACGCAGAATACCCCGAGCGCAGCACGGACGGTGCGGGGTCGGGTGTCTGTGCCGTGAGCACGCTGGTCAGGCATGTGAGTAGCACAGCGGCCCGAAGACACGGTCGAGACAGGAAAGGTCGTCCGTCAGCATCGGACTGTGTTGCGGATGTGGACTTCATGTCGGCTCCAGTGCTCATGGGTGTCAAGAACGGCGACGCCCTCAACTTGGTGTCGGTCGTTCGCGAACCCCATACGCCATGCGACGTACTTGCAGCATCGCACCTGCGCGGAGCAGCTTCTCCGGATGCCATCGCCGATCACACGATCCCGAATCGCGCCGTCTGGAGCTGGATTCTCTACGACCGCGCCGACGTCGTCTACCCTATTGTTCCGGCGATATCGATGGGCATCATCTTCGTCATTTCGCCGTTGTTGGGCGCCATGACGGATCGGGCGCGACGACGGATGCCATTCCTGGTGGTGAGCACGCTGCTGTGCGTGGGCTGTACGGTGCTCATCGCGCGCAGTGGCTACTGGGTGACAATGCTCGCGTTCATTTTCGCGAACGCCGCGTACCAGGCCGGTCTCCAGTTTTACGACACGACGCTCTTCGTGGTGGCATCGATGGCCGGCGTGGCGCTCGGCGGCATCTGGAGCGCCGATCGTCCGCTGATGCTGCGTCTGACGCCACCAGATCGCATTGGTGAGTTCTACGGCTTGTACGGCATGGTGGGGCGCTTCAGCGCCATCGTCGGGCCGCTGGTGTGGGCGGCGGTTGCCTGGTTGTGCATCGTACAACTCGGCATGCGACCGGAGCGCGGGCAAGGCATCGCGGTGCTTGTGCTGCTGAGCTTTACCGTTGTCGCGTGGTGGATCTTGGGGCCGGTATCGGACGAGCCGCGGGCGGTGTCGGGTTGAGCGAAGAAGGCGGAGTTTCTTAACCCGACAGCGGCCCGAATCCCAAAGCGAGGAAGCCCGCCTCCGGATGCGCGACGAACTGTACGATTGCATCGGCCGAGTCGAGAAGGAACGTGGTGATCGCGCCCGTGCCTGCGTTGCCGACATTGAGCCATACCACCTTGGGTGGTGCGCCACGCACCACGCTCAGCGTGACGAAGTCTTCATCTTTGGTGACCAGAACGCACCTATCTTGCAGGGCGAGGTCCCATAAGTGCAGATCCGTCGCGCCGCCCAAGCCGAGAGTGCGCACATGTCGCACATCCGGAAATCGCGCCGCGAGCGTGCGCACCAACCGCTCTGAGAGATTCTCGTCGAGCAGAAGGCGGATTGGCACTATGCTGCGGGGATGACCTGCAGTCGACGCTCTCGCTCTGCGGCAAACGCGAAGCAGGCGAGGAGATCCTCATGGGTCACTTGTGGGAACTCCGATAGGAGTTCGGGCTCAGACATTCCTCCGGCCAAATAGCCCAAGACGTCGCCGACTGTGATACGCGTCCCGCGCACACAGGGCTTGCCGAAGCGCACTTCGGGGTCGACGGAGATCCGAGCGAGGAGGTCCATCCTGGAAATATACTTTCGCCCGGTTTCGGGCGCCAATGCAGCGGCTTCTGGTGCTGGCGAACGCGGAGCTTCAGCTCTCGCTGGTTGTTAGTCCATGGGCCTTCAATGCGTATACGCATCGCTCACGACAACCGGCGGCGTGAAATCCAGGTAGCGTCCGAGAAGAACTCTGTGGGGGACAAACCGCGGCAGCATCCACCCCATCGATCCTCGACCGCGCCGCACGATACCGGTGAACTGCGTGGTCGGCAGCTCGCCAAAATGGCCTACCAGATCGCGGGCGAGATCGCGGACGAGTTCGCGCAGCACGAGGTGCGGCGTACTGCCGCCAGTCGCGTCGGCATCATGCGCCCAACGCAACAACTCACGGGCTCGGGCGATTGCGTCGAGCGGTGAAGACTCTTCCCCTTTGGTCACGCGTGGTTCCGTCATGAAGAATTGCGAAGCAAGCGTCTTTGTGCCGCGCGCACAGGTTCCCGAAGCCTGAGTCTCCGCAGCGTGCGGTGTGGTGCGGTCAGGCTGCCGTCAGGAGCTGGTCCAGATACTTCCACTCGAGCAGACCGAGGCCGCCAACGTAGATGCCTTCGAGGACCAAATGTGCGAGGCCATAGGGTGAGGCCTGAGCGGCCAGCACAACGGTCGCGACGGCGCAGAGCACAGACCAAGCGAGATTTGCCGCGACCAGAAGGTGAAGGAGCGCGCGTGGACGAACCGTGCGACGTGCGAGCGAGAACGAAAATCCGCCATAGGCGAGGTTGGACGCGCCCATCACGAGTACCAAGCCAACGGGCATCGCGTACAGGGTGCTGAGCCACGGAGATGACGCAAGGACGAGGGCCCCAACCGCTAATCCGCCGGTGCCGTCTATCCAGAGGAGGGATTGGGCAGTACGCAGTGGGCGAACTCTCCGCATTGGCGAGCCGTGGGGTTGGCATGGCGCTCCGGCTATGCTGCGAGCAAACGAAATGAATTGCGAGCGCGGCGAGCTTCCACGGCTGGTTCGTCAGCGTCAGCGCACGTCGGACACCGGAGACACCGGACGCGCCACGCTAGAGGCGCCCCGAGCGCATGGCTTCCTCAACCCAACTGGCGTACTCCGCCTGCATGCAGGTGCCACACGGTCGGTAGCCGGCGGCGATGGCGGTCGCCTCGTCCGCGAAGAAGACCCGATGCTTCGCATATCCCGTGGGCAGCGAGCCGACCGCGCTCCGGCAGGCGAGGCGCCCATAGATTTTCCGCCGGCGGTTCCCGCCAAGAGTGCCCGGTACGGCGCTCAGTACTTCCTGTCCGTCCGAGCCAATCAGCTTGTATTGTTTTCCGGTCATGGCGCAAAGATGAGACGGTGCTCGGTCGGTGTCCAACGTCTAGGTTCACGAGCGGCAAAATGAAATCAGGCGAGTCAAGCGGGCGTACGATAGCTCGGCGGTCTGGTGCAACCGTTGTTGGGCCGAGCGGGCACCATCAGGCCGCAGTGCCGGTCCATGGTTTGATGCGACGAAGTTCTGGCGCCAGCGTCTTCGCCGCGACTTCTGTATCGTGCGCGACCTGCGCGCGCAGCCAGTATCCGTTGGACAAGCCGAAAAACCGGCACAGACGCAGGTCGGTATCGGCAGTGATCGCCCGCTTCCCCGCGACAATCTCGCCGATCCGCTGGGCCGGTACGCCAATCTCTTTCGCGAGCCGATATTGCGAGAGGTGCATGGGCACGAGGAACTCCTCAAGCAATAATTCGCCCGGCGTCACTGGCTTGAGTGCAGCCATGAGGTTCCTCTGGTTAGTGGTAGTCCACGATTTCGACGTCGGACGGGCGGGCGGGGGTCCAGCGGAAACACAGCCGATACTGATCGTTGATGCGAATACTGTGCTGTCCGGTCCGATCCCCGTTGAGCGCTGCCAATCGGTTGCCTGGTGGCACGCGTAAATCGTCCAAACGCCCCGCGATCTCGAGCTGCCGAAGCTTCCGACGCGCCACGGACTCAATGCGCGTAAACCGTCGTGTCCGGCGACCGGCCGCGAGCAATTCGGTGTCGGTATCCCGGAGTGAGACGATCATCCCAATAGTAACGCGTCGCGTGATTATGTCAATACGGATGATCGGTAACGACGATGCGTGGTCTGCGGCCCAACGAGGCTGTAGGATAAGTCGCCGCGCCACGGAATCCTGCACTAACGGTGAAGGCAGAATGATTGCGGAGACGGCGATCATTGATGCTACGCGAACGGTGGCGCTCCATTCTTCCGCATACGCCTCAGCATTTTGGGCCGCCGGCTTATCCTAGAGCCTCAACGCTGGCTTCTGCTGCAAGGAGTCATATGATCGCGAGCGGAGCGAGCTTCCAAAATCTGCTCGTCAGCAGCAAGCACCGTTAGACATGGCGCAAGCGTCCGTGCTACACGATCGTGCCTTGCGCGCCGTCCTCGAAGTGCTGCACACGGCCACCCCTTTCCTGCCAACTTCTCAGCGGCTCAGCGGGGTGTTGCGGACCGCGTGGCCTCCGCTACGCCGCCGATGATGTACGTCGCATACCAGTAGTAGGACAGCTCGTGGACGACGGGTGCGATACCGCCCGCGTTAACAATGGCGCGGCTCACTTCCACCCCCGACGGGAAGTTCTTTAGCACCTCATACTCCGCACCATTGTCCAGTGTCCGCCGCTGATATGTGTTCCCCGAGGCATCCGTTCGCGTGATGGGATGGTTGCTTCCCTCGACGTATCGATTGTCCATCACCAGCACTTTGGCGCCACTGCCGAGGCGTCGATGCAGCCCCGTTAAGAATCCGCCAAGCGTCTCCACAGTCACGTGCGACCACCAAAACGCGACTAACCCCGAATCGAACGCCCCGCTAACCGCTGACAAGTTGAATGCATCGCCGATGCGATACTCAATCGGTGTGTCTGGCTCAGTCTGCGCTCGTGCGATCGCCAGCGTTTCCGGTGCGAGATCGACGGCGATGATCGAAGTGGCGGAGGCGCTGATCGGCCGCGTCCAGTATCCCGTACCGCACGCCACCTCCAGCACCCGTCGCTGCTCGAAGTACGCTGGGACAACGGCGTGAAGCGTCTGCAGATCCGCCTGTCGTTCGGGCTTGTCGTAGACCGTTTCGTACTCCGCCGCGCGCCGCCGATAGTACTCAAGGAGGTTGTCGGTCACTGGCCTCGCCCCGTTGAAGGCGTCATGGTGTGCTACCGCGGTGCGCAAACCACAGTGTTGGATCCGCTGCGATCGCGGTGACGACGAAGTCGATAGAAGGAACGTACCGCGGCGCTACAACGGTTCGCGCATCGGCAAAGGGAAGCCAGAAGAACTCGAACACTAGGCTCGCCTCGGTCTCGCTTCCAGACGCTTGCTGTGACCAGCTGTCGCGCAGCTCTGTGTCTGCCGCCATCAGGAAGGTGTGCCATACTTGGTGCTCCATCGGTCCAGCGTCCGTCGCATCCTTACCGACGTCGAACTCATGCTTTCCGACCTGCCGAAGCACCTGAGCCGCAAGGACGCCGGCTTCTTCTGCTAGTTCGCGAAGCGCCGCATCTGCAGCCACTTCTCCTATTTCAATGGAACCTTTGGGGATTTGCACCCCAGCGAGGGGATGACGGAAGATTAGCAGTTCAGGACCACGAGCACTCGTTCGGACAACGCAGGCAGCGGCTTTGTGTTTCACGGCTGCGTCCCTGTAGCGATGCATGTCATCGATCGCGTCCGGTACTCGCGGCTCCCATTCGCGGACTGCCCAGCGATGGCTCACTGGCGCGAGCAGCTTGCAGGCCGCATCAACAGAGTGCCATTCCAGGACGAACTCCCCCCTGTCGGATGCGTGGGGCAAGACGAGATTTGCTTCGCAGAATGTGCTGCGCTTTATGAACTCGGTTGATTCCACCTCGGAGCACACGACCTCCGTGGCAAACGCGCGCCAAGTGGCTAAGACGACCGTGAGCCCGCATTCCTCAGCGACCTCTCGCAGCACCGCATTCGCCGCCGACTCCCCCGCCTCAATGCCGCCACCGGGGAGGTAGTATCCCGCTGCGGTGCGCACCACCGCGAGTTGTGTGGCGGAGTTAGGAATAATCGCGTACGCGCTAGGACGATCTTGGATCGGAAATCGGCCAGTAGACACACCGAATGTGGGAACGGTCGACCAGTCTGTCATCACAGGAATGGATGTGGCGGTCTAACGTTGAGCTCTGCGGCAGCGCATCCAACAAAATGCGGCGGGACGGGCGGCGTGAGATGGCACGGCGCCCGCCAGCCGCGCTCCCAATCGCGCTGCCAATCGCGCTGCCAGCAGCAGTGTCTCGTTAGGCGAGCTGGAGTGGCTGGATCCGGGCGATTTCCCGCTTGAGACCACGAGCCGAGTCCCAAAGATCGACGTTTCGCTGCAGGTTGAGCCAGAACTCGGGCGACGTCCCAAACAGCTTGCCGAGGCGCAGTGCCATCTCCGGGCTCACGGCGCGGCGCTCACGCAGCAGTTCATTCATAGACTGCCGCGAGACGCCCGCAGCTTCAGCGAGTGCCGTAATCGACAAGCCATACTCGGGCACGAAATCCTCACGCAGGATCTCGCCCGGGTGAATGGGACGGCGCGCTAAAGGCCGGGTGTTCGGAATGCTCATGGAAATCCGCTCCAGCTAGTGATAGTCACAGAACTCCA
>JBBSPE010000164.1:0-9337 GCA_038259155.1 Gemmatimonadales bacterium
GATGAAGGGCTTTATCGACACGGTGCCGCTGGAGTTGGAAGAGGCGGCCGGGCTGGATGGAGCCTCGCGCTGGCAGACGCTGACGCGCGTCGTCTTTCCGCTGGCACTGCCCGGCGTGGGCGCGGGGCCACGTCCCCCTGCCCTGCCCCTCACGGTGGCGTTTGACGCGACGCTGGACGGCCTCTCGACCCGCGTGGTGCCGCGACCGGCGCTGGCGAACGAGTGCGACCGCCGCGAGATGAGTGCTGTGGCACTGGCGCGCGAACTGTTCGTGCGCATGCCCATCGAGCTCGTGGTGGGTGGGCAGTGGGCGGACACCGCCCGCGTGTTCATGTGCCGCGGTGGCGTACCGGTGACCGTGCAGAGCATCGCGCGGTCCGTCGTGGATTCGCTGGGTGACGGGCCGGCGGGTGTGGCCACGCAGGCGTACATCACGCGCGAGCTTGTCACACGCGTGGAGGGCACCCTCGCCACTACCTGGCGCACGGTGGGCCTGACGGGTCGTGGCACTGGACGCACGCTGGTGACCGTGGAAGTGGGCACTGGCATGCTGCACCAGCTGCGCAGCGAGAGCACACTCACGCTCGACGTGCGCGATTCAGCGCGCCCTGATGACGGCCAGCAGACGGTGACGCAGCGGGTGGAGCTGACGGCGGACCGTCAGTCCATCAGCCGCAGCGGCATGACCAGGCAGAGATAGTCGGCGTTGCTGCTCCAGCCCTGCGGTTCGATGGTCGCAGCGCGTTCCGGGGCCTTGAACGTGACCTTGATCTCGTCGGTGGGCATGAACCGCAGGATCTCGAGCAGGTAGGCCGCGTTGAAGCCGATGTCGAGTGGATCACCGTCGTAGTTGATCGGCAACTCGTCTGCGGCTTCGCCGAGATCTGGTGTGGTGACCGCGAACTTCAGCATGCCTGCGTTGAACGACAGCTTGATGCGATGCGTCTGGTCAGACGCGATCACGCTCATGCGCTTGAGCGCGCCGGCAAAGGCTGCCTTGTCCAGGATGCAGTGCTTGTCGTTGTCCTTGGGGATCACCTGCTCATAGTTGGGATACGGTCCCTCGATGAGCCTGGTGAACACCGACGTGAACGGTGAGCGGAAGCCGATGTGATTGTCGCCACGCGCAATCTCCAGTTCCTCCTCGGCCGGGAACAGACGCCGCACCTGTTCGAGCGCCTTGGGTGGTACGATGAGATCACTGGATGGCGCCGTGGTGCCGGGAATGGGCAGGTCCATGCGGGCCAGCCGATGTCCGTTGGTGGCCACCATGCGCATGCGTTCCTCGCGCAGTTCCCAGAGCACGCCGTTGAGAATGGGGCGCGACTCCTCGGTGCTCACCGCGAATGCCGTGTGTGCAATGAGCTGCTGCAGTTCGCCGGACTTCACGCGCCACGATTCGTTGAAGCGCACCTGCGGGAACGTTGGAAACTCGTCACGCGGCAGGCCAAGCAGTTTGAAGCGTGATCGTCCGCACTCGAGCGTGACGCGCTGTTCACCGGACGTGGCGATCTTCACGGGAGCGGGTGGCAACTCACGCGTGATTTCCGACAGCTTTCGTGCCGGAATGGTGATGGCACCCGGTGTCTCGACGTCGGCGGTCACCTCGGTGCTCACCGCGATATCGAGATCGGTGGCGGAAAGGCGAATACCGCGATCGGTGGTCTCGACCAGGAGATTGGCGAGGACCGGCAGTGTGGTCTTGGCGGGTACGGCAGCCGTGACGGCTCCGAGTCCCTCCAGCAACTTTTCGCGCGAGATCGTGAAGCGCATGCCTGACGTTGAAAGAATGGTCAGCCTGCTGTTGTTCTTTAATTAAAGAACAAACTAGTAGTAGCAGTAGAGCGTGTGGATTTGGGGAGAACGCCCGTAACCTACGACAGACGAACGATGTGCGCCACGGCGGCTCATGTGTGTTCGATGGGGACAGTCGGTGTGGCTCCCCGCTCGCCCACACCGGTGGGACGGAAAACGTGGATCAGTGTGGACTCATGCGGAAAGGACACCAGTTGTCCTCAGGGTTTCCAACATCGTGCGCAGGCGGGTGACCCGCTCCTTGAACTCGGGTGTGGACGCCGAATCTTCGGCCACCCGATCGAGTGAATGGATGACGGTGGAGTGATCTCGCCCCCCGAACGCATTCCCAATCTCCACGAGCTGCAACGCCAGCAACTCTCGGCACAAGAACATGGCGACCTGGCGCGGGACCGTGAGCTGCTTGGTGCGGGTTTTGGAGCGCAGTCCATCGGGTGTGACGCCCCATTCGCGGGCGACCACCTGCTGAATGGTGGCCACCGTGATGCTGGTGGGCGGGACATCGGGAAAGTCGGACGTGGCCGCGGAGCTGCGGAGCTTGTCGCGCAGGGCCTCGCGGGCCAGCTCCACGGAGATCTCGCGGTGCTTGAGCGACGCGTAGGCGAGGAGCTTGATGATAGAGCCTTCGAGCTCGCGCACGCTGGACTTCACGTGTTGCGCGATGAACTCGATGACCTCGTCGGGGATGGTGAGCTCGAGGTGGTCGAGGCTCGCCTTCTTCTTGAGGATGGCGATGCGGTGTTCGAGGTCGGGCGAATCGACGTTGGCGACCATGCCCCACTCAAAGCGGGAGACGAGCCGGGACTCGAGTCCGGGGATCTCTTTGGGCGGGCGATCGGAGGTGAGGACGATCTGCCGGCCCGCTTCATAGATGGCGTTGAACGTGTGGAAGAACTCTTCCTGTGTGGATTCCTTGCCTTTGAGGAACTGCACATCGTCCACGAGGAGCAGGTCGATTTCGCGGTATCGGCGGCGGAAATCGTGCATCTGTCCGCCCTGGATGGCGGCCACGAAGTCGTTGGTGAACTGCTCGGTGCCCACGAAGGCGAGGCGCAGGGTTGGGGTGCGCCGGAGCAGTTCGTGGGCGATGGCCTGCATGAGGTGGGTTTTGCCGAGTCCGGTTTCCCCGTAGATGAAGAGGGGATTGTAGACTTTGCCGGGTGCCTGGGCGGCGGCTTGTGAGGCGGCGGCGGCGACGTCATTGGACTTGCCGATGACGAATTGTTCGAAGGTGTAGCGCGGATTGAGTGGCGCTGATATGGCTGATTTTTGATGCGGTGGTGGCGCTACTGGCGGTGCAGGTTGCTGGACAAAGATGTCGAGCTGGGCTCGTTTTGCGCGTTCTTCGGAGATGCGGAATTCAATGCGGACCGGGTGTCCGACGGCGACGGGGGCGAAGCTGGCGAGGAGTTCGCTGTGTTTGGAGTCGTTCCAGTCCGCGGAAAATTGATCCGGGACGACCACGGTGAGCAGGCCGTCGTGGAAGGCAGTGGGTTCGGCGGGTTCGAGCCATGTCCGGAACGTCTGTTCGGGCAGGACCTGGCGGGCGCGGGTGAGCAGGCGCTCCCAGATCTCGGACGGGGCGTGGGACATGACGGCGGCAGGACGGGTTCTGGGCGGCGGAGGATGGGGGAGCGAAGCTAGCCCGAGGAATGTGGATAAGTCAAATGCGTGACCGGGGCGAGTCGCTCCGGGCGGGCGGGCGTCTCATCCGTCGCTTTCGGCCGCTTGACGCAAGCGCAAGGCAGCGCCTATCTTACGGATCTGTACCCGAACGCGACTCTTAACGCGTCTCTCTGCAAACACGCCCACTGCGGCGTGCGCTGCATTTTCTCCCAGCACTTCTCGACCGACTACGATCATGGGCAAGCCAACCTACAATCCGCGCAACGTCAAGCGTCTGCGCAAGCACGGTTTTCGTGCGCGCATGGAAGACAAGTGGGGCCGCGCGACGCTGAACCGCCGCCGCCGCAAGGGGCGCAAGCTGCTTTCGGTGCGGTTGCCGTCCAAGTACGCCGCCGCCTGATTCCCGCCGACTCCGGCGTGCGCATCGCCTGACGCGCGCGCCGGATCTCGAGCGGACACGTCGCGAAGGGAAGCGGGTACGCACCAGTTGTCTCGAGGTGCGGGCCATTGCTTCCCTTCATGCGCTTCCGCGGGTGGGGCTCATTGTCCCCAAGCATCGGCACAACGCCGTGGCCCGCAATCTGGTCAAGCGCCGACTGCGCGAACTCCTGCGCCTGGAGTTGCTGCCCGTGTTGCACGCTCTCGTTCCGCCACTCGATGTGGTCGTGCGCGTCAGTCCGCTGGCGTACACACGTCCCTACGAAGCACTTGCGGTGGAGCTGCGCCAGGCCATCGCGCGACTGGGTCGCATGACCTTCCCGGAGCCGACGCCCGCGCCGGAGCAATCGGCCGCCGGGGATGAATCGTGAAACCAAACGCCCCTGCACCGCGTGCGGAGCGTCGCGGCCTCGCCGCGGTACCCCAGTTTCTGCTGATTCTGTTCGTGCGACTGTACCAAGCGACGCTGTCTCCCCTGTTGGGGGGATCGTGCCGTTATTTTCCGACTTGTTCCGCGTACGCCATCGAAGCGCTTGAGCGCCACGGTGCGGCCCGCGGAAGTTGGCTTGCCATTCGTCGGATTGGACGGTGCCATCCGTTCCGTCCCGGCGGATACGACCCCGTGCCCTGATTGGCGGTCGGTGGGCACGACCACTCTGGTCGCGTCCGCTCCGCATCAGCGACGAATAGCTGCTCCCAGAATCCCTCATGGAACCACGTCGTCTCGCGATCGCTGTCGTTCTGATGGCTGCCGTCCTTGTCATCACGCCGATTCTGTTTCCCACCGCGGACACGCCGGTGACCACCGAGGGAATCCTGCCCGCGGACAGTCTTGCCGCGGCCATGCCTGGCGCCGCTGCGATTGCGGATGATCTGGAGCCGACGGCCGCCGCGGCGCAGGCAACCAGCGTGTCGGGCGTGACGGATGACGCAGCGGTCACGGCGCTGCCGGCACCGCTTGCACCTACTGCCCAGCGCATTGATACGACATCTGTGGTGACGACGCTCGCCACGTATGGCGTCACGTCGCGCGGCGCCGCGCTGATCTCGGCCGAAATGGAGCGCTACGCGGACCTGGGGCCGAACGGCAAGGAGACCGGTGAGCCCGTCGAGCTCGCGCGTGCGAGCGAACCGCTGCTCGCCTTCCGCATGGTGTTTCCGGGCGGCGACACGGTCAACCTGTCGCGCACGGCCTTTGCGCTGGACTCGAGTGCGCCGGCCGGTCGGCAGCAGCTGCGCTACACGGCGCAGGTGGCGGCACGCGCCGTCAGCATCACCTACAGCTTTCTGCCCGACAGTTATCGCGTGAACATCGCGGCGACGGTTACGGGCCCGCAGAGCGACGGCTACCTGCTGGTGGATCTGCCGTCCACGTTCCGTTCGTCGGAAGCAGATTCGTCGGAGGACCGCACGCACCTGGCCTACGCGTTCAAGCCGGAGAACCGCAGCGCCGACCTGATCAAATTCAGCAGCCTCGATCCGGGTGAGCGCGAAATCAAGCAGGGGCCATTCACGTGGGTGGTGGCCAAGAACAAATACTTCCTGCTGGGTGTGCTGGCGCCGGAGAATGAGCCCGGATTCGTGGAGCTCGATGTGGTGGGTGGTGCGCGCGTGGGCAAGCAGGCCACGCGCGCCGAGGGGCATGTGGTGGTGAATCTGCGCAATGGTGCCGCTGCGTTTGAGGTCTACGCCGGCCCGCAGGAGTTCCGCCGCATGGTGGCGATGGGGCGCGAGTTCGAGTCGTCGAATCCGTACGGTGGGTTTCTGCAGAAGATCATCCAGCCGTTTGCGACGATCGTGATGAAGATCCTGCTGTGGATGAAGGAGGTCGGCGGCCTGTCCTATGGGTGGGTACTCATCATCTTCGGTGTGGTGGTGCGCCTGGTGCTGTGGCCGGTGAACCAGCGGGCCATGCGCACGTCGCTGCAGATGCAGCAGATCCAGCCGGAAATCCAGGCAGCGCAGGCCAAGCACAAGGGCGACGCCCAGAAGACGCAGCAGGAGATCATGAAGGTGTACGCCGACAACGGCCTGAATCCGCTGAGTTCGCTCACCGGCTGTCTGCCGATGTTCATTCCGCTGCCGGTGTTCTTCGCGCTGTTCTTCGTGTTCCAGAACACGATTGAGTTCCGCGGCGTGCCGTTCCTGTGGCTGCCGGACATCTCGCTCAAGGATCCGTACTACATCCTGCCGGGCATTGTCGCGCTCACGGCGTTTTTGGTGTCGTGGATCGGTCTGCGCAGCACGCCGGACAATCCGCAGGCGAAGATCATGACGTTCCTCATTCCCGGCATGATGCTGATCTTCTTCGTGAACTTCGCGTCGGGTCTCAACCTGTACTACGCGGTGCAGAACATCGCGTCGTTGCCGCAGCAGTGGCTCATTGCGCAGGAGCGTGCGAAGATGAAGAAGACGCCGCGGGTGCAGGGGACGCCCCAGAGCACGAAGACGGCCAAGTCGCGAGATGGTGGCAGCGGCAAGTCGCCCAAGCGGTTGAGCTGACGGCGCGCTGATCGCGAGTTGATGGCACGCTGATTACGACCTGAACACGAGCTGAACACGAGCTGATGCGATGAGCGAGCCGGGCGTTGCGGATACGATCGTGGCGCTCGCCACGGCGCCCGGTCGGGGCGCGCTTGCGCTCGTGCGGCTGAGTGGTCCGGGCGCCCTGCACGTGCTCCGTGCGTGCAGCGACCGGAGCGATTGGACACCGCGCCGCGCTACGCGCGTGCAGCTGGTGCATCCGGTCACTCGCGCGCCGCTCGACGATGCGGTGGCCACGTGGTTTGCCGCGCCGCGCTCCTTCACCGGCGATGACATGGTGGAGATCTCCACTCACGGCGGCCTGGCCGTGCCCCTCGCCGTACTCAGCGCCTGCCTTGCGGCGGGCGCGCGTGAGGCTGAGCCGGGGGAGTTCACGCGGCGGGCGCTGCTGGTGGGCAAGCTCGACCTGCTGCAGGCGGAGGCCATCGCCGATTTGGTGGATGCGCGGTCGCAGGCGCTGCACCGCGCGGCGCTCGATCAGCTGGACGGTGGACTCTCGCGACGCATTGCCGCGTTGCGCCGCGACTGTCTGGGAGTCGAAGCGCTGCTGGCGTACGACATCGACTTTCCGGAAGAGGATGACGGCCCGGTGCCGGCGGCTCGCATTGCGCAGGCGGTGGACGCGCTGCTTGCCGCGCTTGACGACCTCCTGGCGACTGCGCCGAGCGTGCCGTTGCTGCGGGAGGGCGCGATCGTGGTGTTGGCCGGTGCGCCGAATGCCGGCAAGAGCGCGTTGTTGAACGCGCTGTGCGGCGAGGCGCGCGCGTTGGTGACGGCGGTGCCGGGTACGACGCGGGATGCGATCGAGGTGCAGCTGGACACACCGGGTGTGCCGCTGCGCCTGGTGGACACGGCCGGGCTCCGTGACACGGAAGACGCGGTGGAGCAACTCGGCATCGAGGTGAGCGCGCGATGGTTGGCCCGTGCGCACGTGGTGCTGGCGTGTGGTGAGCGCGCGGATGACGTGCGGCACACCATGGAGGTGGTGCGTGGATTGGTGCCGTCGCGGGTGCTGCCGATGATTGGGGTGCTGACCAAGCAGGATGCCGCCCCCGCTCACGCGCCACACACTGCTGACTGGGCGATCACCAGCGCCGAGCGCGGCACGGGCCTGCAGGAGCTGCTTGAGGCGGTGCAGCGTGTAGTGGCGGAACACCACGGCGTGGTTCCACCCGAGGTGCCGCGTCTCACGCGGGAGCGACACCATGCGGCGGTACGTTTGGCGCGCGTCGAACTGCAGGCGTTTCGCGACGCCTGGGCCGGTGGTGCCGGCGTGCCGGCGCTCATTGCCGCGGTGCACGTGCGTGCGGCGGTGGAGGCGCTGGACGATGTGATTGGCGGCGTGTCGCTCGATGATGTGCTGGATCGGCTGTTTGGCGACTTTTGCGTGGGGAAGTAGGGGGATTTCCATGCTGTACACGGACGTCCTCGACAAGGGCGGACCCGGCGTGCGTAGCCACCTCGGCATGGTCACCTCAGCCGAGGGGCACTCTCGTTGACCCGCCTCTGCGCCGGATGGTGTTACACCGCCATATTCCCGGTGTAACGAGTGTCTACGGTCCCGCTCGCCATCGAGCGAACCACTTGCAGCACGGCGACTTCGGTCTGGCAAGCGTGCGGGCCCGAGCATATGTTCTGTCGCCAGAAGCGGCGGTGTAACACCGTGGCTGCGGTGATTCCACGCGGTAGAATTCACGTTGGCCCGACGACCGAGAACTGTGTCCACGTGAACGCGAAAATCCTTGCTCTCGTCGCCGCTTGCGGCGTTCTTCTCGTCGCGTGCGGCACGGCGTCGCCGCCGAACTCGCTTCGCGCCGATCTGGCTGCTGTGCGCGCCAACGGCGCGGGTGCTGAGATTGACCTCGCGCAGTCAGTACAGGGCGACTGGGACACCGTGGTCGTGCTGAAGCCGTATTCATCGACGACCGAGGTTGATTCGGCGCTCGGGTTCACGTGGCGGGCGAACAAGCAGCGCATCATTGGACAGAGCGATTCTCACAACTTGCTGGTCTTCGTCCGGGATGGTCGTGTGCGGTATGCGGAATTGCTCGAGCGGAGCGCCGGTGACTTCTGTTGCTTCGAACGAAACGGGCGGTACTCAAGAGCCCGTGCGACGTTTGCGGTGGAGTTTGAGTCGAGATGGATGCGCCTGCGACACGTCGTCGCTCCCGCGGGCTAACGGCAATTGGTGCTGATGGCCGGCTGGGGTAGCGGGTTGGCGGCCCCGGCCTCATCGAACTTCAGGGTCGGTCGTGGCCGCCAACCCGCATCTATTGAATCGGCCACAGCACAACTTGACGTTGAGGCTGTAGAACAAGCCGACTGTCGAGAGCGTGGCTGCGCATGTGGAAGAATCGAGCGCCACAGATCGCGTAGAATCAACGGTCGGCGTCTCGGCAATCATTTTGTCTTCATCGTTTTTCCACGTTTCCGTGGCGGGGCGACTTATCCTACAGCCTCGTTATGCGATCCCGCAGAGATTGACCTGCGTCACGTGACGCGTTACACTTAAGGGTGATCAAGTCCTTCGCGGATCGATCGACGGAAGAACTTTTCCGCACGGGCAAGGCAAAACGTCTCCCGGCCGACGTAGCGCGACGGGCGCTGCGCAAGCTCGAGGCCGTGCACGTGGCAGCCCAACTCGCCGATTTGCGCGTTCCACCTGGCAGCCGGCTCCACGCGCTTCGCGGAAATCGTGCAGGCCAACACGCCATAGCGGTCAACGATCAATGGCGTATCTGCTTTCGTTTCGAAGATGGCGATGCGTTCGATGTGGAGTTCTGTGACTATCACTAGCTGGAGCGGTTTTCCATGAGCATTCCGAACACCCGGCCTTTAGCGCGCCGTCCCATTCACCCGGGCGAGATCCTGCGTGAGGATTTCGTGCCCGAGTATGGCTTGTCGATTACGGCAC
>JBBSPE010000165.1:0-9299 GCA_038259155.1 Gemmatimonadales bacterium
CGCAGCGAACGCCCGGCTCATCGTATCGGGTGACAAGCATCTGCTGCGGGTGTCTGGGTGGCGAGGCATCGAAGTGCTGAAGGCGCGAGCGTTCGTGGACCGGTACATCGAACCAGCAGACATCGAACGAAACGCTGCTGCTGACAGCGCGAATCGGTGCGCGGCAGGCGGGCGCCGCGCTGGCGCACGACGCCCGACCGGCCGCATCTTTTGAGATGCGCTGCAGCAGAGCTCAACGTTGAGGCTGTAGGATAAGCTGATTTCGCGCGGGTTTCTTGACGCGGATCGCAGCGTGATGGCTTAGTGTGCAAAAATGTTGGAGTGCACGGTGGTTTCAGGGCATTCGGGCGGCCGTTTTCGAGCACGCACACCTATTCCCTGCCCCGTCCGCTACGCCGCGTAGCCCGCGTTCGCCAGTTTCTCGATGTTGTGCACCAAGCAGTACAGCTTCCACTGCGCGTCGACCTTCGTGCGGCCACGCAGGGTGAAGCGATCAAGGCGCTTGTTCGCGCGCAGATTGCCGAAGACCGGCTCTACCGTCGCGAAGCGTGCCCCGTACTGGTGGCGTCCCGCGACCGAATCGAGACGTGCCTTCATCTCGGCGACGAGATCGCACACTGGCACGTCCACGCGCCCGCGAAAAAACGCGACATTGCGGACGGTGGTCGTGTCCGGTGTTCGCAGGCATCGGGTGCGCAGCGCACACGGGACGCAGTCGCGCTTCGCCCCGCGAAAATGTTCGCCGACGTAGCCGCCGGTGACATTGCGCGCGCCCTTCCGGTAGAGCGACTTGCCGGCTGGACAGGTGCACGTCCGGGCGTCGGCATCATACGTGAAATCGTCCGGCGTGAACACCGCCGGCGTCTTCGTCGCGGCCTTGCGAGACTTATCGTGTAGGGGATCGGGGAGGTCGGTGTAGCGATCCTGTGTCGCGAAGCGTTCATCACGGCGGCGCATGGCCGAATCCGCAATCAAGGCCGGTACCTGCATCGTCGCGAGCTGCTCGAGATTCGCAGCGCTGTGGTAGCCCGCATCGGCGGTGATGAGCGTCTCCGGGGCGCGCCACGGCTCCGTGGCCGTCACCACCGGCACGAGCAGCGCGTGTTCCGAGCCCGTGCCGTGCGCCTTCGCCTCGACGATGATCTGGTGCGCCTGATCGACCGCGGCGACGCCCGTGTAACCTTGAATGACGCCCTTGCTCGTCGCCATCTTCGCACTCGCGTTGTCGGTGCGATTGTTCTTGCGGATACCGCCGGTCGCACCACGACGGTCGTCGGGATGGCGCGTCAGCCAGTCGCGGATCTGCGCCGCGTCGCGCTCCAGGCGGGCGACGCGCGCGGCGGCTTTCGTCGCGGGATCCGGCACCGTCGGGGTCGCACCAGCCGCGCGATGCCGCTGCACCATCGTCGTGGCTGCGGCCTCAAGCTTGGCCGCCTGCCGCTCGAAGTCCGCGCGCGTCCCGCTCCGATGCTTCGACGCGCTACTCGGGAGCTTCACGCCGTCAATCGCGAACATCTCGCGACCGATCAGCCCTTGGCGGTCACACACCGCGAGCACCGCCGCGAAGACCCGCGCAATATCCTCGCCCAGCGTGCTGATGAACTTGGCGATGGTAGTGAAGTGCGGCGGCTGGTCCCCGCACAACGCGATGAAGGTCACGTGCTCCTGACACACGCGGGCGATCTTCCGGCTGCTGATGATGCCCTGCGCGTACGCGGGGGCACCGGTCTCGTCATTCCGGAACCGCGCGTAGAAATGGGACAGGTCCACCGCGTGGTCCAACAGGTGGTTGAGCGCGTGCTCGAAGGTGCCAGGCAGCAGCTGGCGGGCGAGATCGACGGGCAGCAACTTGGGCTGGGTGTCGATGTATTTGTATCGGGCCATGGCGGACTCTCGACAGGACGGAAAATCGATCGCAGATTCTCCAGGACCAATTCGGTCGCGCGCCAAGAGTTCCGTTTCCACATCGACACAAGCCGGGGCTTTTTCTACAGCCTCGTTATGCGCATCGAGGGAGCCTTCGCGGGCGCCGGCGGTGGTCTGGCGCATTGTATATGTTGGTAATATACTTCAAGGGTGACTGATCTTGCGACCCTCACGGCCACGCCGACCGGCTTCGACTGGGATGGTGGGAACGCCGAGAAGAACTCGGAAAGGCATGGCGTAAGTCGGAGCGAGGCCGAAGAGGTGTTCTTCAACCGCCCCGTCGTGGTGGCGGACGATGCGAAGCACTCCGCGCATGAACGCCGCTTTCTGTTGCTCGGTCACACCAACGCCGAACGCCCGCTGGCGGTGGTCTTCACCGTCCGTGGCGATCGGATTCGCGTAATTTCTGCTCGTCCGATGAGTCGGAAGGAGCGAGGCCACTATGCCAAAATCCCGCACGAAGAGCCCTAGGCCGGTTCCGACGTTCCGCTCGGAGGATGAAGAGCGCGCGTTCTGGGCGACGGCCGATACTACTGAGTACTTCGATTGGTCGCGCGCGCAGCGGGTCGCGTTCCCGAATCTGAAGCCTTCGACGGCCACGATTTCGCTGCGCCTGCCCCAAGGGCTATTAGATGAGCTCAAGGTCCTCGCCAACCAGCGCGACGTCCCGTATCAGTCCCTGCTCAAGGTGTTCCTGGCGGAACGGATCGCCTCGGAACGTGCCCCGCTCGCGTTGGCCGATCGGCGCCCACGCCCATAACGACCGTTGCTGCTGACGGGCGTGGCGCGGAAGCGCGCTACGCGCGCAGTGGTTTGAACGCCCGCAGTAGAACGCAGCGTTCTGCCGCCACACGGGCTTCGGCGCGATGACGCGACTGTTTTCGCGCAAGACGCCTGTTCATCGTCTCCGTCCTACGCCGCGTAGCCAGCGTTGGTCAACTTCTCGATGTTGTGCACCAGGCAGTACAGCGTCCACTGAGCGTCGACCTTGGTGCGGCCGCGCAGCGTGAAGCAATCGCGGCGCTTGTTCGCGCGCCCTTCCGACGGGGCGACGAGTCATGCACCCATCACGATGCGGGTCGCGAACCGCATCGCGGACGCATGCGACGCATCCGGCTCGACTGAACTCGGCGTCAAAACGCGGCGGCAGCCTGACGTTCGACCTTTCCACCGTCCCCGGTCAACGAAGCCAGGTGCCTGCTGAACTCCTGCATGACCCAAGCGTGGACGGGCGCCTGACTGAACTTGTAGATGTACCAGGGCAGGGACGGCCTGAACTCGTTGATCGAGGAGAGGACGTACTTTCCACCGGCTACGGATCTGAACTCCAACCAGCCAGTGTCGGTGGTCCGAGTGAGCAATCCTCCCACGATGTGGAACTTCACCCGGTCCAGGTTGTGCTCCCCCTTGATCAGCTTCAACACGAGGAGCGGGGCGCCAAGGCCGGTCACGGAGAACTTGATCAGGTCTCCGTCCCTGTCCGCGCTGAGGAGTCCATTCAGCTTCTCGGGGAGCCAATGGAAATACTCCTCACCGATCTCGGTCTCGCTGAGTGGGTTCTCGGCGAGCCGCTGGATGGACCTGACCGTGTTGTCGCTCGACGATCTGCCCTTCCTGCGCTTCGAGAACTTGCCCTTGGGGATCTCGCCGAGCATGTCCTCGAACGATCTGAACCGAATCAACTCCGACAGCTCCTCCGGGATCTCTGGCGATGGCAGGTCGCAGCGCAGGCTGTCGACGAGGGGAGAGACGAGCTCGTAGTCCGATTCCCCAAAGAGGGTGACCCAGAGCTTCGACAGGCCCAGATAGTTTACAGGGACGGAGACGGTCGCAGTCTTGCGTTCGAAGTGCTTCGCCGTCTGTTCGATCAGGTCGGCATACGTGATTCCCTCGCCGTTCACGACGTCGATGGTTCTCCCCGCGAGTCGATCCGACGCGATGCACGCGTTGAGCACACGGACGAGATCATCGATGTAGAGAGTCTGGGTGGAGCTCTTCGTCCAATGCGGCAGAATCATCGCGGGGAGATTGAGTACGAGATTCTTGAGAATCTCGAACGACGACCCGCCGTGTCCCACCACCATGCCCGCGCGGAGAACCGTCGTGGGGATCCCACTGGCCGCGAACACGTCCTCCACTTCTTTGCGGCTCTCGAGGTGCGTACTGATCTTGCCCTTGGGGATCAACCCTCCCAGGTAGATGATCTTCTTCACCCCTGTGGCGACGCAGGCCCGGGAGAAGTTGTCTGCCAGCAGGAGGTCGGTATCCTCGAACGATCCTTGAAACAATCGGGTCGACGGAAGCATGGAGTGAACGAGGTAGACCGCAACGTCCACCCCTTCGAGTGCCTTCAGGGTGCTCTGATAGGAGAAGAGGTCCGCAGAGACCCACCCGACGCCGGCGGTGGAATCCCGCGCACTCCTCGACAGTGCCCGGATCTGAACGCCGGGGAGCCTGGCGTCCAGAAGATTCCGTCCCACGAATCCTGATGCGCCTGCAACTCCAACGAGCATACCCTGTCCGCGATTGAGCGGCTGCCGACCGCCGTCGATCTTCGGATCGAACTCGGCTTGAAACGTCACGACCCGACAGCTCCGCGAGTGAGTGTCTCGAACGTGCTGCTCCCGGGATACGGCCAGGTCTTCGTAGCGTCCATGTCGTGCTCCCGGTTGTGAGCAATCAGGAAGATTGAAAGACGCCGGTGTGCAGTTTTGTTCCACGTTATGTGAGACAAAAGTCTGACAAAAATCGGGAGCAGAATGTGCGGGTGTCCGTGAGTGGAGGAGTGGCCCGACGTACAGGACGACGTGTCCCGGGTCACCTCCTACGATCGGGACGGCGCACGGCGATTCACTGTCCGCCTGGCAGCCGACATGACACTGCTGACCACAACGCCGGACCGGATCGCCGTCGCACGGCGCGACGAGGAAGGGTAGGAGCGCATCGAAGTACACGAGGGGCGAACGCCGCGCTGATGCCGTGACGAGCGGCGCTCCGGAAGCAGCGGCATGCTGCGCGTTGCGATAGGGGCGCGGGCCGTTGCAAGATTGGCCATGGGCACAAAAGCATCCAGATCGTCAGGACCCCTCGGACGTCTCCGGCATGCCTGTCTGGCACTGCCGGAGGCGCACGAAGTGGAAGCGTGGGGTTCGCCCACCTTCCGCGTGAAGAACAAGCTGTTCGCGATGTACGCGTCGCCGGAGACGCACCATGGCGCCGGTCGGCACGGCGTGTGGCTCAACTGCGCGCCGGAGAACCAGCGCGCGCTGATCGCGTCCGAGCCCACGCGCTACTTCATGCCGCCGTACGTGGGCCCCAAGGGATGGATCGGCGTGTGGATTGACAAGCGGCCGCGGTGGCGCGAGGTGGAGCAGCTCATTGCCGATGCGTATCGGCGGGTGGCGCCGCGGCGATTGCTCGCCACTCCTGACACAGGCAACCGCTGACGAGCGATGGCGCAACTGCGAGGCGTGCCGCTACGCTCGCGTGCCGGGGCCTGCCGGTCCGAAGATCGCGGCAGACTCGATGACGAGCGGAGGCGCGTCGCCCCCCGGCGTCCATGCAAGCGCCTCGTCTGCACGCTCCGGAAACTCCGACGCGCCCGTCCAGCGCTCCATGAGGCGCGTCTCGGGTTCCAGCAACCACACCACGCCAACGCCGTGCGCAAGGTAGGCCGGACGCTTGCGATGGCGATCGGTACGAATGCTTGACGGGCTGAGAATCTCGATCACCAGCGCCGGTGGCGGGAGCAGGCGCCAGTCGACAATCGGCGCGCCGCCGGCTACGGGATACACGGCCACGTCCGGCTCGAGCCAGGTGGTTTCGCTGATGAACACGCCGCCGGGTGCCAGAAACTCCCATCCGGCGTTGGCATCGCACCAGTTCCCGATCACTCGCGTGAGGCGTGCTGCCACGCGCTGATGCGGCACCGACGGAAGCGGTGTCATGAGCAGTTCACCGTGCAGCACCTCGTATCGCCCGCCCTCGTCGGGCAGGCGCTCAAGGTCATCCACGGTCCAGATGGACTGGGTCGGATCGGGCGTGGTGAACGGCATGACCATACGATCGGCTCGGCGGCGACGGGTGCGCAAGGGGCGAACATGCGCCGAGGATGGCACAAACCGCGCCGTTGAGCAGCACCCGATTGTTGCAGGCTTGGTAATTATCGCCCTTGGCCAGCGCGCTCCCTGTTCGAGGCCGCTACCCCTTTCGCGCCAGCAGTTCGATCTCCACCCGCGCACCCAGCGGCAATCCGGCCACAGCCACCGTGGTCCGGGCCGGATATGGCGCGCTGAACCGCGTGGCATACACGGCGTTCATCGCCGCAAAGTCAGCCATGTCGGTGAGGTACACGTTGCACTTCACCACATCGTCCATGGTGAGGCCGTTGTCCTCCAGCACGAACTGCAGGTTGTCGAACACACGGTTGGTCTGCGCGCCGATGTCGCCGGTGATCAGCTTACCGTCAGCGGGATCTACCGGCGTCTGGCCGGAACAGAACAGCTCGGAACCACTCCACACGGCGGGGGAATACGGTCCGAGCGCGGCGGGACCGCGGGCACTGGTGGCGGCGTTTCTGGGCACAGGCACTGCTCCATGAGTTGGAGTGAACGGTGGAGGTGAACGGCGCGCACTCCAAACCAAGAGCCCTGAGCGCCGCGACGCCAGCCTCAGGGCGTCACAGTGCCGATGCGCTGGCCGGTGAGCAGGGTGAGCCCGTCCACCGGCGTGAGCGCCGTGAGCTCCTGGTTGAGCCCAATGGCCGACATGAGTTGACGCGTGGACACACCGCCCTGCAGCATCCAGATGGGGTTCCACCCTGGAGCGGCCGAGAAGTCGGGGATCTCGAAGATGTATTCGGTCGCGCCCGTACCGAAGAACTCCCGCGAACCGTTGATGGTCAGCGCGCGCGCATTCGGTGCCGATTGGGACTGCACAAATGACGCCGAGGCGCCCGAGCCATACTCGGCCTGCCACAGACCCACCGAGCGAATGCGCACGGGACTGTTGCCGAGCACGGTGACAGTGGGCACGGAGAGCAGCGGTCCAAAGGTGTTGATGCCGGAAGCGATGCCACTCGTATAGCGAATGATCTGTCGCGGTGAGACCACGTTCGTGGTCACGGCGGTCATCACGTGCAGGTCGCCAGCGGCACGTGCCGCGGAGGGCAGGCCCCACAGTGGTCGTGGGTTGTCGACAGCTGGCAGGTCAGTGTAGAAAGTGCCGCTGGTGCCGTTGCTCGTCCGCAGTGCCATGATCACGCTGAACTGGTCCGTTCCGACATTGTCATAGAACCCGTTCACGCCGGCAGAGGGAAAGGATTCCGGCCCCTCAAAGTCGATGACCGGCAGCGTTGCCCCGCTGGCAGGGTTGATGTTGCGGCGCACCACGACACGGTTGAACTGGCTGAAACCGGACGTTCCCAGGAAGCCCATCATCGCAATGAGGTCAGTGGGACCGTCGTGTACGCCCTGGAGGGTGAACGTGGAGAGCGGATCCGGCACAATGGTGAACGCGCCGCTCATGGCGATCACCGATGCTCGGCCCGGCAGCACGTTGGTGACGGAGCCCATCACGGTCTTGCGCGCGGGCTGCTGCACACACTCGTTTGCGGCCAGCCGCGCCGCGTCGGTGGGCGTGGCGTTGAAGATCTCGATCTCAAAGCCGCTGGTGCTGTTGAGCACATACGCGACCTGCCCGGCCTGCGCGAACGGGAACGCATACGTGTTGCTCGCGCCCGGCGCGACCTGCGTCCACGCACCGCTGGTGCCGCTGCGCACACCAAACCAGACGGGGAATCGGCCGGTCTCGCAGAAGCGCCACTGCACGTTGCCACCGCTGGCCGGAGCATTCACGGTGAGGGAGAAGTTCGCTGTTCGTGGGCCGGTGATGCCGGTGCCGGTTGCGGACACCACGAGCGGATAGATGCCTGGTGTCGTACCGCTGCCGGTGACGATGTCGAGCGACGCGGTGGTACCGCTGGTGGTGATGGGCGATACGGTGGCCGTAACGCCCGCCGGCGCGCCCGACACGCTGAACGCCACGTCTCCCGCGAAGCTGCCCGTGCGGGAAATACCCACGGCGGCGCTGGTGTTCTGCCCGGCAGTGACGGTGGCAGACGAGGGGGTGAGAGACAACGCAAAATCGGGCGGCGTGAACGCCCCGGTGGTGAGCAGCAGGTTTGCCGTGGTGCTGATGGTTCCGATGGTGGCGCGCACGCGGATGGTGATGGTGCCGGGCGGGTGGTTGACGCCCACGTTCAGCACGAGGGTGCTGGCGGCGCCGCTCGCGGGATTGGGCGTGAACGTACCCGTCACAAACGGCGGCAGGTTCTCCAGCGTGAGCTGTGCGTCGCCCGTGATGCCGGTGCCGCGCACGATGTTCACGGTGATCGGGGCGCTCGGTTGCCCCTGCACCACGCCAATGGTAGACGGATTCAACGTGAGCACACCGAGCGAGGGCTGCGCGGTGACCACGAGCGTAAACGCTGCCGTTCGCGTGCGCGGACCGTTCTCTGTGGCGTTCAGCACGAGCGGATACGAGCCTGGCGGTACGCCCAGCTGCACCGAAATATTGATCGTGGCCGTGGTGCCGGTTGTGGTATTCGGCGTCACGGTGGCTTGCACATCCTGCGGTACGCCGCCCACGAACATTCCTACATCGCCCGTGAATCCATCAATGCGCGTAATGGCGACGGTGGCCGTGCCGGAACCGCCCTCCTGAACGGTGAGGGACCCCGGTGTGACGCTTACCCCGAAGTCAGGCATGAGCGCGGCGGTCACGGTGAGCGAGAACGTTGCCGTGGCAGCCGTCACGCCTGTGCCGGTCGCCCGCACGGTGATGGGATACGTGCCCGGTGTGGTGGACGCCGCGACAGCCAGCCCGAGCGAGCTGCTGGTGACACCGCTGCCAAGCGTCGCCGGCGTCAGTGTTGCTGTAACCCCCGCGGGTGCGCCCTCGGCGGCCAATGTGACAGACCCGGAAAAACTGCCGCCACGCGTGATGGAAACGGTCGCGGTTTCGGTGCCGCCCGCCACCACGGAGGCTGTGCCGCTACCGAGCGCAACGGCCAACGTACCGGGTGTCGGCGTTGGCGGGGTGGGCGTGCCATCGCCGGATCCGCCACAACTCCACAGCACACACGCCATGAGCACGGTTGCAAGGGTACGTGCCGGGGCGTGTGATAATCTCATGAATTGGGTCGTTGTGAGTGACGGTGATGCAGCTCGCGCAGAAGATCGGCGCGTTGCGACATGCGCCAAGTGTGCGACGTTGCGTGGCGATGCGCCAGCCAATGCCCCATCTAAAGCCCCGGCTGGTGCGCCGTCGCGTCTCCCTTGGTCGCTCCGACAGACGCCACGGTCGAGCTCGCC
>JBBSPE010000166.1:0-9280 GCA_038259155.1 Gemmatimonadales bacterium
CCAGCGCCGCGCCGTCGCGCGTGGTACGGACCTGCCACGCCCACACGCTGGACGCCGCGGCAACCATCAACAGCCCGAGGCCGGCGCGCTGGGTGCGCACGCGCCATTGCTGCGCCCACGCCGCCGACACGCGCGGCACTTCCCGGGACGCCGGCGGGCGCTGTGCCAATGCCACCACGGCCCAACCCAGACACCACGCAGCCAGCGCCAACCACGTGGCGGCGTCTCGCGGCAGCGACGGTACGTACGCCACGCCAGACGACGAGGCCGCACCGAAGAGCGCCAGACGTTCACGGACGTCGCGCGCCGTCGGCTCCAGCCGGAGCGCTCGCTGCCAACCAATCACGGACTGCACCGTATCACCCGCTGCCCACGCGGCGGTGCCCGCGTTGGCCCAGGCATCGGCATCGCGTGGCGCCGCGCGAGCGATCGACAGGAATCCAGCAAGGGCGTCTTGGTACTGCTCGCCGTCGTATTCGGCAACAGCCGCGGTGAACGCGGAGCCGCGCGCGTTGAGCAACTGCGCTCCGCCACCAATGAGCGACAAACCGCTGAGTGCGCCAACGAAAATGAACAGCCACAACAGGGGCGACTGCTTCCGGTTGCCCGGGCTGACCCCCTCCCGCCGACGTGGGGTGGCGCCGACAGCCGCGCGCGCCCGTGGAGCCATTGCTTCTGTCTCCACCGCGCGGGAGAGCACGCGAATCCGGTCGGCCCACGAGACGTCAGCAGCGGCGGACAGCCCGGCGCTGCGCACCATGGCAGCCGGCCCGCGGCGAGCCGCATCCGACGGTGGTGACCACGCTGCCTCATCGAGGTCGGCGAGCAACTGCATCACCTCGGCGGTGGTCTCGCGGGTCACGCCGCGTCGACGAAGCCGGCGCTCGAGCAGGCGACGTTCCACGAGCATCGCACCGGTGGTATCGAGCTGTGCCGCGAGGGTGACGAGCACCTGCCGTCGCAGCGACGCCGCCGCCACGCGCACTGGATCGCGCGGCGCAGCCATCGCTTCGACGGCACTGCCGGATGGCCGCCCACTCTCTGGCCCGATGGATGCTGCGTCGCCCGTGTTACCAGACATCCGGTTACGACGACGGCGCCACCAGAGGGCTGGCACCGGCGCGAACGCGAGTAGTGCCCACGCGAGTGGCTGCTCCGGTAGCGACGGCGGAAGCGCCCCGCGGTCACCGCGCCGGAGGCTCAACACTTCGCGCTCGCCGGAGCCCGCCGTGAGCGGAGTGAACTCGCCCGCGCCGATAGTGAGCACGAGCGAGTCGCTCGACGCCACCCGATAGTCAACCTCGTACGGATCGAAGTACGGATACTGCACCACCGGGATCACCAGCCGTCCCGGCTGCTCCGGCGTGACCAGCCAATCGAACTCCTTGGTACCGCGCACATACTGGCCACTGGTGTCCACTCGCACGCGCTCGCCTGCCGGAACCAGCGATGCCTGCGCGGCCCGCACACTCGGGCGCGGCCACAGCTTCACGTTCCCCCGTCCGCCCACACGCAGGGTGAGGACCACCGGGTTGCCCACGCGCACCTGCGTCGCGTCCACCCGCGCACCAACCGTGAGCACGCCAACTGCACCCGAAAAATCGGATGGTCGCCCCTCGTCCGGCAGCGCCTTCACATGCAGCGACAGTTCACTCGCCCGAACGACCGCCGACTCCTCCCGGCTGAAGTAGCTGGCCGAACGTGGCAGTGCATAGGACAGCTGTGAGGCGGGAATAACGATGCGTCCATTGGCGAGCGGAAACAGCGCGCGCTGCAACACATGCGGAAAGAGGCGCACGCCACTCCGCACGATGGGCGTGAGCGACTGCGGCCCCCCGAGATCATACGCCAGCACGCCGCGCAGCTCCGCCGGCACGACCTCGGGGTTGCGACGCATGCGCTGCTGTGCCGACTCGGAGATGAACACCCCCATTTCGTAGGTCGCCTGCTGACCCACATAGACGGTGTCCGGCACCACGAGCACGTGGAAGCCCACCGGCTGCGACGCATCGAGTGTGACGCGATCCTGAATCACCGGGTTGCGCGCCTGCGCGTGCACGACGACCGCGCCCGTCATGAACGTCGCCAACAGCGCTGCCGCGTGAACGATCCGTCGACCGATGTTCACCAGTCACGCCCCCCTGGCGGCGGCGGAACGCGCGTCATCTTCTGGCGTCGCCCCTGCACGTCCCGCTCGTCCCGCGCCGCGCTGTTCAGCAACGCTTCTGCCTGGGCCTGATCCAGCTGGCCGCCCTCGGGAGAACCGTCGGAGGGATCAGACGGATCGTTGTCGTCCTTGCCGCCGCCGCCCCCGCCGCCCATTGGTGGCTGCGGACGCAACGCGAGTTCGTAGTTCCACTTGGCGTCCTCGTCCTCGTAGCGCTCACCGAGGTAGGCTCGCAGCAGCGCGCGCGCCGAGGCGAAGGCGGAGTTGGCGGTGTCGCCGCTGGTTGTCTTACCCACAATGAGCTGAGCGAGTCCCTCGTTGTAGCGCGTTCTGGCGAGCAGCTCGCCATCCGCGCTGCCGCGCACCGTCTCCAGCAGTTCGACGGCCGCCGCAAGCGAATCCGACGCGAGCAGCGCGGTGGCCAAGTTGTAGCGCGTGCGAAAGGTGGTGTCGCCGGCGAGCACCTGCGCCTGATACGCGGCCAGCGCCGCCGGAACGTTCCCTTCGGCGAACAGCTGCGCCGGATCTGGCGACCGCGCGCACGCACCCGCGATCAGCGCGGCCGCCAGCGACGTCGCCAGTGCACCGCCTGACGGCAGCACTCCGTCCCGCACGGGCGCGACAGGTTGGCGCGGGGAGCGCACCACTCGCTGTGCCAGCCACGTGTCCAGCAACAGAAGGAGGAATGCCGGCACGAGGAACCACGCGAATCGCGCGACGTGATCTTCACGTGACGAAATGGCACGCCGCTCCGTACGCAGCGACGACAGCGCCGCGCGCACGCGGCCGGCGCGATCGGTGGCTCCGGCCGGGATGAACACGCCGCCTGACGCTTCGGCGGCCGCCTCCAGCAATGTCGAGACATAGCGCGTGACAACCACCTGTCCCTGCTGATCGCGCTTCTCGCTCACGCTGTTGCCGACGCGCTCCGGAATGGTGGAACCCTCCTCGGTCCCGAAGCCGACGGTGACCAACACAATGCCTTGTTCCGCGGCCTCGGCGGCGGCGGCACGCACATCTTCTTCCGGCTCGAACGCCTCGCCATCGCTCATCACCACCAGCGCGCGATCGGCCGTGCCGTTGGACGCACCCAGTAGCTCGGTGCCCTGGCGAATGGCGCGCGCGATCGACGAGCCCGCCTGTCCGACCACGTCGGGCGACAGGTTTTCCAGGTAGAGCTCCAGCGCGCCATCATCCGCGGTGAGCGGCGACAGGATGTAGCTGCGCCCCGCGAACGCGATCAGGGCAATCCGGTCGGCGCGTGACTGCGCGCGCAATCGGCGCACCTCCTGCTTCATGCGTTCGAGACGCGAGGGACGCTCGTCTTCGGCCATCATGGACAGGGACGCGTCGAGCGCCATGGCGACGTCGATGCCGCGACGCGTTTCCTGCGAGCGCAGCGTGCCCCAGCGCGGGCCGGAGAGCGCGACCGCGCCAAGCAGCGCAACGGCCCCCAGGCGCAGCAAACGGCCACGACGCAGCTGGGGGCGTGCACCGAGGCGCAGCAAGGTATTGCCATCGGCGTATCGCGCGAGGCGCGCAGCGCGCCGACGACGCCCCCAATGCACCGCCAGCATCATCAGCAACGGCAGCAGCAGCACCAGGGCCACCGCCACCGGCCACGGCATGTCGAACTGCACGCCGAACGGCACCTCAAACGGCACGTCGGTCCAGCTCATGGTACCGCCCCTCGCCACGCGAGCAACCACACCTCGCCGAGCAACGCCAGCATGGCCAGCGCGAGCGGCCACTGGAAGCGCTCGGTGAAACGCACGAAGCTCCGCGCTTCAACGGGCGAGCGTTCGAGCTGATCGATCTGCGCAAAAATGTCCTGCAGCGCCGCCGCATCGCGCGCGCGAAAGTACCGCCCGCCCGACGACTCCGAGATCTCGGTGAGCAACGCTTCATCAATGCGCACCGGGCGATTCTCGTAGCGCAGTCCAAACAAACCGCGGCCAACCGGCATGGGCGCCATGCCTTCACTCCCGATGCCGATCGAGTAGATACGAATGCCGAACGCGGCGGACGCCTGCGCGGCCGTGCGCGGGTCGATGGCCCCGCGATTGTTCTCGCCGTCGGTGAGCAGCAACATCACGCGCGAGCGTCCGTCGGCGCTCCGCAGGCGGTTGGCCGACGTGGCGATGGCCGTGCCGATCGCCGTGCCGTCTTCAAGCTGGCCCGGTTGCAGATTGTCGATCGCGGCGAGCACGACGGGATAGTCTGCCGTGAGCGGCACCTGCGTGAGCGCCTCACCGGAAAAAGCGATGACGCCGATGCGGTCGGTGGTGCGCCCGGTCACGAACGCCTTTGCCTTGTCCTTCGCGACCTCCATCCGATTCAACGGTTGGAAGTCCTCGGCCAGCATCGAACTGGAGATGTCGATCACCAGCGCGATGTCGATACCGTCGCGCGTGACGTTCTCCGTTCGCGCGCCGGTGCGCGGCTGTGCCAGCGCCACGATGACCGCCGCGATGGCCACCCAGCGCAGCCCGCCGGCCACCCGAGCCATTCGCGTGCCCCCCCGTGGCCCGGTGGCCAACAGTGCCGTGCGCGAGAACACCAGGGCCGGCGGCCGGGCGCGACGCCGCCACCAGATCCACGCCGGGATCAGCAGCACCAGCAACAGCAGCCACGGACGCGCAAACTCCACGCGCGCGATCCAACCCAGCGGCAGCGTCAACCAACCCATGAGGCGATCCATCACGCGACGCCCGTGGGTTCGCGTGTGGCGGTGGCGTCCGAACGCGCGTTGCCGGGCAGATCGGGATCCACCGGCCCTCCGGTCGGTGTGAGGACAGCCTGCAGCGCAGCCAGACGCTCACGTTCCGCCTGCTCGACGTCCTCAACAAGCTGCCGTGCGCTTCGGGCAATCGAACGCGTCTCCTCCGCCGAGAGGTCGCGCTGCGCGAACTTCACGGCGTCGGTGACCACGAGCAGGTTGATCAGCGCCTTGATCGGCACGCGCGGATCATCACCCATGACGGTCAGGAGCTCCGCACTCGTCTGCGCACGTGACGTGACGGGAATGCGCACGGCCAGGTAGCCGCGCACGATGTCCATGGCCAGCGTGGTTGCGCGCCCGAACTCGCCCGCGTCCGTCAACGCCAGCCGCTCGAGCCGGTCGAACGCATGCACGGCGTGGTCGAATGCGGTGAGGCGAGCGGGTGGCGAGGTGAACGTGCGCTGTCGTTTGCGACGCCACCGCAGGTACGCCACGAGCGCAACCAGCGCCAGCACGACAAGCGCCGACCACCATCGCTGCCACCAGGGCACCACGCGACCAAACGGCGGTTTGGGCGGCCGCGGTACATGCTCCAGTGTGTCCACGCTGAGCACACTCCGCACGTACACGCCGGCCTCCGCGAGCGACACTGGCACGGTATCGCCGCCTACAACCACGCGCACCGCCGGCCAGTTGGTGGCCAGCTGCCCCGTGTCCCAGGCCGCCACGGGATACTCTGCGAACTCCTCCCGACCCGAGATGTCCGCCGGTCCGTCGCGACGCAGCATGGGCGCGCGCAGGGCGACGGTGGCGGTGGTGTCCGTGATGTCGGGCCACAGCACCTGGGCGCCCGCGGGTACGCGGACCCGGACAACGATCGTGAAGGGATCGCCAACGGTGACCGTGTCCGGACGGGTGACCATGCCCGCTTGCACATCGGGTTTTGCAGCGGGTTGTGCAGCGGGTTGTGCGGCGGGTTGTGCGGCGAGCGACGACACACCGCTGCCAGACACCGCCATTGCCAACAACGCGTGGACGAACGTCACCATGCGGAACCGGCGCGCGCGCTGCATCACGCCACCGTACCCGACGTGGCGCGCGCCACCGGCGACGACTTGACCGCCGTGCGCACCGCACCATGCGCGCGCCGCGCCCGCGCGCGGAAGAACGACAGCAGAGGCTCCACATAGCCGGTGTCCGTCCGCACGAGCACCTCGTCGATGCCGAGTCGGCCGAACAGTTTCTGGCGCGTGGCCTGTTCCGTCTGGATCTGGCCGGCGAACCATTCGCGCACAACGGGATCGCTGGTATCCACGTCAAGCACCTCGCCCGACTCCGGATCCACGAGTCGCGCCACACCAATATCCGGCAGTTCCTGCTCCGCCGGATCCTCCACCGTGAGCGCTATCACGTCATGGCGCTGCGCCAGCAGCGACAGCGGGCGCTCGAGGTTCTCACCGACAAAATCGGAGCACACGAACACGACCGAGCGATGCGGCAGCAGGCGGCCCAACCGTTCGAGTGCGCTCGCGAACTCCGTCCGCCGACCCACCGGTGTGATGGTGAGCAGGTCGCGCAGCAGGCGCAGCGCGTGGCGACGTCCCTTTCTCGGTGGTACGGCGTGCTCCACACGATCGGAAAAGCACAGCAAACCGATGCGGTCGTTGTTGCGTACGGCCGCCAACGCGAGCACCGCCGCCAACTCCGCTGCCAGCTCACCCTTGAAGCGCGCGCCCGTGCCGAACTGCGAGGAGCCGGACACATCGAGCGCGAGCATGATCGTGAGCTCGCGTTCCTCGATGTAGCGCTTGACGAACGGCCGGCCCATGCGCGCCGACACGTTCCAGTCGATGGTGCGCACTTCGTCGCCTGGCTGGTATTCGCGCACCTCGGCGAACTCCATCCCCTGGCCCTTGAAGAGCGAGCGATAATCGCCGGCGAACTGCGAATCCACCAGTCGCCGCGTCCGCAGTTCGAGACGCCGCACCTGCCGCAGCACGTCGGCCGGGACGGCAAACGGTGCGGTCACGGCGCCTCGACGCGCCCCAGAATGCGCGTGACGATGGCGTCGGTGGTGACCCCTTCCGCATCGGCTTCAAACGTGGTGAGGATGCGATGGCGCAGGACGTCGGGCGCCACCGCCTTCACGTCATCGGGTGTCACAAAGCTCCGGCCGCGCAGGAAGGCGTGTGCACGTGACGCTTGGCCCAGCGCGATGGTCGCGCGCGGCGAGGCGCCGAACTCGACCAGCGGCACGAGATCCGCGAGGCCGACATCTTTGGGGTGCCGAGTGGCGTGCACCAGTTCCACGATGTAGTCCACCAATCGGTCGTCCATGTACATCTCGGCGATGCGCCGGCGGGCGTCGAGCAGCTGACCGGGCGTGGCGACCGCGTTGACGGCGATCTTGTCGCCGCTGGCCATGCGCCGCAGGATCTCCTTCTCCTCGGCGCGCGTGGGATAGCCCACACGCAGCTTGAACATGAACCGGTCCACCTGCGCCTCGGGCAATGGATAGGTGCCCTCCTGCTCGATGGGGTTCTGCGTGGCCAGCACCAGAAACGGCTCGTCGAGCGGATAGGTGGTGCCGCCAATCGTGACCTGCTTCTCCTGCATCGCTTCGAGCAGCGCCGCCTGTACCTTGGCGGGGGCGCGGTTGATTTCGTCGGCGAGGATGATGTTCGCAAAGATCGGCCCGTGCTTGACTCGAAACGTGCCGGTGGCCTGATCAAAAATCTGCGTGCCGATGACGTCGGCCGGCAGCAGGTCGGGCGTGAACTGGATGCGCTGGAAGGTGGTATGCACCGTCTCGGCGAGCGTGCGCACCGTGAGCGTCTTGGCCAAGCCCGGCACACCCTCAAGCAGCACGTGCCCACCCGTGAGCAGGCTGATGAGCAGCCGCTCGACCAGATAATCCTGGCCCACGATGCGACGCGCCACCTCGTGCAGCACGTTCTGTACCAGCTGCACATCGGCACTGATGGCCGCATTGCCCGCCGCCCGCGTCGCGTCCGGGCTCACCGTCGCGTCATTGCGCTGGGTCGCCTGGGGCGACGCAGCAGAAACCGGAGGAACTGTCAACGTGCACGACTCCACTTGTGAGAACAGATCGCGTGACCGCGGCGCGGCAGGCCGTGGGCGGGACGCGGGACTCCGCACAATACCCTGCCCCACCGTCGGACGTTCACCTCGAACGGTAGGACACCGCCACCCCAGCTCCTGTTAACCGTCGACGCTCAGCGCCTCGATGACGGCCCGTTCGCGGGCGGTGAGGGGTCGGCTCTCGCCGGCCGGCAGGTCATCCAGATTGACAGGCCCGTACCGGGTGCGGACGAGGCGTTCCACGGTGAGACCAAGCGCTTCGCACAGCCGGCGCACTTCGCGCGTGCGGCCGTCAATGAGCGTGATCTCGAACGACCACCGACGATCGCCCAGTGATTCGGCGATGACGTCCACCGGCTGCACGAGCCCATCGTCCAGCTCCACGCCACGACGCGCGAGGCGCGCCGCACCCGGCGCATCGCCGCGCACGATGGCCACGTAGGTGCGTTCCACCTCGCGGCTGGGGTGCGTGAGGCGATGGGCGGCCTGCCCGTCCGTTGTGAGCAGCAGAAGCCCTTCCGTGAGGAAATCCAGGCGACCCACGTACACCAATCCCGGGACCGATCCCACCAGGTCAAACACGGTGGGACGCCCCTCGGGATCCACCTTGGTGGTCATAACGCCCGCGGGCTTGTGCAGCACGATCCAAGTCGTGCTGGTCACGGCAATTGGTACCGGCTCGCCATCAACGGTGATGCGATCGCGCGCCGGATCCACCACCTGCCCGGTGAGTGCCGGGACGCCATTCACGGAGACGCGGCCTTCGGCGACGAGCCGATCCGCTTCGCGGCGGGATGCCACACCGGCACGGGCGAGGGCGCGCTGGACCCGCATGCTCCCCTCGGCACCAGGCTTCACCGGCGTGGTGTAGGCGTCTTTGGGCGCGGACGGTCGCCGCGGACCGCCCTTGCGCGAGCCCCCGCCCCCCGAGCGCGCTCCTGCCGAACGGGCGCCCTTGGGAGCGGGCTCCCGAGGCGCGGCATCGGTGACGGCGCCATCTCTGGGTCGCGCGTGCTTGGAACGCGGTGTGGCGGGCCGAGGGCCAGACGGGCGCGACGCGCCCGTCCCGGATCCCTTGGGGCCGGCGCCACGCGTTCCCGCGCCACGTGTTCCCGCGCCACGCGTTCCCGCGCCACATGTCCCGGCGCCGCGTGTCCCAGAGCCGCGCGGGCGTTTGGGGCCTCCGCGTTCGCTCATTCCGCGCCCGCTGCGCTCGTCTCGCTGCGGTAGGGGTCGAGTTCGTCGTCGTCCTCGTCGTCCTCGGACACCGTCGCTTCGGGTACGGCCTC
>JBBSPE010000167.1:0-9267 GCA_038259155.1 Gemmatimonadales bacterium
CCTCCTCCGCGCCCGCCCGGCACGCCACGCGACTCCTCGGCGTCGGCGTTGCGACGCTGCTGGTGACGCAACCCGCGACGTCGCCACGTTCTCTCGCCGCCCAGACCGCGCCAGTTGCCGTTCCAGCGCAGCATCGCGCCGTGCAGGACGCACTGTCTCGCATCGAGCGCGACAACGCGTGGACGCTCGACCAGCAGGTGGCGCTGTGCGAGATCCCCGCCCCCCCGTTCAAGGAGACTGCGCGCGGCGAGTACTTCCGTGCGCAGCTGGTGTCGCTGGGTCTCGACAACGTGCGCGCCGACGGCGAGGGCAACGTGATCGGCGAGCTGCGCGGATCGGCGGACGGTCCGACGGTGATCCTGAGCGGGCATCTCGACACCGTGTTCCCGGAAGGCACGGACGTTCGCGTCACGCGCGATGGCACCAAGCTCAGCGGTCCGGGCATCGGCGACGACTGCCGCGGACTCGCGGCCACGCTGGCCGTGACCCGCGCGCTCAAGCAGAGCGCGGTCCCGCTCGCCGGCCGACTGCTGGTGGTGGGCACCGTGGGTGAGGAAGGCCCCGGCAATCTTCGGGGCGTCCGCGCGCTCTTCACCGGGCCGCTCAAGGATTCGGTGGACTTCTTCATCAGTGTGGACGGCACCGGCATTGCGATCACCAACGGCGCCGTGGGCAGCGCGCGCTATCGCTTCACCGTGACGGGCCCGGGTGGACACAGCTACGGTGCGTTCGGCCTCGTGAACCCGATTCACACGGTGGGACGCGCGATTGCCGCGATCAGCGACATGCAGGTGCCCACCACGCCACGCACAACCTTCAGCGTGGGGCTCATTGACGGCGGCACGTCCGTGAACACGATCTCGGCCAGCGCGTCCTTCGACCTCGACATGCGCAGCGAGTCCATGGAGACGCTGCGCGAGGTGGACGCGAAGGTGCAGGCGCTCGTGGCCAAGGCCGTGGCCGACGAACGGGCGCGGTGGCCCAACTCGCGCGGCACGCTCGAGCTGGTGATCGACACCATTGGCATCCGGCCGGCGGGCAGCACACCCGACTCCGCACGTATCGTGCGCATGGCGCTCGCAGCGGCAGACTCACTCAAAGTGTACGCACCGCTCAACACGTCGAGCACCGACTCGAACTTTCCCATCAGCCTTGGCATCCCCGCCGTGACGGTGGACGGGGGCGGTGTGGGCCGCAACGCGCACTCGCTCGAGGAGTCGTACGACGATCGCACCGACGGGTTCAAAGGCCCGCAGTGGATCCTGCTCTTTGTGAGCGGACTGCTCGGCGTGCGCACGATGATGTAGGACCGTCCGGGCTGCGCATGACGTTGGCGCAGCCCGCCACGACCGGTCGCTACGCGAAGAGCGACGCCACCGCCGCGGCTGGTACATCGCGCGGCGCGGCCAGCAAACCGCTGCGACGAGCGGCTTCGCCAATGAGCGAAGCCGCGGTTGCACCGCCCGCACGCAGCTCCCGGATCGCCGTGTCCTGGGCGGCCTTGCTGAGTTTGGTGCCGTCGGGGTGCACCAGCAGGCCATGATGCAACAGCAGCGGCGGTGTGGTCCGCCCAAGCATGGAGGCAAGCTGCAACTGCCGGCCCGTGGAGCGCAGGAGATCCTCGCCGCGAATGATCACATCAATATTCTGGTCGCGATCGTCCACCGTCACGGCAAACTGATAGGTCCAGTGACCGAACCGGTCGCGCACCAGCAGGTCGCCGCAGGTGGTGCTGGCCTGCTGCACCTGCGGGCCGAGTCGCAGGTCGTCAAAGGTGATCACGCGGTCGTCCAGCCGCACGCGACGTGCGCGGGTGCGCTCGCGGCTGAGCGCGCGTGATCGGCAGGTGCCCGGATAGCACGCTTCTTCGCCCGGAGCGAGCGGTCCCACGACCGCCAGCACATCGCGCCGCGAGCAGATGCAGGGATACACCTGCCCCGCCTGGTCGAGCGTAGCCAGCGCGCTCGCGTAGGCAGCGCCGTTATTGGACTGTCGCAGGTGGAGTGCACCCGCGCGAAATTCCGCGAATGCGCCCTCGTCGGGCACGAAGCCCAGCCACTCCAGGTCCTCGAGCAGTGCGGTTTCGTACTCCGGCTTGCAGCGCGTGAGATCATGATCTTCGACGCGCAACACCACACGGCCGCCAAACGCCCGCGCCAGCCCCCACACGTACGTCGCGTTGACGAGATGCCCCAGATGCAGATAGCCCGTGGGCGCCGGCGCAAAACGGGTGCGCCATTCGGAGGACGGAAGCCGTTCCCCGAGTGACGCACCCGTATGCGGTGCTGACATCATGTCCAACCGACCAGCCCGACCCAACGTCAGTTCTTCGAGCCAGTCCCGACGAACGTGTTGAACACGAGCTTGAACGTGCCGTGCGGCTGTGCACGGAACAGCACCTCGGGTCCGAACAGGTACAGCGTGCCCTTGCCGATTGTTGCCTCGGCCATGGCCACGCCACCGTTCAGTCGCTCCTGGCCCCACGCCCAGCCGCTGCGCAGTGGCGTCGGCGTGTCGAAGGTCGCAAGCGGCCGCACACCCATCGCGGCGGCATCGGCACCAAGCTTCATGACCGGGCTGTCGTCGAACATCACAATCGGGCGCGACGGCATGCCGAACGCAACCGGCTGCGTGGTGTCCACCGCGATCTCGAGCAACGAGCCGGGAATGTAGTACTGCTCATTGGTGAGCGGCTTGCCGTTGTCGAGCAGATAGTTCTCCACCGGCAGACCAAGATGTCCGGCCAGCGCCGTGGAGCTGCCGATGGTGACCACGCGGCCACCCTGCTCCATGAAGCTCTTGAGCTGCGGCACCGTGGTTTCCACGGAGACACTGCCGAGCGCCGGCCAGTATTCCTTGGGGATTTCGGTGGAGTCCATCGCGCGACCGAACCCGCCGCGGCGATTGCCCGAGGGAATTCCCCCCGACACGAACAGCAACACATCGTACTTGCGGTTCAGGTTGCCCGCGTCGAGTTCCTTGGCGTACACCGTGGTGAATGGAATCTCGAAGTTCTCGAGCACCAGGCGCGTCCAGCCGGCCGGCATGGAGCCGCCGTACTGATCCCAGACGCCAATGCGCAGCGGACGCACGCGCTCCACCGCGGTTGGCCGCGTGGCGGCCGCGGCAAAGTTCACGCCGAGTTCACGCGCGGCCAGCGACACGACCTGATCGGCAGCGCCACCGGCCGGAATGAACCAGGTGCCGGCCGGATACATCGTACCACCACTCGTGAACGGGCTGGTGGCGCGGAACGTCGCGACGTTGCGCTTGGCGAGTCGGTTGGCCACGGTGATACCGTCGTTCACCGCGCCGTGCACCAGATAGCCCGCACTGCCCTTTTCAACAGTGCCGGGAATCATGGCCGTGACTTCGGTGACCTTCTGCAGCGGCCCCGTCACGCCCTCGAGCATGCGGTCATACTGTACACCGAACTGCATGGCGAGCGTCCAGCCGGCGTTGTCGTAGGGCGGAATCGGTGGACCGCCGGGGAACCGGAAATCATTGGGGTGATCCTGCGGCTCGAACATGTCGAGCAGCTGCGGGCGGAACGCCTGCGCCATCTGAAACACCCACGAGCCCGCCGGATACTGCTTGCCGCCCGCCGTGAACGCTGCAGTGGCGCGGTGCACTTCCACGCCTGACTTCTGCATGGCACGCACGAACTTCGTGGCCGTCGCAAAGTCCGGCTGTGCGCTCGAGAGGATGTAGGCGCGCGGGTCGCGGTCGTCCGGCTTGCGCAGCACATCGAACAGCTCCGCAGGGCCGCGACCGGCGGCCCCGCCACCACCACCATTGCCGGTATTTCCAGACCGCATTTTGGCCATGGAATCCTCGAGCACCGCCACGCGCTTGGGCCAGATGGTCCAGCTGTCGCGATTGCCCTTCATGATTTCGTCGTGGCCCATCTTCCAGCGATTGAACAGGAACTCTTCCTTGTTCTTGGACGCCACGTCGAGCACAGCGCGGTTGGCCGTGATGGAGTAGTCGATGGACTGACGGAAGTGCCACGTCTGCGGCTTGACCGGCAGCGGCTGGTCACCGCTGCGCAGCTGACGCGACGCCACGAGTGGCACCTCCACCGGCGTGGGGTTGCCAATGGTCTCCGTGAGGAGACCGATCATGTTGTGGTAGTACGGCGTGGTGCGCTGTCCGCCATTCCACCACGTGGAGTAGTTGGCGCCGCTCCGCATCACGGTACCGCCCTTGTCCTCGAGCACGAAGCGGTTGTGCATCGCCGAACCCACAATGTCGAGCGACGTGATCACCAACGGATGGAAATTGTAGTTGGCCGGATCGCGAAACGGTGGCGCGAACATCACGGCGCCAGCGGGACCGGTCTGGTGATGGTTGTACATGATGACGGGATGCCATTCCATGTACAGCACGCGGCTCATGTTCTCCGTCTCCTTGAGCGCATTCATGTACGCATCACGATTGTTGTCGTGACCGGCGTACTTCTCGTAGAGACGCGGAATATTTCCCGAGCTGCGCTGCAGGCTATCCGGGCTGCGCATGTACCAATCGCTCACGAGCTCCATGCCGTCGGGATTTGCGTGCGCCACGAGAATGATGCAGTCATCCAGAAAACGCATCATCTCGTCATCAGTCTTGCTCGTGAGCTCCCAAAACGTCTCAATGAGCTGCTGTGCACCAAGCACCTCGGTGGCGTGCAGGCCGCCGTCAATCCACACCACGGCCTTGCCTTCCTTCGCGAGCCGACGGGCCTCCGCCGAATCGACACCTTCCGCGAGCGCGAGCCGGCGTGCGATTTCCTTATAGCGCGCAAGGTTGCGATGGTTGGCCGGGCTGGTGACGATCGCCATGATCTGCGGTCGCCCCTCTTCGGTCATGCCGATGGTATCGAGCACGACCCGATCGCTCTCACCCGCGATCTTCACGAAGTACTGATGCAGCTTGGTGTAATTGGGCAGCTGGTAGTCGGCGCCGATCCGGTGCCCGAAAAACTGTTCGGGCGACGTGGGGCGCGACTGGGCCGAAAGCACGGCCGGCAGCAGGAGGGCAGAACCCAGCAGCAAGGCACGCGCAACGGACGCAGCCGTCCGGGCTCGCGACCGAGGTGAACGCGGATCTCGGGTCATGGCGTATCGAGGGAAGACAGGAGGAGAGGTAACCACGGGCCGATCGGCCCATCCCCCAGTTTACGTCGAAACGCGGTCGAGCGCTGCCGGGTCGGCGATGCGTCCGGGCTACGGACCGGTCCATTCCTGGCCGTGTTCTGGCACCCGTAACTCGTCTATCTTCAACAACATGCCGCGAATCTCCTCCAGCCCCGGCGGGCACCCGTGAAGCTGCTGCGCTATCTGAGTGCACTGGGCTACGGCACCCGACGCGAGCTGGAGCGAACGTTCGCCGAGGGTTCGGTGGCTACAGCCGAAGGCAGCCCTCTGCGGGGTACCGAGACCGTCGGGGCAACCGGACTTCGCCACCAAGACCTACGCGTCCACAGCCAACCGCTCGACCCGCCGCCCGGTGCGGTGGTGCTGCTCCACAAGCCCGCCGGCTACGTGTGCTCCACGGAGGACCGCAATCCGCTCGTCTACGACCTGCTGCCACCCCGATTTCGCGAGCGCTCGCCCATCGTTTCCCCTGTGGGACGGCTCGACCGCGACACCACCGGGCTCCTGCTGCTCACCGACGACGGCCCGCTCCTGCACCGCATCACGTCGCCCCGTTCACACGTGCCGCGCACCTATCGCGCCGTTCTCGCCGAGACGCTGATCGCCAACGCCGAGGCCACGTTCGCGAGTGGTACCATGCGGCTCGCGGGCGAGGTCAAACCGCTGGCGCCGGCACAACTGGAGCGCCTGGACGACCGCACGGTGCGACTGACGATCGCCGAGGGCCGCTACCATCAGGTGCGCCGCATGTTCGCCGCGCTCGGCAACCACGTACAGCACCTGCACCGGGAATCGTTGGGTCCGCTGCAACTCGGCGACGTCGCCGAGGGTACGTGGCGGCTGCTCACCGCCGAGGAGCGTCGCGGGCTCGAGCAGGCACTCACGGCCGCGAGGGCGGGCGGCGCTGCACGGCCTCCAGCACCTTGAACCGTCCGGAATCCACCACCGTGCGCCGACTGCCGAACACGCGTTCGAGCTCCCGCTCATAGGGCAGCGTGCGATTGGCCACGAGCAGGAGCCGGCCGCCCGGATCAAGCACCTGCGCCGCCTCTTCAATGAATCGCAGCGGCAAGCCAAGATCGGTGGATTTGCCGACATGGAATGGCGGGTTGGTAACCACAAGGTCAAAGCGGTCCTGGGCGACCGCGCTCGTGACATCGCTTGGCACAACGCGAAACAACGGCACACCGCTCGACAGCATAGTGCGCGTGGCACTCCGCACCGCCTCGGCATCGGCGTCCACGAGCGTGATCACGCCGCTGCCGGCAAGGCGGCCGGCCACGGCGCCTAGCACGCCCGCGCCACAGCCGAGGTCGAGCACGCGGGCCGCGGGTGCCACCTCCAGCGCACGAACCATGAGCGCACTCGCTTCGTCGAGATGCTCCCAAGAGAAAACGCCCGGACGCGAGAACATGGTGAGCGGCGAGCCGCGCAGCTCCACTGTCTCCTCGTGGAACTGGGAGCGATCGTGGTACGGCGCAACGAGTGCCTCGATCGCCGCCAGATCGGGCTCCACCGGCTGCACACTCGCCAACACGCGGTGTCCCCCGCCGTGCGCCACGATCCGAACAGCGCCAAACAGCGCCTCCATTACGGCAGCGGCCGGTTTGATCCCTTCCCCGTTGCCGCCTACCACCACGCATCGGCCGCCAGCGCGCAGCAATCGCGCCGCATCATGCAGCAGCAGGTGAAACGGCATGCGTTCCGGCGGCAGTCGAATCACCACTGTGTCCGCGAGCGATTCGTCGGTCTCTGGCTGCGCACCGTGACCGTGCAACACGCGCACATTGCCGACACCAAGCGTCGTCACGTCGTGCTCAAGCGCGCACACGTCCGGCCAGCGGCGATGTGTGGCCAACACGATCGTGTCGCCCACATCCCGTGCAGCAGCGAGCACCGCCGCGCTTCCCTCGGGGTGAAAGAACACGACCCGGTCGCCTGGCTGATGCCGCACGTGTTGCAGCAGCAGCCGCGTGACCGCCGATTCATGCGCCGAGGTGCGCATCACGAGACCGGAGCGTCGAACAGGCGTCGCACTTCCAGCTTCACGACTTTACCCATGACATTGCGCGGCAGCGCGTCAGGCGTCGCCAGCGCGGAAGGGACCTTGTACGTAGCCAAGCGCTCCTTGAGAAAGCCTCGAAGCTCGTCCAGCGCCAGCGTGCACGCCGCTGCGAGTTCCACGGCCACTACCACGCGTTCGCCCCACTCCTCATCGGGCACGCCCACCACAGCGCATTCCGCCACGCTCGGATGCGTGCGCAACACCTCCTCGATCTCCAGCGCGGAGACTTTGTAGCCGCCGGTCTTGATGATGTCGGTGCTCTGCCGGCCGAGCAGCCGCCAACTCGGTCCGCCTTTGGTGTCCTCGAGCACGGCCACGTCGCCGGTGCGGAACCAGCCATCACGGAACGCGTCGGCCGTTTCAGCCGCCCGCTGCCAGTACTCGCGCATCACGGTGGGCCCACGCACTTCAAGTGCGCCTGATTCACCCGCGGCCACCAGCGATCCGTCGTCGTGCACCGCGCGCACTTCGACACCCGGCAACGGAAGCCCGACATGACCGGGCACGCGCATCCCATGCAGCGGATTGGACAGCGCCATGCCGAGTTCCGTCATCCCGTAGCGCTCGAGCAGCACGTGCCCGGACAGGTGCTGCCACTGATCGAGGAGCGACACCGGTAGTGCCGCTGAGCCGGACACCAGGAGGCGCATTTCGGCGAGTGCCGCTCGGCGTGCTGCTTGCGTCGTGGTGTCGCACGCGTTGAACGACGCCAGCAATCGCGCCCAGATCGTGGGTACCGCCTGAAACAGCGTGAGTGCATCATCCGAGATCACGCGCCACGCTGCCTCGGCATCAAATCGCTCATGCACCACCACAAAGGCGCCCACGCCGAGCGCACACGCCATCACGTTCATGACGCCGTGCACGTGGTGCAGCGGCAACACGAGCAGCGTGCGATCGCTGGCGGTCCAGCGCCAGGCCTGCACAAGCGATTGCACTTGCGCCTCCAGCGACGCATGCGTGTGCACCACACCTTTGGGGCGTCCGGTTGTGCCGCTGGTGTAGAGCATCATGGCGCGCCGGTCGGGCGTCACGTCGGGGAGCGCGACGAATGTCGCGAGGGACGCGCGCTCCGCCGTTGCCGACGACAGCACCACAAGCGCCCGCGCCCCGATGGCGTGCGAGAGTGCGATCCGATTGGCGTCATCAACAATCACCGCCGAAACGGACGCGTCATCGAGCATGTGGCACCACTCCGCCGGTGGGTGTTGCGGGGAGAGTGGCACGGCGAGCCCACCGGCCATCCACACGCTCCACATCGCCACCACCCACTCAGCGCCAGGTCTCACCAGCACGGCCACCCGCCGCTCTGCAAGATCAACAGCCGTGTCGCCGCTCGTGAGCCCGACCTGTGTGAGCAGCGTGCCAGCGAGCATGACTGCACGTCCGTGCAGCAGCGCGTACGTCACTTCACCGCTCGCGTCGCGCACAGCGGTCCGCGACCCGTACGACGTGGCGCGTGCCATCAACTCTATCACTGAATGGTCCTCGTGAAATGCATGGATTCAGACATGCGCCATCCAGCCGGCAAACAGCTGGCACAGCACGGCACCCACCACCGACATGGAGAGTCCCCACACCAGAAGTTGGCGAAAGAGCACCCGCGTATCCACACTCGGCGGCGCCGCTGCAATGCACAGCGCACCGAGCGTGGACAGCGGCGAGACGTCCACGAGCGCGGAGCCCACGTTGATGCTCAGCGAAATGGCGAGAGGATCACCGCCACCAAGCTCGCGCACCAGACCCGGAACGGTGGGCAGGAACGCCGGCAACACGACACCTGACGTGCTGCTGTACGACGAGATGATGCCGCTCACAAACGCGATCGTGCCGTTTACCGTGTCTGCGGTCGCGAACGCTGCGAGCAGTGACGTGAAGAGTGCCATGCCGCCTGTCTTTTCGAGCATGGCCACCAGCAGGCTCACGCCACACACCATCAGGATCACCGACCAGGGCATGCCGCCAATAGCGGCGCGCTCGTCGCCCGCCCGCAGCACGAGAAGCAGTACGGCCACCGCCATCGCGCTGAGGCCTGGCGGCCACTGCAGCGCAACCACGCCG
>JBBSPE010000168.1:0-9183 GCA_038259155.1 Gemmatimonadales bacterium
AGCCCGCCGTCGCCGAACACCTCGGCGCTATGAATCCGGTGAATGAGCGGCTTGTCGGCGTACCCTTCGGCGCTCAGAAACGCGCCGGAGCGCTCGTCAAAAATGAGGCGCTGGTCCTCTCCGCCTTCGGGCTTGCCGGTGTAGACCACGATCTTGGGTTCGGTCCCCTTGAGCTCGATCGTCACCTTGTCCACCGGCGCGCCGGGCGCTTGCGTGGCCGCGTTCGTCATGGCGGTGGCCACCGCGCCTGACCACTGGTCGATGGGTGTGTCGGTATGGATCTCGCTCACCAGCTCGCGATTCGCTTCTCGCCGTGCCTCATCAGTACCGAAGAACTCGGTGCCGGCCACGAGGACGCCGGTGATGGCGGCGTAGGACAGGAAGAGGGCGGCGGGCGCACCGATCCAACGGTGCCACTGCCGCCAGAAGGCGGGTGTCGGCATGGGCAAGGCGGGGGAGAGACTGGCTGTTGTGTGAAGGTACAATTAATGTACAATTAATGAATGTACGTGCGAGTCCGGCAATTGCTGAGCGCGCCCGCGCCGCCCGGCGCACGGGTGAAGCGTGAGGCGCGCGACCTACGGCCGCAGCAGTGACGGCACCGCGAACACCCGCCCGTTTGCGATCGTGTAGCGCACGCGCGCCGTGGCCGTGATATCGCGGAGCGGGTTGCCGTCCACGATGGCAAGGTCAGCCAACTTGCCCTCGGCCACCACGCCGGCGTCGAGCCCCAGCATCTCCGCGCTGTTGACCGTGGCTGCACGCAGCGCCTCATACGGCGTCATGCCGGCCAGGACGTAGCTGTACAACTCGCCGTGCAGCGTGGCAGCGTTCGGCGTGTCGGTACCGGCCACGATGCGTGTGCCGGCGCGCATGAGCCCCATCACCATCACGCCACCCGGTCCCGCGTCTCGCGCGGGGGCGCGTCCTGAGGCATTGGTGTTCGCGAGCTGCATCCATTCCGGGTACAGACGAAAGCGCGGGTCGTGCACGAACGTGGTATCGGCCGCGAGCAGCGCGCGAAGGCCACCGCCGCCCAACGCGAGTGTGGGCGTGAGTGGCATGCGCGACGCCGCGAAAAGCTTGGCGACGTCTTCGTATGAGCGCTGCAGTGTGGCCGCCTTGGGCGAGTAACCGCGTCGGCTCGTGCCGGTGGTGTGCTCGGTGCCGTCCATGCCCGACAACGCCGACGGATACACCTCATGCGAGGCGGCGGGCACGCCCATGGCGTGCGCAAAGTCAATGATCCGACGTTGCTGCAGGTCGGGCATGCGCACGTAGCTCTTGATGAGGTCGAACTCGAGCGCCTTCGCGCGCTGGAGTTCGAGGTCCAGATGCGACACGCTCGACACCGCCACGGCCATTTTGTAGTACACGCGCTGCCATTCCATGAGGTAGCCAGTCACGAACATGCGCGGACCGGGACGCACACCCGCGTCCACCGCCTCACGGTCCTCCACCGCCTCGTACGGAGTACCACCCGGACTGCGCACCGTGGTCACGCCAAACGCGAGATAGGCGCGATTGGCGTTGCTGCCAAAGTCCTTCTGCAAATGCGTGTGATACTCAATGAGACCCGGCATCACCGTGAGACGGGAGGCGTCCACAAACTGCGCGCCATCACGTTCAGCGGCCGCGACGCGCTCGGCGTCATGCGGTACCACGCGCGTGATGCGATTGTCGGTGATGAACACGTCCATGTTCGCGCGCGCCGTGCGGCTGGTGCCGTCCACCAACTGTCCGGCGTGCACGACGACCCGCCCCGTCGCGATGGCCGGCGTGTAGCGCAGCGGCACAGGTACTACGCGTGTGACGCCGGTCTCGGCATTCAGCAGGCGCAGGGTGTCGTTGGATTGATAGAGCACATGCTTCGCGTCACCACTCCAACTGGGGGCGTGCGCCATGTCGGTGCTCAGGCGTCGCGGTGGTCCGAGTGGCTCACCAACCGGCGACACGGGCAGCTCGGCGAGCTGCCCCTCGTAAATGAGCGCGAGCTTCGTACCGTCGGGTGACGTGACCGGACCGGCGCCCGCGCGCGAATCAATGGAGAGGTGCTCCACCGGTGTGTACCAGCGATCTTCACCGCCGTCGGTTGCAATCGAGAGCAGCTGGTTGGTGCCTTCGCGAAAGCGTGTGGAATAATGTGTCAGCGCAGCGATGAGCACGCGTGACCCATCGCCCGACCACGTGGGCGCGCCCGGCCCGAACAGCTGCTCGTGCAGTCGCGTGACCGCGCCGCTCGCCACGTCCACCATGACCACGCTCGCCGCACGCCAGATGCCGTCCACGTCCAGATAGGCGATGCGCGTGCCGTCAGGCGACCACGCCGGTCCCATGGCCGACGTGGGTTCACGCGTGAGCTGGCGCGTGCTGCCGGTTTGCGTGTCGTAGATCCACAGGTCGAGCAGCGTGCCGCCCGCGCGATCACTCGACCACGCCAGATAGCGCCCGTCGGGTGACCACGCGGGCTCAGTGTCGAGCGCCGCGTCATTGGTGAGATTGCGCGGCGTGCCGTCCACGGCCATGAGGTACAGGTCGCCGAGTGCGGCAAACGCCACCTGTTGGCCATTGGGTGACAACACGGGGCTCACAATGCCCAGTGCCTGCCGTGGCGCGCGGGAGTCCACGTCGCGCGTGCGCTTGGTGTAGCTGGCAGGCGATACGCGCAGCGTGGCGGAGAACGGAATCGTGCGCGCCGCGCCGCCTGCAACGGAGCGCGTGCGGATCTTGCCGTCGGACACGTACACGATGTCGGTGGCGCTCAGCCAGCCGGCGCGGAACGCAAAGACGTTCTCGGTGCCGGTGAGCGGCGTGCCGTTGGCTTCGAGGCGGCTCTCGCCCGAGGAACTGCTGTGGTACACAATGGGGCCTGTCGGCCCCCACGATGGCGCGTCGTAGCGTCCGGCCGTGGCTGTGACCACACGGTCCACGCCGCCGGCGAGGGCGATCACGCGAATGCCCGTCACGCCGCGGCGCGTACCCACGAAGGCCAGCGAATCGCCGGACGGAGAGAACGACGGCATGTAATCCTCGCCCGCGTCGGTGGTCACCTGGCGCACCGCCCCGCTGGCCACCTCCACCACCCAGATGTCGTAGTTGCCACCACGATCGCTCGAGAACGCGACGTGTCGTCCATCGGGCGACCACGCCGGCTCGCGATCATCGTACGGTCCACGCGTGAGCTGACGCAGCCCCTGCCCGTCCGCTCCCACGGCCCAGATGTCATAGCCACCGTCGCGATAGGCCTGAAACGCGAGCGTGCGGCCGTCGGGAGACCAGCTGGGCTGGCGCGCGTCGTTGTACTCGTCGGTGATGCGTCGCGCCGTGCCGCCTGCGATCGGCAGCACCCACAAGCTGCCCTGCAGATCGATCGCGAGTTGCTGCCCGTCGCGCGACACGGCCACCGACATGGAGGTGCCTTCGGTGACGGTGACCTCGACGGTGTCGGCGAGTCGCGCCGGAGCAGCTGGCGGTGTGATGTTTGAGGGATTGCGGGCCGAGCCAGTGGGCGCCACAACGAGGAGCGCGCCGCAGGCGATCACGGCGGGAGCAGTCACACAGGCCGAAACAGAGCGGATGAGGGCGCGCATGCGATGGGGCGGAGGGAGTGCGTTGGACGCGGCCGGCAACGCAGTCTGGAACGCCGGCGGGGGATCTGCATGGGAGCTTGCGGCCCGTGCTCAACCCCGTCAATGCGCGCGATTGTGCGCGATTGTGCGCGGGCCAACCTACCTTGCGGATGGACCACCGCATTGACCAACTCTCAGAGAGCCGGAATCCTCGTGACCGATCAATCGGACCACATCACCGCCCAGGCACCGGACGAGGAGGACGGTCGTCTGCACCTGTCCGCACTCCTGGCTCGGCTCGCACTCGGCGAACGCAATTTCTGTGGCGCCGAACTCGCCGGCGTCGATTGGGAGCAGGTGAAACTCATCAACCTGCAGCTGCGGGACACCGTGTGGGCGGAGATGGCGCTGCGCGGCGCGCAACTCTCCGGCTCGGACCTGAGCGGTGCGCGCATGCATCTCTGCGACCTGCGCGGTGCGGCGATGTTTCGAGTGCGCCTTGATCGCGCGCACATGACGGAGGTGGAGCTCGCGGGGGCGAACCTGCACCACGCGTCGTTTGCAGATGCGGTGATGGCCGGCGTGCATCTGCGCGCCACGCAACTGTTGGAGGCCAACTTGCAGCGGGCCAACCTGCGTGGCGCAAACCTGCAGGGCGCGAACCTGCGCAACGCCGACCTGCGCGGCGCGGACCTCACCGGCGCGAATCTTCAGGAGTCGTTCCTGTACAACGCGCGTTTCGACGGAGCGAAGCTGGCGCGCGTTGCGTGGGCAAACAGTCGAGGCGGACCCGTTACTTGAGGTTGGCCTTGAAGAACGTCAGCGTGCGCTTCCAGGCGTCGTCTGCGGCAACAGCATTGTAGGCCTGACCGGACGGGTTGGCGAACGCGTGGTTGGCGTCGGGATAAACGGTAATGGACACGTCGCGCCCAGCGCCCTTGAGCGCCGTTTCCATGGCGCGCACGCTATCCACGGGAATGCTCTGGTCCTGTCCACCGAAGAAGCCGATCACCGGCGCCGCGAGCGGCGCCAGGGCCTTCGCGTCGGTGATGGGCGCGCCGTAGTACATGACCACCGCGTCCACATTCACGCCGCCCACGAGGCCGGTGCGCAGCGACCAGTGGCCGCCGAAGCAGTAGCCAATGGAGCCAATGGACGTGGCGCCCTGCTTCTCGAGATAGCTGATCGCCGAGGCGACGTTCTGTTCGCCGGCGGGCACGTTTTGCATGGCGGCCTGATACAGGACCATGGCGGAGTCCGGCGTAGTGGCGACCCGTCCGAAGAGATCCACGGCCAGCACGGTGTAGCCTTCTCCGGCGTAGCGATCGGCGACGGCCTTGATGTTGTCGTTGAGGCCCCACCATTCGTGGACCATCACAATGGCGGGTCCGCCGCCGGTCCGTCCGGCAGGCTTGGCGAGGTATCCGGTAACAGCTCGCCCGTTCTGGGTGCCGTAGGAGACGACTTCCCCGACAACGGCCGTGCTTGGCGCGATCAGAGCGGCGGGTGATGCGGTTGGCGTTTCTGTGCCGTGTTCATGACGCATTGCTGACGCATAATCCGGCTGATTTTGTGCAGAAACTGCCGAGACGGCGCAGAGAGTCAGTGCCGCAGCGGTCAGGCGAGCGGCGGAGCGGGCGGGATTGAACATGGGAGAAGCCTCAGAGGCTGGATTTGAAGACTGGAACGTGAACGGTGAACAAGCGGCAGGCCGGCCTATTCATCTTATTACTAAGATACCGCCGCAGCCGATTCGTTCCCGCTGCCGCGCCGCGACGCCGCCGTCCCGGCCTGCCGCCACGCGATCAGTCGCGGGTGGGCACGATCAGCTCCGCCACCAGCCGCTGCCCAGCCGGCCAGGCGCCGTACCCCGCGGTGGCATTCAGATGCCCCGCGTCACCCGCGTCCACCAACTCGCTCCCCCACGCCTCCGCGTAGCGCGTTGCCTGCGCCAACGTCACGTACTCATCCGTGCGACTGGCCACCACCACGCTCCGGAACGGCAGCCGAGCCATCGGTACCGGACCAAACCCGCTCGGCCCCTCGGGATACACGGGCGCGGTCGGGTCACTCGGCCCCACCAGCAGCGCGCCACGCACTCGCGAGCACTGGTGCGATGCGGCGTCACGCGCCCAGTGGGCTACCATCGCGCAGGCGCTGCTGTGCGCAACCAGCACCACGTCGCTCGCTACCCGCGACATCACGTCAGACAGCGTGCGTACCCAGTCAGCACACCGCGGCGCAGCCCAGTCGGCCTGCTGCACCCGTTGCACCGTTGCGCCGGCCCACGGACGCTGCGCCTCCCACAGCGTTTGCCAGTGTCCCGGACCGGAGTCGTACAGCCCCGGGAGCAGGAGCACCGTCACCTCCCCCGCGTTGGCATCGTTCCCATTTTCGAACGCGACGCCCACTACGGCGCCGGCGTGCGGCCGAGCACGCGCGCCACCTCGTCCGGATGGTCGGAAAACATGCCGTCCACACCGGCCGCCACGAACGCCTGAATCTCGGCGCTCACGTCGCCCTGGAAATGCGACGTCACGAACACCGGCTCCCGGCGAATCGTCCACACGTGCACTTTGAGGCCCGCCGCGTGCGCGTCTTCCACCAGCGCCGTCTCGGTCCCGTCGCTGCCCAGCACCAGCCGTTTTTCGGCGCCAATGCCGTACACCGATTCCGCCAGCGTGGCCAAACCCGCAGGCGTGAGCATGTCCGCGTAGCTCGGGATCGCCGAGTCGGTGCGCTGGTCCGCAGGCGCGCCGCCGGAGACGAGCTGAATCAGTCGCACCGGGGTCTCGCCGTGCAGCACCCGTAGGTTGCCCACCTCAAAAGACTGGATGAACACCGGCGCATCGGCGCGATTCCAGCCCACGCGGTCGAGCGCGGCGAGCAGCGGCGGCTCCAGCGGCAGCCCGATGGACCGGAAGTACGACGGGTGCTTGGTCTCCGGGTACACGCCCACCACGCGGCCGCGCGCGCGTCCCAGCGAGTCGGCGAGCGCCAGCACCTCGTCAAACGTGGGTATGGCAAACTGCCCGTTGTACGACGAATCCCGAAAGCTCAGCCGTTCGCGCGCCCGCAACGTGCGCAGCTCGGCCAGCGTGAAGTCTTCGGTGAACCAGCCACTCACGCTGTCCCCGTCGATCATCTTGGTGGTGCGTCGGTCAGGAAACCGCGTGTCAACGTCGGTGGTTCCCCCGATCTCGTTCTCGTGCCGCGCCACCAGCACGCCATCGCTCGTGCTCACCAGATCGGGCTCGATGTAGTCGGCGCCCATCGCGACGCCCAGCGCGTACGCCTCGAGGGTGTGCTCAGGCCGGTGACCGCTCGCGCCGCGGTGCGCGATGATCAGCGGACTGGGATCGGCGGCGATCACGGTCGGGCTCGGTGCGGCCGCTTGTGGCGCGTCATCGGACATGTTGGTGCATCCCACGGCAAACAGGGTGAATACGCCCACGGCGATGGCGCCGAGGGGGGACGACTGGCGACGGACTCGAGTCTGGTGCACAGGAAGAGGAGCAGCGAGGAGCGAGCGGAATGTTGGTACGGTTGGACCAAGGTACGGCTGCCGCCGTGCGCCACCGCCAGGCGCGCAGGGCTGTGACGACGTTGCGACAGAGGAGCGCCTCCGACCCATAGTATGCGGCCAGCGTGTATCTTGCCCAGCGGATTCTCGCCATTCGCGCGAGGGTTTCCGTTCCCTTTCTCCGCTCTCCGCGATGACCGCTCCGACGCCCGATCTGCAGGCCCGACTGACCCAGGCGCTCGCCGGCCAGTACGTGATCGAGCGTGTGCTCGGCCAAGGCGGCATGGGCACCGTGTTTCTCGCGCGCGATGAGACGCTGGATCGGCCCGTGGCCATCAAGGTCATCTCCCCAGATGTGACCGGCAGCGCCGAAATCCGCCAGCGGTTCCTGCTGGAGGCCCGCACGGTGGCCAGGCTCCGTCACCCGAACATCGTGTCGGTGTATGCGGCCGGAGAAAGCGACGGCCTGCTCTGGTTCGCCATGGAGTTTGTGCCGGGCGAAAGTCTGCGCGAACGCCTGCAGACTGACGGCACCGTGCCCTCCGACGCGGTCGCGGCCATTGTGCACGACCTCGCGATGGCGCTCGACGACGCCCACGCGGCCGGCATTGTGCACCGCGACGTGAAGCCGGAAAACATCCTGCTTGACGCCCAATCGGGGCGCGCGATGCTCACCGATTTTGGCGTGGCGCGCGCACTCTCGGCCGCCGACAGCCGCCTCACCGGCGCCGGCTTCGTGTTGGGTTCGCCGCGCTACATGAGTCCGGAACAGGCAACGGGCGAAGAGAACATCGACGGACGCAGCGATCTGTACTCGCTCGGTTTGGTGGCGTACGAAATGCTCGCCGGCCGGCCGGTGATCACGGCCGAGACGCCCGCGGCGATCCTGATCAAGCACCTGACGGAGGAGCCCACGCCGCTGCGCGAACTCGCGGCCGACGTGCCCGATGCGCTGAACACGGTGATCGCCCGTGCGCTGCTCAAGAAGCCGGAAGATCGCTATGCGCGAGGACGCAGCATGGCCGCGGTGCTCGAGGGCCGAGATCCTGATGATGTCACGCTGGCCTCGGGCAATCGCTCGATCGCGGCGGGGCGACTGAGCGGCGTCACGAAACCCGCAACGCGTTCTCGCATGCCGTTGCTCGCCGGCGCCGTGGCCGTGGTGGCGGCCGTCGCAGCGGGCGTCGCCCTGCTCGGCGGCGGCGGCGATGCCGAGGCCAACGAGCGCGCCTGGCTTGTCGCGCCGTTCGAACTGCAGACCGCAGACGCCTCGCTCGATTGGTTGCGCGAAGGCGCGGTGAACATGCTTGGTCTCACGCTGTCGCAGTGGAACGACCTGAGCGTGGTGGACTACGAGCGCACGCTCGATCTGCTGCGTGCGGAACAGGGCGACGAGACGCGGCGCGTGGGGCTTGCGGACGCCCGTCAGATCGCGCGGCGTGCCAGCGCGGGTACGGTGGTGCTCGGCACCATCTCCACCGCGAACGACTCGCTGTTCGTGGTGGCCCGCCGTTATGACGTGGCGAGTGGACGCCGGCTTGACGAGGCAACGGCCGGCGCGCCGCTCAGCGGGGATCATCGCGCCGTGTTCGAGCGCATCGCGCGCGAGCTGCTCAACCTGGCCGGCGGCCCGGTGCTCACGATGGAGCTGGCGCAGCAGACCACGGCGTCTGTTGAAGCCTACCGCGCGTATCTGGACGGCATTGGCGCGCTCAACCGGTGGCAGCTGCTGCGTGCGGATTCACTGCTTGAACACGCGGTGACGCTCGATTCCACGTTCGCGCTGGCGCACTACAAGCGGTCGCTGGGGCTGGGCTGGCAGAATCGCCTCGACTCCACGTATCAAGCGTCGGCCGAACGTGCCGTCGCGTTTGCGACGCGCCTGCCGTCGCGCCAGCGGGAGATCATCACGGCGCACCGCGACTTGTCACGCGGCTTCTTGGCCGCACGCGAATCGAGTTACGAGGACGCTCGCGCAGCCTGGCAGCAGGCGGCATCGCGCCCGGCGACGTTGCTCGCCACCGACTCTACCGACGCCGAGGCGTGGTACGGACTGGCCGATGCCGAGTATCACGCGGCGTCGAACACCAA
>JBBSPE010000169.1:0-9166 GCA_038259155.1 Gemmatimonadales bacterium
CAGGCTGGCACGCTGGGTGGACACGCTGCGACAGGACATCGTGTTCGCATTCCGACAGCGCCGCCGCACACCGGGTCTCACGGCCACGGCACTGCTCACGCTCACGCTGGGCCTCGGTCTGTCCACCGCGATGTTTGCACTCGTGCACGGCGTGCTGCTGCAACCGCTGCCGTTTCCACAACAGGATCAGCTGGTTGCGCTGCAATCGGTGGATTCGCTGGGCGGGTCATTCTTTCTTACGTCGTCGGACAACTGGCACGACTGGCGCGCACAAAATCAGACGCTCAACGACGTCGCGATTTACAACGGCTCGCGCATGTCGCTGGTGGCCAACGAACAATCACGCCGCGTGAACGGCAGCACGGTGAGCCCAACGTTTCCGCAGGTGATGGGCATGCGTTTGCTGTTTGGGCAGTCGTTCGACTCCGCAGCCGTGGCCACGTACAACGGCGGCGTGCTGGTGAGCGAGGCGCTGTGGCGGGATGCGCTCGGCTCATCACGCGATCCGTCGCTCACGATCGCACTGGACGGGCGCCGCCAACCGGTGATTGGCGTGGTGGCGCGCGGGCAGGAGTTTCCCGAGGGCACGGACATCTGGACGGCGTTCACGTACCGGCCCATGGGTGGCACCGCACGCAACAACGTGAACTGGCAGGCAGTCGCTCGGCTGCGCGAGGGCGCGACCATAGACCGCGCGCAGAGCGATCTCTCCACCATCGCGCAACGCATTCACGAGAACGAACCGGCGGCGCTCTACTCGTACGGTGTTGGTGTGGTGCCGCTGGTGGAGCAACTCACCGGCGATACCACCGACCTGCTCACACTGCTCGCCAGCGCCGTGGGCGTGCTGCTGCTCATCGCCTGCGCGAACCTGGCGAGTGCAAATCTCGCACAGAGCGCGGTACGACAACGCGAAATGGCAGTCCGCTCCGCACTCGGCGCCGGACGCGCGCGGCTGGTGCGGCAGGTGCTGGTGGAACACATGACACTGGCGCTCGCCGGAGGCGCGCTTGGCGTGGGCCTCGCGTGGGTGCTGGTGCGCAGCACGGCGCTGCTGAGTGCGGCCGAGCTGCCGCGTGTTGCGAACATCAGCATCAGCGTGCCCGTGCTGGCGCTCGCATTTGCATTGTCACTACTGGCCGGCGTGCTCACTGGCTTGCTGCCGGCACTGCAGGCATCGCGCCTGGCACCCAACGGTGTGATTGGTGGCGGGTCGCGCACGGCGTTTGGTGGTCGCGGACTGCCGGGTCGCGTGCTGGTGGGCGTGGAGGTGGCCATGGCGCTCATGCTCGTGACCGGCGCGGGATTGCTCGTGCAGAGTTTCCGCGGCGTGCTGTCGCGGCCTTTGGGCTTTGACACAGCGCAGGTGGCCACGGCGCGCATCACGCTGGCGGGGCCGCGGTACTTTGCCGACAGTCTCGCGGCGCTGTCGTACTGGAACACGCTCACCACCACATTGCGCGAGTCGCCCGGTGTGCAAGGTGCGGCGCTGGCGAACTCGGTGCCCCTCGTTGGTGGCGGCACCGGATTCATTGACGTGGAGGGACAGCTCGCCACCGGCGCGGACGCGGGCTATCGCATTGTGAGTGAAGACTACTTCAGCACGCTGGGCATGACGCTGTTGCGCGGGCGCGACTTTGCGCTCTCCGACCAGGCCGCGACCGAGCGCGTGGCGGTGGTGAATGCGCAGATGGCAGAGCGGTATTGGCCGGGCGCGTCGCCGTTGGGCAAGCGTGTGCGTGCCTCGAGCATGGAAGGATTTGGGCCGGACCAGCCGGCACCGTGGATCACCGTGATAGGCGTAGTCACGGATACGCGGCACTACGGCTACGACTCCGATCCGCAGTCGGAAATGTTCGTGCTCTATCGGCAACTGCCCGCGTGGCGACTGGCCGATCTCACGGCCATCGTGCGCGGCAGCGGGGCAGACGCGTCGGTGCTCGGCACACTGCGTGCCGTGGTGGGGCGTGTGGACCCGGGCATTCCCGCCGACTTCGACCTGCTGTCGTTGGCGGCCGAGCGGAATGTGTCGGAGCGTCGGTTCGCGATGCGGGTGCTGGAGGCGTTTGGTGTGTTGTCGCTGCTGCTCGCCGGCATTGGCGTGTACGGCGTGCTGTTGTTCTCGGTGGCACAGCGCACGCGCGAGATCGCGGTGCGCGCGGCGCTCGGTGCCGATCCACGCTCGCTGTTCCACATGGTGTGGCGGAGTGGTGCGGTGGTGATTGCCGCGGGTTTGGCGTTGGGTGCGCTGGGCGTGATTGTGGCCGGCCGGCTCATTGACGCGCTGTTGTTCAACGTGAGTGCGCGTGATCCCGTGGTGTTGACGCTGGCGGCGCTCGCCATTGCCGTGGTGGGTACCGTGGCCACGGTGCTGCCCGCGTGGCGGGCGACACGGGTAGATCCGATGGTGGCGTTGCGGGGGGACTGAACGCACATTCTCGCGGGTGCAATACTTGAGACTTCATACGCAGCGGACTCATCCGTTGACACACAGGATCGCGGGCGTGGCCGCGTGTCTCGCTCTCGTGCACGGACTCGCCGGCGCGCAGGCCGCACGCCCACGGCCGCTCTCAGCGCCAAACGCCACGCTCGACACACCGTTCTCGCGCGTTGCGAGTGTGCGCGAACTCGCCAATGATCAAGTGGTCGTGATCGATGACTTGGAGATCGCCCTGTGGCGTGTCAACCTGTCCACGGGCGCGACCGTGGCGCTCGGTCGCGTGGGTCGCGGCCCGGGCGAGTTCACCCTGCTGCAACGACTGGTGGCGCTGCCCGGTGACAGCACGATGGCGATCGAAATGGGCGGTGGTGGCATGGCGCTGCTGCTGGCCGGTGCCTCCGTCAGCACCGAGCGGCTGCAGGCGCGTGGCGTTCCGCGTGGTGAGCCGCTCTTCACGAGAAGTTCGGTGCAGGCCGATGCGCGTGGGCGCCTGTACGAAGAGGCGTCGTTGCTCAGCACCGCCACCGGTCCGGTCCGCGAGGTGAACGCGATCGGGATCCGGCGCTTCGATCGCCAGACCGGGCGACAGGACACGCTTGGTGAACTCGTCGTACGGACGCGGTCGCCGCTCCTGTCGGACAAGCCGGTGCTCGCGCGCGGCGCTTCATCGTCCATGGAGGCAGCGGCCGGAATATCCAAGGGCCCTCCACCGTACGCCAGCGTCGATCAGTGGGCCGTCGCGCCCGACGGTCGCATTGCGATCACCACCGTGGACCCGTATCAGGTCACGTTCGTCGCGCCCGACGGCACGTCGGCCAAGGGACCGGTGATCGCATACACGCCGGTGCGCGTGAACGCGGCCGAGAAGGCGCGATGGCAGGAGCTGTCGTTGCGACCGGGGCTCATGCTCACCTACACGCGCGCTGGTGGCATGGTGGGCGGACGGTCGGTGCGGCCGTACGTGGAGCCGGAGGCGTGGCCGGCGGTCCTTCCGCCGTTCCTGAAGGACGCCACGCGCTTCGCCCCCGACGGCACATTGTGGGTGGAGCGACTGGTGCCCGCGGGCGAGCCGCAAACGTTCGACCTGATTGGCCGCGACGGGCGCGTGATGCGGCAGGTGGTGCTGCCTGCGGGGGCTCGCCTCGTGGGCTTCGGCGCGCGCACCGTGTATACGGTGCGCATCGACGAGGATGATCTGGAGTATCTGCAGCGGCACGCCATGCCGTGAGCCCGGCGCGCGCGCTGCCCCGTTGGCGCGGACGGTCCTCTACACAGGTGACCGTTTGGCGCGTTGACCAATGACCATCGCCACCATACCGAGTGCGAGCAACACGAGCGCGGACGGCTCCGGCACGGACGTTGCGCCACCCGAAAATTCGGCGATGAACGCCTGGTCCTGCTCGCCGAGGCTCCCGAGTGGGCAGGCGACCACGCTCGTTACGCAGCCGGCGTTCATGAGGATGGCCTGGCCGCCGGCGTAGGAGTTCACCGTGACGCCGCCGAGCGAGGCGAAGCCGGAGGTGAGGGTACCGCCCTCCGGTATCAGGAACGCCACGTATTGTTCGCCGGCAACAACGGGGATTCCTCCAGTGAGAAATCGCTCCTGCGGGAGGCTGCAGCAGGCATCGGCTTCCCGCTCTTCACTGAAGAGCAGGTCGCCCACCGCGTGCGTGCCGTTGGTGGCGCGCAGATAGGCACGGAATGTCACCAGCGGGTCGGCAGGTAGCGCCGTGTTGGAGTGGACGAAGAACGAAAACGCGTTCAGAAACGTCGCACCGGCAGGTGCGGTGAACGTCTGACCGAAGTTTGGCGTGGTGACAACGCCGACGAGCTCGCCAGTGCGTGTGTCAATGGTCTGGGCGGCGAGCGGCGCGGCAACAGGTGCCACGAGAGGCGATGCAACGGCGGCTGCACACACGAGCAGGGTCGTGCGCAGCGCGGTTGGCAGGGAACGGAACGGCATGAGCAACATTCTCCAGTACGGGACGGGAATCCGGGCAATGTCTGGACATACGCCAAACCGACGCCTGGTCGGACATTGTCGGCCGGACTCCGTATTCCCTTCCGCCCCCGCTCAGAACATGTTCTGGATATCGCAGACGATGCGTGCTTCCACCGGCACGCCAGCGTCGGTCTCGCCCGGGAACGCCACGAGCGGCATGGACTGCGACGCGTTGACCGGCAACAACTCACTCAGGTAGGCGAGCGGCATCAACGTGCCGGTCAGCTTGCCGGTCAGCTGGCCGTCGCCTTGCCGGCGCATGCGAATGGAGCTGTCGTTCAGTGCGATGAAGTTCATCTCCAGGGCCGGTCTGGACTTCACGTTGTCAAACGCGTGATGCGCCGCGCACGTGGCGGACTCGTGCGTGACGTCACCGAGCGCGCACGACAACGGCGGTCATCACGTCGCGTCCATCCGCGAGTGTCGCAGTGATCTGCACCGTGTCACCCGCACGCAAGGTGCGCGTGAGTCGCTCGAGCATGAGGTGCAGGCCACCGGGCGCCATGTCGAGCGCGCCGTCCCGCGGGAGATCGACGCGGGGTCGGGAGGACATGCTGGTCATGCCGTTCCGCACAGCGGTCTCGTGCAGCGAGGTGGTCTCGGACGCATCGGAGCGCCAGCCCGTGATGGCGACCGCGAGCGTGTCGGTGTTGATGAGCGAGAGGTAGGCGCCGCTGGTCATGCCGGAATCGGCAGGGCGCGCCCAGGCGTCACGGAAGGCGAGTGACTGCGGCGACTCGTCGGACCTCGCGCACGCGGTCAGCAGCACCGCCGGAAGGAATACGAGCAGCACGGCGACGGATCCAAGCGTCCGGATCATAGACATATCAACACCCTCGCACATTCGTGGAGTGCGTTGCAGCGGTGAGAAGTGGCGGCTCCACGGTCCATGGACATAATAGCACACGTAAAGGGGTTGAATGCGGATTGTTTGCCCAATAACTTACATAAAGGGGTAGCTGACCACCGCTTTGTCTCGCCACAGGGTGAGCGACGCGAACCTAGGACGGGAGACAGACACATGCCGACGGAGCAAATCGGAGCGCTGCTGCGACGCTCCCGAAAGGCGTTGGGCATCACACAGCGTGAACTTGCACAGCGTGCGGGTGTCAGCGTGCGACTGTGGGCCGAGGTGGAGCGAGGCGAGCGTCCCAACGTGAGTCTCGAGTCGGCGCTGCGCATGCTCAGCTTGGTGGGCGTCAGCGTTCGCCTGGATGGTCCGCTGGGAGCATTCCGTATCAGCGCGGATCCGGCGGTCGCCGCCGAGTCTCGCGCGGCCCGCGCTGCAGTTCGTCGGGCAACATGGGAGGGACGGCAGATCCGGCTCGACCAAGAGGGAGCCGAGGACAGTCTGGTGATGGAAGCCGCCGTCGGCATTGACGCAGTGTCACGCGTTTCCGAGCAGGCCTACGAAGTTTCGCAGTCTCGCCGCCGTTGGGATGCCGGGTGACCGCGAACTCCAACGACACCTCGGCGCTCGCGCCCGACTTCAGAGATTGCATTGAGATACTGAACGCGCACCACGTCGAGTTTGTCCTCGTTGGCGGATTCGCAGTGGGTTGGCATGGTGTGGTCAGGGCGACGGGTGATATCGACTTTCTCTACGAGCAGTCAGCTGGCAATGTGGAGCGGCTGTGCGCTGCGCTTCACGAGTTTGGAGCGCCGGAACCGCTTGTAGATGCGCACTTCCTGCTTTCTCCGAACGCCGTGACCCAAATCGGCAATCCACCGCTCCGCATTGACCTGCTGTCCGCCATCAGTGGCGTATCATTTCAAGAGGTGCGCACCGGCGCAGTGGAAGCAGACGTCGGTGGTTCGCGATTGCTGATCATCGGTCTTGCAGAGCTCCGCCGGAACAAGGAAGCCTCCGGCCGACCCAAGGACAGACAGGACCTCAGACGGCTCACAGCCCGCCGATCGAGCTGAGCGGCGTCCGCGCGAGCGGGACGAGGCAGGGTCGCCCGCGCCCTACTTCAACGCCGGCGTCGTCGTCGGCGGACGCCGCCGATGCGTGGCCTGCTCATACGCATACGCAAAGCCAAGCAGCTGCGGCTCCGTAAACGGACGCCCGAGAAACTCGAGTCCAATCGGCAGCGCATCGATCGTGAAACCCGCCGGCACGGTAAGCGCCGGAAATCCAAGCGTGGGACTCAGTCCACGATTGTCGCCGAGTCCGTAGCCGTCCACGGGGCGCGGATTTGTCATCACATCGTCTGCAATCGGCGTGGTGGCGGCGTCGTAGGTGGCGTACACGAGCGCATCGAGCTGATGGTCGGCCATGAGCTTGAGCACGGCGGTACGCATGGCGTCGCGGTACAGCATCACCGCGAGATAGTCCGCGTCGTTGGTGGTCTTGTTGAGATAGCCCACGAGCTGGCGCGCACGCCACGGCACAGCGGTTGCCGACAACACAATGTCCTTGAGCGTCTTCACGGGCGCGTTCGGGTGTTCGGCCAAATAGTCGTCCGTGGCCTGTTCAGTCTCGAAATCATTGCCAACGCGGCGGCCAGGAACCGAGGGGATCTCCAGCGAGTCCACGATCACCACTCCCTGCGTGCGCAGGTCATCGATCGCTCGCTCCACCACGGGAAGCGCCTTGCGATACTCGCAATTGCGGTACTGCAGCGCTGAGTCAAGTTTTGAAAGCGAGTCGGCAGAGAGCGTAGAGTCGCGCCGCGGCACCTTGGCAGTGCTCGACGTATCACGCCGCGACCGAATCACGCCAATACGTGCGCCACGCAGCGCGTCCGTCTTGAGCCACGCAGTGTACGTGGCGGGAAGCTCACCCACCGAGACGGCGGTGATGGGATCGTTGGGGTCGTAGCCCACCAGCGCGTCAAGCACGCGTGCGGCATCGGACACGGTGCGTGTCATGGGGCCAAGCACATCCTGCGTGGGGTTGGCCGGCAGCATGCCGAACCGGCTCACCAGCTGCAATGTGGGACGCAAACCTACAAGTGCGCTCACCGCCGCGGGCCCGCGAATGGATCCGCCGGTGTCCTCGCCAATGCCCACGAGGCCAAAGTTCGCCGCCACACCACTGGCCGAGCCGCCCGACGAACCACTCGGATTGCGCGTGGGATCGTACGCGTTCCGGATGATGCCGGCGGCCGAGCCCACGTACCGGCTCGCGTACTCGCCCATGGTGGTCTTGGCGAGAATGATTGCGCCGGCGCCCTTGAGCCGCTTCACAATCGTGGCGTCGCGCGTGGGCACGAAGTCCTTGAACAGTACCGAACCGTACGTGGTGGGCATGCCCATCGCCTCAACCTGGTCCTTCACGAGTACGGGCACGCAATGCAGCGACCCGCGAGGTGTACCAGCGCGTTGCACGGCGTCCAGCGAGTCCGCCTCGGCCAACGCCCGCGGATTCACGTTCTGGATTGCATTGAGGGCCGGTCCCTTCTGGTCGTACGCGGCGATGCGGTCGAAATAGCGCTGCACCAACGCACGACACGTGAGCGTGCCGCCGTCGAGCGCGGCCTGCACGCTTGCCACGGTGGCTTCCACTACGTCGAACTGCTGGGCGTGGAGCGAGGGGGCAGTGAGCGACGAGGCAGTGACGGCAGCAAACAACGGTGCGGTCAGCAGCCAGCGAAAAGGGGCGCGCGAATAGGAACGGAGATGGAGCATCAGTGTTTGCGGACCTGTCAGACGGGAATCAACGGCGGCCGAGTACGCGGCCGGGACGTGTGTAACATGGCGAGGCGTCGCAGATCTGTCGAACCGGGGTGACCGGCTTGCGGGCAGTGAGGTTTCCCCGTCAAGCCTGTCCGCGTCCGGAACGTGCGCTGCTGGACCTCGGCCGTTTCTGGCCACATGCTATACGGTGTCCGTCGCACTGGCACCTGACTCCACGAGATCGCGCATGCCGAGTACGAACCCGCCCACCGCTGTTGTGCCGGCTGCCGGCCCTGCGCAGCAGGAGTCGCTGTTCGAACTCCTCGCCGAGCGCGCACAGGCTGTCTCCTCTCGCCATCTGGCGCTCTCGCTGGGCGCGGGATTCGTCGCGATGCTCGGCGCGGTCCTGGACCTGTCCACGCTGTCGGCGACACTCGCGGCGCTGGGCGGCTGTCAGGCGGCGTTTGGCGTCTGGGGGCTGGCTGAGCGACGGTTGCAGCTCGACGCGCATCGTACCGATGCGGCCGTGAACGAACGCGCCTGGCGCTGGGCGCGCAATGTAGCGCTCAGCTTGGGGGTGGCGAGCGGCGTACTGCTGGCCAATCTGCTCGCGTTCGGGTTTGTGGGTCGCTGGATAAGCTGAGCGAGCGTGACTGGGCGAGTATCAGCGGTGTTGCCAGTCGTCGGGTGATTCCGAATTGCCCGGCGAGAGGCCGAGCGTGTCACCGAGCGTATCAACGCCGAGGCCGAGCACCGTGCGGTTGGCGTAGTTGAAATAGGCGACCACCTGGTTGACTTCCAGAATCTCGCCGTCGTCCAGTCCGCGTTCCTGCATGGCCTCAACGGCCGCGCCCAGCGACGCCTCGTCGTCGATGTGGCGCGTGAGCAGGCGTGCGTATTGCAGAGCGGCCACGTGCGCGGGTGCAAACCCGTCGTCAAAGAGTTCCCGCTCGAGTGCGTGTCGGATTGCGTCGGCCTGCGCGTCGTCGTTGAGCAACCGTTGCAGCCCCGCGAAATGATGCTCGACGCAGTACGCGCAGTGATTGAGCAGGCTGGTGTACACGCCGAGCGTTTCCAGGAACCACTTTGGCGTGCGGTTGCCG